>NZ_JBIACJ010000005.1:0-355977 GCF_042865275.1 Cytobacillus mangrovibacter | reverse complement strand
AGGGCTTAAAAGTCTACAAGACCGTTATAAAATCTTGCGTCAATTATCTTAATTGAACCGCCGTATACGGAACCGTATGTACGGTGGTGTGAGAGGTCGGAGGTTAATCACCCCCTCCTACTCAATTCCTTTTCTTGAAAAAGTTGATGAATCGCAGCTGCTTTTTTGTGTTCTTTACAATATCTTTTGTGTCTGCTGTATCTAGCTTAAATTGATTGACTTCTTGCTGGAGGTCACCGGCAATTTGGCTAAGCTGAGCCGCCGCAGCATTTACCTTTGAAATGGCATGAAGCTGAGTTTCACTTGAGGCGGCTACCTCTTCAGATGTTGCAACAGAGCTTTGTGAAACGGTAAATACATTATGGATTCGATCTGTTAATGAATCATTTGAAGACTCGACATTTTTTACAGCTGCTTCAATGGTACTTATTTTTCCATGAATGCTTTTTATATGATGAACAATATTCTCAAAGGCGCTTTTCGTCATTTCGACAGAAGCACCCTGGCGGAGTTTATAGTCATTAAAGTGTTCAGATTCAGATTTTAATTCCTCCATCATTTGTCCCATTGAGGATACGAATGTTTGTATTTCCATTGCTTCTAATTTCGATCGTTCAGCCAATTTTCTTACTTCTGTTGCTACGACTGCAAAGCCTTTTCCTGCTTCACCAGCTCTTGCAGCCTCGATCGTCGCATTTAATGCCAGTAAATTAGTATTTTCAGCGATCCCTTGTATCTTGTCAATAATGGATGAAATATTTTCTGATTGAATGGCAGCCTCAATTACTTTCTCAGTTAAATGATTTGCAAGCAGCAAAAACTGATCAGAAATCGTTTGCAGTTCTTGGATCGTATGTAAACCATTATGGCCTTCTTTTTCTGTCAGGGCTGCTTCAGAAGCTATTTCCGTACTCAATCGTTCAGTATACTGGATGGCTTTTGTCACTTGTTCAATATCTGTACCGCTTGCTTCAAGCTGGGTTGACTGTTCTTCTGCCCCAATCGCGATATGCTTAATAGCCAAGTTGACTTCATTGGCCTGGGCAGTCGTTTCTTTCGAAATAGAAGCGAGGTGCTGGGAAGAAGCTTGAAGTTGATTAGCAGAATCAAGAATATGAAGAAAAGTTTGCTGTACCTTTTCAGCCATTTGATTAAATGTATGAGCAAGTGCACCCATCTCATCCTTTGCAATGGCAGGTACTCTGTAAGCTAAATTTCCGTTGCCGATCTTTTCTGCACCAGATTTTAATGAACGAATTGATTTGGATATATTTCTTAGCAAATAGATTCCGACAAAGGATAGAACAATAATGAGTAATAGACTGATAGCATAAGTACTATTTGTATAAAGAGTGTTTTGTTTCTCAAGTTCATTTTTCAGGATAGACTGATTAGTTAAAACGGATTTTTCAATCTCAGCTACAGCACTTTCAATGGAACGAGCTTGATCATCGAATTGAATAATAAATTCCTCCGTTTGGTTAAAAGAAGAATTTATGGAATCTAAAGCAGACTGATAATCGGATAATCTTTGAACTAGATAATCCTTGGAGCGCGCATCAATATCACTATTTGCTTGAAATTCTCCCTTAAATGCATCTGATGACTCAATGAATTTCTGATAAGAATCTTCATCTCTTATTGCTAGGTATTTCTTTTCATACATCATCATTAGTAGGAGTTGTTCATTGATGCTGGGAATGTTAAGGGATTTAGTTAGGTTTAAAATCTGATAGGATGTATTTTCAATTTGTCCTTTTAGTCCATGCTCGTCACTGTAGCCGACAAGCTGATACATTTTGGCAAGTGTATTAAAACTCTCTATGTAGTCTTCCGTATTTTGAATGACTTTCGTAAATTGATTTTGTAGATCTTGATCATTAAGCATCTTACTTAATTGGCCTGACTCTGTTTTCACTCTTAAAATATTTTGAATAACTAATTCTTCACCTATTTTGTCGGGAGATCTTAAGAATTGCTGTTCATATTTTCTTGTCATGGCTAGATTGTATTTAATATCTTTACTTCTATCTACAATAGAAAGTAAGGCTGTCTCTTTTTCATCGATATTTTTTTGTAAGATATTTAATAGAAAGTTAAAGGATAGCAGTAAAATGAGACCTCCAATTGTCATGCTTAAAATGAGAATAAGCTTGCTGCGAATTGTTTTCAAATGTATTCACCTCACTATGAATTAATAATATTCTAAAAATTAAAATTTTAACTAATTATAGAACTTATTTCCCATTATTACAATATGAGTTGAAATAATTGTCTAAAAGGAGTACGAAGGGGAGCAGTTCACTAGACCTGTAGTAAAAGGCTTGCTATTATCAGAGTAGATGGGGAAAATAAGACGAATGCAAGTTAAATATCTGCGCAGGAGGAGATAGAAATGAAAAAACTTGAATCAATGGAGCAATTTGAACAACTAAGAGACAATGGAAAACATATCTTTATGTTTTCAGCAGATTGGTGTCCGGATTGCCGTATAATTGATCCGATTCTTCCAGAAGTGGAAGCGAAATATCAAGACTATACTTTTATTTATGTTGATCGTGATCAATTTATTGATTTATGCATACAGCTTGAGGTATTTGGCATCCCTAGCTTTATCGGGTATAAGGATGGGCAAGAACTGGGACGTTTTGTCAGTAAAGACCGAAAGACACAAGAAGAAATTGAGAACTTTATTGATAGCTTAAGTAATTAAGCACCGATGAACCCCCCATCCTTTATGGTGGGGGATTTTTCATGTACAATATAGATTGAAAAAGCTCCTTTAAGGAGGGACTTGTATGAAAATGGATAGTATAAAGATGAAGAAAGAACTAGAAAAGCGCTTAACAAATTCGAATCGCATTTTTTCTTTTGATAAGAAAAAGGATGAGCTTCGGATTGAAAATAAACAGACAGGCAAAGGAATTACGATTTCGTTGCCGGGAATTATTGCTAAGTGGGAAATAGAAAAGGATAAGGCGATCGATGAAGTTGTTTATTATGTAGAAGAAGGACTTCAGGCTATGGAAGGAGATATTGAGCTTAGTGGGCATGAAAAGAATATTTTTCCGGTTATTCGCTCAGCCTCGTTTCCATCAGAATCTGAGGAAGGTGTATCATTTTTATTTGATGAGCATACAGCGGAAACAAGAATATATTATGCGCTTGATCTAGGTACAACCTACCGTCTTATTGATACAAAACTAATGCAAAAAGAAGGCTGGGTTCCTGAAAGAATAAAGGAAACTGCTTTATTTAATGTTCGTTCATTGTCTACAGAGATGAAAAGTGACAAGGTTGCAGGCAATATATTTTATTTCTTAAATAAAAACGATGGATATGATGCTAGCAGGATTTTAAATGAAGCCTTCATTAAAAAGATGGAGCAGCAAATGGAAGGCTCAATGGCAGTAGCCGTACCACATCAGGATGTATTAATTATTGCTGATATCATGAACGAGATTGGTTATGATATTCTCGCTGAGCTGACAATGAGCTTTTTCACTAGTGGACGCGTCCCTATTACCTCTTTATCTTTTCTCTATGAAAATGGGACATTTGAACCGATCTTTATCCTTGGAAAAAATCAAAAAAAATAACCAGCTGTGTTTAAGAAAAAGGATCACATTTGTGGTCCTTTTCCTTAAGAGCAGAATAGTTACGATTGTTCATTAATGATAGTTTAGCCTCGGCATTTAGACTCATTCTCTATTTTTTCTCCAAATTTCGCGAAATACTGCTAAAATAAGAAGGATAGAAATGAAAGAAAGAGTTGGTATAAATTGAGTTGGATTAAAAAGCTTTTTCAAATGTTTAAGAGTGATGAAGATGATTATGAATTAGAGGAAAAACAAGAGTTCACGGAATATAGCCGAATGAAGAATCAATCAGAACCATCAAAAGATATCGACGCAAAGATTGTGTATCAATATCCAAAAGGCCAATTTCGTTTCCCATTAATCCCAGATGAAAAGAATGAAATACAAAAAAGAGAGCCAAAAAATAGGCAGGCAAATACAAGCGAGAAACCGCCACAAATGAGGTTAAGAGAGCATAAGGCTGTATCAAGGACAAGGACCCAGAATAATGATCTTGAACAAAAAAGAAATGAAGGGATTGAAGTTAAAAAGAAAGGTCCTTTCCGACCAACGGAAATTCCCTCACCGATTTATGGATTTGGTCGTCCAAAAATGAGAAGGACAGAGCAAGCTGATTTAGAGCCAATTGTCTATGAGTTATCAGAAGAGACAAGTGCCGAAATAGAGAACAAGCCTATAGTTGACAATTCGGAAGTCGCTAGAGAAGAAGTTATAGTGACTCCAATACAATTGGGGCATGAAGTGGAGCCGTTTGGCTATGCAGACGAGCAAACACTCAGCATTGATGAGCAGCAGGTTGAGCACAAACAGGAAGTAGAAGAGCCTGAAATACGAGCTGTTTTCGAAGATGTTCAAGAAGATCTTAGTCCAAGTTCAGATAAGCCAGAAGAAAGACCCGAAGAAAAACCAGAAGAAAATGAAGAAGCAGAAGCATCAGTACCTTCATCTAGAAAACATATCCCATTTAATGTCATCATGCTTAATCAGGATAAACAGAAGCTAGTGGAGAAACGCATGCCTCTAAAAAGTGAGGAGCCTTTACATGTTCCTTCAGCCCCTAAGACGGAAACATATAGAGTAGCAGAAGAAGAGGAAAGTGATGAAATTGCCTATTATGAATTTCCATCAAGAAGTTTACTTATCCCTTCTGTTAATCAGGAAGAAGCACCGGAATGGTTGAATGAACAGGAACAATTATTAAACTCAACTTTAACGAACTTCAATGTACATGCAAAAGTAGTCAATATTACGCAAGGACCATCAGTGACAAGATATGAAGTTCAACCTGAACCAGGTGTAAAAGTAAATAAAATCACAAACCTCTCAGATGATATTAAATTAAGTCTTGCTGCAAGAGATATCAGAATTGAAGCACCCATACCTGGTAAGCATACAATTGGGATTGAAGTACCTAATAAGAAAAGCAGACCTGTCTTTATTAGTGAAATTATTAATAGTTCTGAGTTTCGTCAGAGCCCTTCACCACTGACAGCTGTGCTTGGTTTAGACATTGCAGGAAATCCGATTGTAACAGATCTGAGCAAAATGCCTCATGGTTTGATTGCTGGTGCAACAGGGTCAGGGAAAAGTGTCTGTATTAATTCCATTCTTATTAGTCTTTTGTACAAAGCTAATCCAGATGAATTGAAGTTAATTCTTATTGATCCAAAAATGGTGGAGCTAGCTCCGTATAATCGTATTCCCCATCTAGTTAGTCCGGTAATTACGGATGTGAAGGCTGCGACTGCTGCATTAAAATGGGCTGTGGAGGAAATGGAACGCCGCTATGAGCTATTCGTTCATGCCGGAGTTAGGGATATTAACCGATTTAATGAGACGGCTAAAGAACATAAACGCTATTCTGACATGCTTCCATATATAGTGATCATTATTGATGAGCTAGCTGATTTAATGATGATGTCCCCTGCGGACGTAGAGGAGGCAATTTGTCGTATTGCCCAAAAGGCAAGGGCCTGTGGAATTCACCTCATTATCGCTACTCAGAGGCCATCTGTTGATGTTATTACAGGATTAATCAAGGCAAATGTTCCGACTAGAATTGCTTTTTCTGTCTCATCACAAATTGATTCACGGACAATTATCGATATAAGCGGAGCGGAGAAACTACTCGGACGAGGGGATATGCTATTTTTGGAAAATGGTTCATCCAAGCCTGTTCGATTGCAAGGGACTTATGTGTCTGATAATGAAATCGATGAGGTCGTTGCACATGTGAGGAGAGAACGGGAGCCTGAATATTTGTTTGAAAAGGAAGACCTCCTGAAAAAGGCACAAGCAATAGAAGAGGAAGATGAGCTTTTTTATGAAGCTTGTGAGTTTGTTGTGGATCACGGCTCTGCTTCCACCTCGAGCCTGCAAAGAAGGTTTAAAATAGGCTATAATCGTGCGGCCCGATTAATTGATATGATGGAACAGCAAGGAATGATTTCAGAGGCACGTGGCAGCAAGCCTAGAGATGTCCTTATTACCGAGGTTGATCTTGAATCGCTTCAAGGTACTAGTACAATAATTTAATCCATGGTATTCTTTACTTGCATGTTTTAAATAATAAGAATAAATATTTGCTTTTATTGAGGAGCTTTTAGAATGAAGGAAATTGAATTAAAATTACAAGGGAAAATTAAACGTTTAACTAACCAGACTTTTAAATTTGATGAGCGGGTTAAAGATGGATGGTTTTCCGCTGTTTATTTTTTGAAGACAAGAGATATCGTAAATAAATATAAGAAGGACAACATCGTCACCATGCAGTTTTTTCAAAAAAACCATGCGGTATTATGCGGGACTGATGAAGTAATCGCCCTTCTTAAAACTTTTGCTGATAATCCAGATGACCTTGAAATATATTCATTAAAGGATGGCGACAAGATTTCTCCATTTGAAACGGTATTAACCATTACAGGCCAGTACCAGACGTTTGGTTACCTAGAAGGTGTCATTGATGGGATATTATCAAGACGGACTTCAGTCGCTACCAATGTATATAATGTTGTCAAGGCAGCGAGTGCCTCTGGCAAACAAAAACAAGTTATTTTCATGGGAGACCGTGATGATCATTATATCACTCAGGCTGGAGATGGCTATGCTGCTCATATTGGCGGGGCAACAGCACAAGCTACTCATGCAATGAATGAGTGGTGGGGGAAACATGGAATGGGCACCATGCCACATGCTCTGATCCAACTATTTAATGGAGATATTGTCTCCGCTACTAAGGCATACCAGGAAACTTTCCCTGAGGATGAGCTTGTTGCTTTAGTTGATTACAATAATGATGTAATAACTGACTCCCTCAAGGTTGCGAGAACGTTTGGCAAGGATCTAAAAGGAGTACGTTTAGATACTTCCAGAACACTTATTGATCAATACTTTTTGAGAAATCAGCATCTTCTGGGTACGTTTGATCCACGTGGCGTAAATGCGGAATTAGTTTTCGCCCTTAGAAATGCTTTAGATGAGGAAGGCTATTCACATGTAAAAATCGTTGTGAGCGGCGGTTTTAATGAATCTCGAATTCAAGAGTTTGAAGAAAACGGTGTCCCGGTTGATACATATGGCGTTGGGAGCAGTTTGCTAAAGATTAATATTGGATTCACAGGTGACAATGTACTAATTAACGGAAAGCATGCAGCCAAAGCTGGCAGACGCTACAGACCCAATCCATTGCTTGAAAAAGTGGAATAACAGACAAGTTAGAATGAAGACTAGATTTATAATCTAGCTTAATCAGATGTAATAGGCACTATTTTTATTACATAGTTATAACTCATAATTAATGTTATAATGTTTGAATATGAAGAAAGTGCATAAGAAATCGATTCAAAGTCATGTCCTAATATGGGGTGTGCGCAAAACTAGATAAATGTCATATACTGTTTTACAGATATACGATGGTTGGAGGTTCTTATATGACTATTTACCATTTCATAGGTATTAAGGGGTCTGGGATGAGTGCCTTGGCTCAAATTCTCCATGATATGAATTATCAAGTTCAGGGCTCAGATTATGATAAATACTTTTTCACTCAGCTTGGCCTTGAACAATCAGGAATAAAGATCCTTCCCTTTCAAAAAGAAAATATACAGCCCGGAATGACAATTATTGCTGGGAATGCATTCCCGGATACTCATGAAGAAATCCAAGAGGCAATGAAGCTTGGCTTGCCAATTGTACGTTATCATCGTTTCCTCGGTGACTTCATGAAAAACTTCACAAGTATTGCTGTAACAGGTGCTCATGGGAAAACGTCGACTACAGGTTTGCTTGCACATGTCATGAAAGGTGCCAAGCCAACTTCATTCCTTATCGGAGATGGTACAGGAAAAGGGGAAGAGAACGCAGAATATTTTGTTTTTGAAGCTTGTGAATATAGACGGCATTTTTTATCCTATTTCCCTGATTATGCAATCATGACGAATATTGATTTCGATCACCCAGATTATTTTGCCAATATTGACGATGTATTTTCTGCTTTTCAGGAAATGTCATGGCAAGTGAACAAGGGTATTTTTGCATGTGGTGATGATGAACAGCTACAAAAAATTCAAGCAAAAGTTCCAGTGCTTTTTTATGGATTTGGTGAAGAAAATGATTTCCAAGCTCGAAATATTGTTAAATCAACAGAAGGCACGACATTTGATGTATTTGTAAGAAATACATTTTATGAAACGTTTTCAATTCGCTCATTCGGAGATCATAACATCTTAAATTCATTGGCTGTTATTGCCATTTGTCATTATGAAGAAATTGATCCACAGATCGTTCAAGAATATCTTCATTCCTTTGAGGGAGTAAAAAGAAGATTTTCTGAAAAAGAGATCGGAACGCAAGTCATTATTGATGACTATGCCCATCATCCAACAGAAATTAAAGCTACCATTGATGCGGCAAGACAAAAGTATCCTGAACGTGAAGTGATTGGCGTATTTCAGCCGCATACCTTTACGAGAACTCAAACCTTTCTTGATGAGTTTGGTGAAAGTTTAAACTTAGCAGATAAAGTTTATTTATGTGAGATTTTTGGATCTGCAAGAGAAAATCATGGGAAGCTTTCAATTGAGGATCTAAAAGCGAAGATTCCTGACTCTGAAATCCTATTAGAAGAGGAAACAGCTATTTTAAAGACACATGAGAATGCTGTTATTATTTTCATGGGCGCAGGGGATATCCAAAAGTTTCAAAAGGCGTATGAAAAGCAGCTATAATGAAAAAAGGATGCAAGCTATTTGGCTGCATCCTTTTTATTTTACTTCAAATTCTCAGGGTTTAGCGCTTCTAATTCAGGAATAACGAAACGGCCGTCTTTGCGAATCAAGCGATCATCGAAATAAATCTCGCCGCCACCGTAATCTGGACGCTGAATGTTAACCATATCCCAATGAATATTGGATTTGTTTCCATTATAGGCATCGTCATATGCTTGACCAGGTGTAAAGTGGAAGCTGCCTTCAATTTTTTCATCAAATAAAATATCCTGCATTGGATGTTGGATAAATGGATTTACACCAATAGCGAATTCACCGATATAACGGGCACCCTCATCCGTATCAAAGATTTTATTGATTCGTTCATTATCATTTGCTGTAGCTTCAACAATTTTTCCATCCTTAAAGGTTAATTTTACATTTTCGAATGTAAAGCCCTGGTATGGAGATGGTGTATTATAAGTGATGACACCATTAACAGAATCACGAACAGGTGCCGTATAAACTTCACCGTCAGGAATATTCATCTGCCCTGAACATTTAATGGCTGGAATGTCTTTAATTGAGAAGGATAGGTCTGTTCCAGGTCCAGTGATTTTCACTTTGTCTGTCTTGTTCATTAATTCAACAAGATTGTCCATTGCTTGATCCATTTTTCCATAGTCAAGATTACATACTTCAAAATAGAAATCTTCAAATGCTTCTGTGCTCATTTTAGCTAATTGAGCCATGGAATTTGTAGGGTATCTAAGGACTACCCATTTTGTTTTTGGTACACGAATGTCACGATGAACCTTTTTGCCGATTGTTGATCCATGGATTCTCATTTTATCATCAGGCACATCTGATTGTTCATTGATGTTATCTCCTGCGCGAAGACCTATGTATGCATCCATTTTGCTCATCACATTTGCTTCAAAGTCTGCCATCATGTCAAATTGTTCTTCTTGTGCACCTAATAGAAGAGAACGATCGACTTGATGATCTTTTAATGAAACGAAAGGATAGCCTCCCGCCGCATAGGCTTCTTTAACTAGAGCTGTTACAAGCTCTTTTTGCAGTCCAAAGTTCTCGATAAGAACCTTTTCCCCTTTTTGCAGACGGACTGAATAGTTAATTAAATTTTTTGCAAGTGTTTCAATTCGAGGATCTTTCATTTTAATACCTCCGAATAACTAATTAATATGCCACCATACTATTGTACCCGAAATTTTTATTTTTGTTTATTTAAACCATTCAGATATGATAAATTAATTATTGTAAATAGAAATGTCGTAAGTTAAAGAAGGAAATAGCTCTTTTGTATGGAAGACTATTAATGAACAGTAGGTTTATGTCGAACTAAATAGGGTAAAAAAGAAAGAAGTTAGCTAAATGGAGGTTTTTTTGTTGCAAATTATTTTATATTTAAGTATTGCGGTAATTGCTATTGCCTTTTTGATTCTTGTGATTTATTTGTCCAAGACATTGAAATCCTTACAAGTGACATTGGATAGTGTTTCAAAAACATTAGTTGGCTTGGAGAAACAATTAGATGGTGTAACTAGAGAGACGACAGACCTGCTACATAAGACAAATGAACTTGCTCTGGATATACAACATAAATCAGAGAGCTTGAACAGTGTAGTATACGCTGTGAAAGATGTAGGAGATACTGTTAGAGGTTTCAATGGATCCATTCAAAAGATTACATCCTCTATCAATAGTCAACTTGAGGAAAACAAAGAAAAGATATCTTCAGTCGTCCAATGGAGTCAAGTTTTTCTCGAAATGAAGGATAAGTGGAAAAAGAGAAAACAAGACTCCTTTGAACATATAGTGGAGGACGAGCAACCCCTTCAGAAAAAAAGGGAAAGAGGAAGAAACTAAAAGGAGGAATAAGAGTATGAGTAGTCAAGAGCGAAACCAGAACGAACAATATCAGTCAAAGTCGGAAGAAAGTATTAATACAAAGGATTTTTTGATTGGGGCTTTAATCGGTGGGATCGTTGGAGCTGCAACTGCCCTATTCCTAGCGCCTAAATCTGGGAAAGAACTAAGAACAGATATTAATGAACAGGCCATTGTACTAAAAGAAAAGACAGGACAAATTCGTGAAACAGCCGTTGCAAGGGGAACTGAATTAGCGACAGCAGCAAAGGAAAAGACCAATGCCATTACACAAACCGTTTCTAAACAAGGAGCGGAATTGGTTAATAAGGTAAAAAGTATAAAGCCAACCGAAGAAATGAATCATCAAGTTGAAGAAAGCAGTTCAGAATCTATTGTTTTATCAGCACCAACTGATGAGATTCAGCAGAAATTAGAAGAAACAAAGCGAGCTTTTGATGAAACAGAAGTGAAAGTTCACCAATAAGCAATATCATTGTTTTAGAAATGGTGAAGTGATAAAATAACTTCACCATTTTCTAAAAGGAGGCAATTTCTATGGAAAGAATGAATGAACAGGAAGCATTTGATAGACAAGTTCCATCCAGCAATCTATTTCTTCTGTTTAAACATAGTTCAACATGCCCGGTTAGTCAGGGAGCTTTTGAGGAGTATGAAAAGTTTGCCAATGAACATGCGGATGTAGAAACATTCTATCTTGTCGTTCAAGAGGATCGCGCATTGTCGAATCATATTGCAGAAACCTTTCATATCAAACACGAGTCCCCACAAGCTATTCTTTTCAAAAATGGAGATGTCGTCTGGCATACTTCCCATTGGAAGATTACGGACCAATCATTAACAAAGGCAATTGAAGAAAATATTTAATAACAAAAGACATCCATTAAATGGATGTCTTTTGTTTGACTGGCCAAACTATTTTTAAATCATCTCCAGGTTCCAGCTTACTATGAAAGGTTGCTTGTTCCCCATTTCTTAGTAAAACAAAGTTCCCGTTTGCTTGGGCAGGCATTTCAATATCGACATGGCCGAATAAGTCTTGAAACAGGAAGGGCTCTAATTTACGCTGCTCAATGAATAGCTGGTCTCCATCCTCGACCGTATCTTCTTCTGTTAGAAGAACTCCCTTTCTTTTTATGAAAGAAACTGGTTTTTGAAGGGTGATTTTTTTGTTATTAAATGAAATAGGAATGGCCTGTGAAAGTATTATTTGCTTCAATTGAGTTAATTCTTTAACTGTTGGTTTGTGTTTTTTCTCTATAATGATATGGTCATGATGCTCATAGCTGTTATGAATCTTACTTTCCATGCCATTTCGATATACTTTACCAGAGAAGGATGGAATAAAAGTATCTCTTTCATTTATTTTGACTCTGAATGGTCTCAATTCTGCAATCAGCTTATGTAAGCCTAATGAAAGAAGCAGTTCTTCAATGGTTTCAGGTATTTTACATTCAATAATATCTCGATCTTCGATAAGTCTCTCTGGTGAGGCTATATGGCCATTGCAAGTGATTGCAGCAGAGATAATATACTTCTCTTCATTTATTTTTACTTCTTTTTTGGGGACTTCATCAATTAGATCGTTTATTTGTATCGTTGCTTTATGGCCATCTTTTCCTTTTTCAACAAGGAGCTGATCTCCATTTTCAATTTCGCTGTCTAGTGAACTAGGTTCTCCATTACGCAGAATTAAGGGAGCCTCCCCATGTCCACCTGGGATTGTCACACTTTGTCCATTTAAGGTTACAATAAGAGCTAAGCCTGGCTTTCCATATAATCTGTTCATTTTTATACCTGATGCAAGCAGACAATCTCCAACTGTGAGTTTGTTGACTTCAAACAATCGCACAGGCTGTTCATTCACATAAACGGTTTTGTATTGAACGGGAGAATGATGTGCAGCGATTGCGATTCCAATTGGTGTAACCAATTCAGGCCCCTGTGCAATATGGGCTGAAATGGTTAATGAACGTATGGCATCAATTCCACGAATAGCCACTCTATTTTCGGGAAGATTAAGTTTTTCAGCAACCCTTTTTGGCAATTCTGGAGTCAGGCTGCCGCCGCCCACTAGCATGACAGCTTTGGGAGATTTATTATTGTTAAGCCCCAAGATTTCATTACAAATTGAGGATGCGAGTTTATCTAACACGGGAGAAATCTGTGCAACGATTTCCTCTTTATTCACTTCAGTCTCAAATCCTAGAATATCTGTAACTATTATTGTATCATTCTTATATAATTCTCTTTTCGCATTTTCGGCAAGTGGAAAGTCTAAGAGTAATTGGTCACTTATTGCTTCAGTTATTTCGTCGCCAGCAATGGGGACCATTCCATAGGCAATAACTGTTCTGAGATCTGTAATGGCGATATCAGATGTACCTGCTCCAATGTCCACTAGAGCAACATTGAGACGTCGCATGGATGGAGGGATTAATACATTAATCGCAGCAATAGGCTCGAGTGTTAAAGCCTCCATCTCAAGACCTGCACGATGAAGGGCAGATAGAAGTGATTCGACGACAACCTTCGGAAGAAAAGTAGCAATAATTTCGACGGATGCTTCTTCCCCCTGCTGATCAATTAAATTACCAATCTCTTCGCCATCCAAACGGTAATAGAGAACGGAATAGCCAACACAATAATAGTAATGGCTTTTTTCTGATTCATGCTTTTCTGCAACAAGGGACTGTGCCTGCTGAACCGCACTTAGTTCGAGATGAAGGATGTCTTGTTTTTTGATAAGCGGTTTCCCATTTATATCGATCGTCACTTTTGAACGTTCTGTTTTCAAAGCTCGGCCAGCCGCCGCCACACATACTTTCTTTAAGGGTCCGTGTTTTTCTTCGAGCTGCTGTTTAATTTCAGAAATAATTTTTGAAACAGACAGGACATCATGTATTTGTCCATCAAGCATTGCCCGTTCTGTATGCTCTTTAACAAGAATGTCTACGACTTGGTAGTGCCCATTTTGTTCTTCAAGTATAATGCCAATTACAGAACGGGTCCCAATATCTAAGGCAAATAGCTTTTTTTGTTCTAGCAAAGGATACACCTTCTTCATAGTTCATTGGTCACTTTATCGCTTAAAAGCGTTTAATTAATAAAGAAATTTTTCGTGACATACTAAGATAATTCATATATAATAACTCTAATTATTTAAAATGTAACACATATTATAAGGGCGATAAAGAAGAATGAGATAAATCAGAGATAATTCATCGATCATTCTTTTTCTGGCTCCACTTTAAATGGAAGGGAAGGGATTATAATGAGTAATGAACTTGATCAACTACGGAATCGTGTGGATGAACTAAACTTACAGCTATTATCATTAATTAATGAGAGAGCGAAGCTGGTTCAGGAAATTGGAAAGGCAAAGGAAACGCAGGGGGTCTATCGTTATGATCCTGTCCGCGAGCGAAAAATGCTTGATCAAATTAAAGAGCATAATGACGGTCCATTTGAAAACTCAACTATTGAGCATATGTTTAAAGAGATTTTCAAAGCAGGTTTGGAGCTTCAGGAGGACGATCACCGGAAGGCGCTATTAGTCTCAAGGAAAAAGAAACCTGAAAATACCATTATCAATCTTAAAGGGGAAATGATTGGGGATGGAAAGCCGCATTTAGTCTTTGGCCCATGTGCGGTGGAATCTTATGAACAAGTAGCAACTGTTGCTGATGCTGTACGATCTAAGGGATTGAAACTCCTACGTGGAGGTGCCTTTAAACCGAGAACATCACCATATGATTTTCAGGGGCTTGGCCTAGAAGGATTAAAGATTTTAAAGCAGATTGGAGACGAGTATGACCTTGCTGTAATAAGTGAGATTGTAAGTCCTTCTGATATTGAACTAGCTGTTGAGTATCTAGATGTTATCCAAATCGGTGCTAGAAATATGCAAAACTTTGAGCTGTTGAAGGCAGCAGGGGCTGTAAATAAGCCAGTTCTTTTGAAACGTGGCATTGCTGCAACGATTGAGGAATTCATTAATGCTGCAGAATATATTATGGCTCAAGGAAATGGACAAATTATCCTTTGTGAGCGCGGAATTCGGACGTATGAGCGTGCGACTAGAAATACTCTTGATATCTCAGCTGTTCCGATTCTGAAGCAAGAAACACACTTACCAGTATTAGTTGATGTAACGCATTCAACGGGAAGACGAGATTTATTGCTTCCAGCGGCAAAAGCAGCAATAGCAATTGGTGCGGATGGAGTAATGGCTGAAGTACACCCAGATCCAGCCGTAGCATTATCGGATAATGCACAGCAAATGGATTTAAAGCAATTTGATGAATTTATGAAAGAACTGCAATCATCTGCTTTCGTTAGAGTATAATAGTAGGAAAGCCTTCTGCATCTTGTAGAAGGTTTTTTATTATCATTTTGTGAAAAAGCAAGGCTTTGCATTGCGGCATGTCAAATACTGTCGTATGATTAAATACATAATTATACATAAATTATAGCTCTTTTCTAAAAGGTTGTTGTATTTGTGATTGCAACTGTTGACCCAAAAGGTTGATTGGAGCGTAAGGTGCGAGACTCCTGCGGGAGAAGTGGGACAGCTGAGACCCCACAGGTGCTTTAGCGCCGAGGAGGCTCAGCGCCCACCCCGCGGAAAGTGAGCATCCTGAAGCGCAAATCAACCTCTTCCAACTAAATATAATTTATACAATATTTTTAAAACAGCCTAACGAACAGATATCAAGAGCTGAAAATAGCAGGGAGATAATGAAAGAGCCTGATAAATTAATGAGGAGTGAAAGTGATGAATGTAACAATATATGATGTTGCAAGAGAAGCAAATGTATCAATGGCAACCGTTTCACGAGTTGTAAACGGAAATCCAAACGTAAAGCCTGCCACACGAAAAAAAGTAGTAGAAGTTATTGATAGGCTTGGCTATCGTCCAAATGCTGTTGCAAGGGGCCTGGCAAGTAAAAAAACAACAACAGTTGGTGTAATCATACCAGATATCTCAAGTACCTTTTTTGCTGAGCTTGCCCGAGGGATAGAAGATATTGCAACAATGTATAAATATAATATTATTCTAAGTAATTCAGATCAAAACCTTGATAAAGAGCTCCATTTACTCAATACAATGCTTGGCAAGCAAGTGGATGGAATTGTTTTTATGGGCGGAAATATTACCTCAGAACTTGTGGAAGAGTTTGAAAAGTCTCCGGTACCGATTGTGCTTGCTGGCTCTGTTGAGGAAAGCGGGAAAATTCCGTCGGTTAATATTGATTATCAACAAGCTACATTTGATGTGATTAATTCCTTTATTGAAAATGGACATAAAGAAATCGCTATTGTGATAGGGCCATTACAAGAGCCGATTAACCGTGATAAAAAATTAGCCGGATACAAACAGGCACTTGCTGAAGCGGGAATTAAATTCAGGGAAGATTTCGTAGTCGAAGGGGATTATACTTACGATTCTGGGATTGAATCCATTGAAAAGCTGCTTGAGCTTGAAAGTAAACCTTCAGCCATTTTCTCTGGATCTGATGAAATGTCGTTAGGTGTTATCCATGGTGCTGTAGATAAAGGATACCGAATCCCTGAGGACTTTGAGGTAATAAGCTCAGATAACACCCGATTAACATTAATGGTTCGTCCACAGCTAACTACAATTGTACAGCCTTTATATGATATTGGTGCCGTGGCTATGAGGCTTCTTACAAAGCTGATGAATAAAGAAGAAATCTCTGATCATATTGTCATTCTACCTCATAGGATTGAACAGCGAAACTCAACTAAATAAAGAAAATTCTTAAATGATCGGGAGAAGACGGATGAAAAGGTTTGATGTATTAACGCCAATTGGATTAATTGTAGGCCTTGCGATGATTATCTTCGGAATTGTTACCAATGATGGAATCAGCGGTTTTCTTGCTTTTATTGACCCTGCCTCGATGCTTATTGTATTAGGTGGAGTTATAGCTGGGTTACTGATGAGCTTTCCACTTAAAGATATGAGACGGATGTTCACTGTTATTAGGCATGGATTTTCTCATAATGAGCAAAATTTAAGCAGATTAATTAAAACATTTGTTCATCTTTCAGATCGTGCACGGCGCGAGGGATTGCTATCGCTAGAAGTGGTAGTAGAAGAGGTTGAGGATCCGTTCATTCGAAAGGGAGTATTACTTGCTGTTGATGGGATTGAACCCGATGTCATAAACGATATTATGAATGCAGAAATTGCAGCAATGGAAGAAAGACATAGAAAGGGAAGAAGTATTCTTGAAAAAGCTGGGGAATATGCCCCTGCATGGGGGATGATTGGTACACTAATCGGTCTAGTTCTCATGTTAAAAAGCTTAAATGATCCTTCCACACTAGGCCCGAATATGGCGCTTGCCCTTTTAACTACCTTATACGGCACATTGCTTGCCAACTTATTCTTCTTGCCATTGGCTTCCAAGCTTGCCTTGAAGACAGAACAAGAGGTTTTCTTAAAGCAAATCATAATTGAGGGAGTGATCGGGGTACAGTCTGGGCAGAATCCGAAACTTTTGGAAGAAAAATTAAGTGCCTTTTTATCCTCGAACGAACGTAGGGAAGCTATACAAGCCTTCAATACAGGAGGGGCTTTGGATGATGAAGCTTAAGAGAAGGTCGACATCTAATACTCCAGGTGCCCCTAGCTGGATGGTCACATTCTCTGATTTGGTCACATTAATACTAGTCTTTTTTATTTTACTATTTTCCATGTCTCAAATTGATATGATGAAATTTAAAGCCATTTCAGAATCATTAAGAGATCAATTCTTTGATTTCTATCCTTCCGTTATTCCAGCTGAAAATCCACCAGGTACAGAAACGGATATACCAGTGGAGGACAACGGCAAAAGTGATCTTGACTTATCTGAAGAATCCTTAAGTAATTTATTGACTGAAATACAAAGTTTCTTAGATATAAATGGGATGGGAGATGTAATTGTTGCCAATCGCACTGATCGAGGAGTGGTTCTTGTGCTCCAAGAGCAGGTTCTGTTTGATCCTGGCGAAGCAACTTTACTCGGAGACGCTTATTTATTCCTGAATAAGGTTGGAGAACTTTTGTTGGAGCTGCCTAATCTAGTGAAAGTAGAAGGTCATTCGGATGATATTCCAATGAGTTCTTTTCGCTATCCTTCCAATTGGGAGCTTTCTGCAGCACGAGCAAGCAGTGTGATTAATTATCTAATTGAAAATCATCAGCTTGACAGCAGACGATTTATGGCGGTCGGCTATGCGGATACTAGACCGATTGTATCGAATGATAGCCCAGAAAACCGACAAAAAAATCGCCGTGTGGAAATTATCATATCTGATCCTAAATATAATGAAAATGATTATATCGAAAAATGAAAAGGACCTAGACAAGGTCCTTTTTACATAGATTCTGTACGGGAATGATTCCTGATTGGAAATAATGCTTTTTCTAAGGTTTGTCTATTTTTCTCGGTAATTTCTAATTTTCGAGGGATTGGTTTATAAAGATCATCAGGATCATCCCATTGAGTAGGAAGTGGAACAGGTGCAGCTGTCCTCCATCCATCAATCCATTCTGAAGGTAAACTTCCGTAACAGTTTGAGTTTTCGGTCATTTCGAGCCATATTAAGGCCCAAGCACGGGGGACTACTCGCCATATGTCGTATCCGCCACCCCCAACGGCTATCCATTTTCCATCACAATATTGATGAGCAATTTCATGTGCAAGCTTAGGGATTTCTCGATAGATTTTCATTGTTGATGATAAATGTGTCAGTGGGTCGAGAAAATGAGAATCAGCCCCGTTCTGTGTAAGAATAACATCAGGTTTGAAATATTCAGCCACTTCTCTTAAAGAAGTACGGTACATTTCAAGCCAAGAGTCATCTTCTGTAAAAGCATCGACAGGGATATTAAAAGAATAGCCGTATCCTTTTCCTTGGCCACGCTCATTGACATTTCCTGTCCCAGGGAATAAATATCTACCTGTTTCATGAATGGAAAGTGTGCAAACATCTGGATCATCATAAAATGACCATTGAACACCATCCCCATGATGGGCATCTGTATCTATGTATAAGACCCTAGCTTTATATTTCTCCTGAATATATTTAATCGCAACAGAGCTGTCGTTATATACACAAAAACCAGATGCTTTTCCCCGAAAGCCATGGTGCAATCCTCCGCCTAGATGAAGGGCATGTTTGGCATGGCCGTTCATAACATAATCAACAGCTGTTAAAGTTCCACCAACAAGCAATGAACTAGCTTCATGCATATTAGGGAAAATAGGAACATCTTCTGTACCAAGACCATAATTATCTGCAATATCGGAAGAGAGCTTTCCGCTGCCAGCAAGTTTTACTGCCTGGACATAACTAGGATCATGGATTAACTGGAGCTCCTCATCTGTTGCAGTACGTGGCGAAATGAGCTGTCCGTCTTCTATTGCTTGCAAATGCTGAAGCAAATCAAATGTTAATTTAATTCGTATCTGATTAAAGGGATGATTCATACTGAATTTGTAGTTCAACAAGTCTTCTGAATAGATAAATACAGAGTTTTGTATCATGATGGCATCCCTGGATGATTTGGCCAAAGCACTTGATGCCCGGCATTTTTTAAATCCTCAATTAGTGAAAGCGGATTCATTGTTTGAAGTCTTATTACAATAATTTTATATTTTTCATCACTTTTATCAGGGTAGACGAGTACACTTTGAATATTCGCTTTCTTATTTGTAATGACTGTTGAAATCTCATAGAGCATTCCTGTTTTATTTGGTACTCTCACTTCAATTTGTGAGCCTGGCTGATGTGCTCCTGTTAATTCAACTAATGTACGAAGCAAATCTGTTTCTGTTACAATTCCAACTAATTTTTTGTTATTTATGATTGGAAGACAGCCAATTCGATGTTCATATAAAATGGCTGAGACTTCTTCAACAAAATCAAGCGGATGTCCAGTGATCACATCTTTTTTCATAATCATTTTCAGCGGATTTTGTAACCCCACTTTAAATTTCTCTGTTTCAAAAATAGATGGGGTTGCATCACGAATATCTCTGTCAGTAACAAGGCCAACCAAAACCTGATTTTCATCAACGATTGGGAGATGACGAATTTTTTTCTCGCCCATTAATTGGATGGCATCAGCTATACGATCATTCTCAGACAATGTAGTAATATCTGTCTTCATAATTTCTTCAATAATCACTTATAATCTCCCCCATACTTAAATGACTATAAAACTAGTACATGAAGCGATTCATGAAACGGAGACGATCAAATTGCTGCACAGATTCAAGATCGACCCTTTTGCCGATTTTCGCCATTAAACAATTGGCAGGATGTGAGCTTATTTCTGGATCATCTGTTGCGTACCATTCAAGGCCGCCTGCATTCATCATTTTCTCCATTACTTTTCGATATTCCCAGACATTTAAGCCTGTTCCTTTTAAATCCCAATGCCAATAATACTCGGTAGTAATGGTAATATAATCCTCCATTGCATCATCCATCATAGAAACTCTTAATAAGTTTTTTCCGGTTCCAGAGCCTCTGAATTCAGGAATGACTTCAATTGCACCAAGTTCAATTAAATTATCCATTTTTCCCTCAGACCATCTTTCAAGTGGATCGGGATAAACATAGGTTACATAACCAACGATTATATCCCTATGTCGTGCAATGATAATCCTTCCTTCAGGCAGAGCTGCAATTTCTATAAGTGCCTTCTTCTGCTGCTCAGGCGGACGGAAAGCAACTAAATCCTTATGAAACTCGTATTCCATTAATTTTCCTGGTGAGACAGGACCTTCAATTAATAGATTTCCCTTTGGTGTTTTTATTTCCTTTGCATTATACGTTTTTCGATGTTCCATTTATTCACCGCCTAAAAACAAGATTTATGATAATTCTATTATACATAAAATTCTACCTTTAAAAGTATCTTCAAGTCATTTTCCATTGTATTCAAAGTAAATTTGTGACAATTTAGAATACAAACTTTATTAGTAATTTATTGGTTATAGAATATTTTTAAAATTGAGAATTGAATAAACTTATAATATAATAATAAACAATTAAGAGAAATAGGGATGCTACGCTTAATCTTTTAGTAGCTAGTTCTTATAAAGATTATATAAACGTCCAGGCAATTCAGTTCAAAGGGGGATGAGGGTTTATGAAAGTAGAAGCGCTGCCAGTTACTAAAGGGGATTATAATCTGAAAAATTATGATGAACTGTACAAAAACTTTGATTGGAAAGATGTTGAAAAGGAATTCTCATGGAATGAAACAGGGCGAGTAAATATGGCCTATGAAGCCATTGATCGGCATGCAGAAACTTTCAGGAAAAATAAAGTTGCTCTATATTTCAGAGAAGGCTTAAGAAATGAAAAATATACATTTAAAGAAATGAAGGAGCTTTCAAATAAAGCTGGAAATGTTTTAAAAGCATATGGGGATGTTGAAAAAGGGGATCGAGTATTTATTTTTATGCCGCGTTCTCCAGAGCTTTATTTTGCTGCATTAGGTGCAATCAAGTTGGGTGCTATTGTTGGGCCGTTATTTGAAGCATTCATGGAGGGAGCAGTACGAGATCGCTTGGAGGATAGTGAAGCAAAGGTGCTGATTACTACACCAGAGCTTCTAAAGCGAGTTCCTGTTGCTGAATTACCCGCACTTAAATATATTTTCCTAATCGGGGATGATGTTGAAGAAGAAGGGGCATACATTGATTTTAATAAACGATTTGCAGAAGCAAGCAAGAGGCTATCCATTGAATGGGTGGAGCGGACAGATGGACTTATTCTGCATTATACTTCTGGCTCTACTGGGAAGCCTAAAGGCGTTCTTCACGTACACAATGCAATGATTCAACATTATCAAACGGCTAAATGGGTACTAGATTTAAAAGAAGAAGATGTATATTGGTGCACTGCTGATCCGGGTTGGGTAACTGGTACTTCATATGGCATATTCGGCCCATGGCTAGCTGGGGTTTCTAATTTAATTGTTGGAGGAAGATTTAATCCAGAATCATGGTACAAGATGATTGAAGAGTATGGGGTTTCGGTATGGTATAGTGCTCCTACTGCATTTAGGATGCTTATGGGAGCAGGAGATGAAGTTGTTAAGCGATTCGACCTAACAAGTCTTCGCCATGTTGTGAGCGTGGGAGAGCCATTGAATCCAGAGGTAGTTAAATGGGGAATGAAGGTATTCCATCTCCGCATACATGATACATGGTGGATGACTGAAACAGGCGGTTTATTAATATGTAATTACCCATGCTTAGAGATTAAGCCTGGCTCGATGGGCAAGCCTATTCCTGGCGTTATTGCTGCAATTGTAGATGATCAAGGCAATGAGCTCCCACCATATCGAATGGGAAACCTGGCGATTAAAAAAGGCTGGCCAGCGATGATGCATACCATTTGGAATAATGAACAGAAATATGAATCCTATTTCATGCCAGGTGATTGGTATGTATCTGGAGATTCAGCTTATATGGATGAAGGCGGCTATTTTTGGTTCCAAGGACGTGTAGATGATGTCATCATGACCTCTGGAGAACGGGTTGGCCCATTTGAAGTAGAGAGTAAGCTGCTGGAGCATCCAGCTGTTGCTGAAGCGGGTGTTATTGGGAAGCCAGATCCTGTTCGGGGAGAAATTATTAAAGCTTTCATTGCCTTGCTGGACGGATATGAACCAACAGAAGAATTAATTGAGGATATTCGCCAATTTGTGAAAAAAGGCCTTGCAGCACATGCTGCACCTCGTGAAATTGAATTCCGAGATAAATTGCCGAAAACAAGAAGCGGGAAGATTATGCGCCGTGTCTTAAAAGCTTGGGAGCTTGATCTGCCTACAGGCGATCTTTCAACAATGGAGGATTAATAGTAAATAACAAATAAGAGAACCGCACTCAAAAACTTGAGTGCGGTTCTCTTATTTGTTAACTATCCATTATTATTATTATTATTATTATTATTATTATTATTATTATTATTATTATTTGGTGGAGGCTCAGTTTCGCCATTCTGATTATTGCCGCTTCCATCCTCATTTCCAGGAGGTGTTGTTTCTCCATCTCCTGGAGGATCCGGTTTCTCGACTGCTGGCGGTTCGGTTTCCTTTTCAGGTTTCTTTCCAACTTGTATCAAATTGGATGGAGCAGATTCTTTTCCTGCAATATCGACAGCAGTTACATAGAACTCCCCGTTTGGAGCAGTAAAGGTTAGTGAATTTCCTGCAGATATACTGGCTACTTTCTTTGCACCACTCTCTGTCTTCTGATAGACACGATAACCTACTACATCACCTTCAGGATGTTTCCCCCATGTAATAGTAGAATTACCTCCACTTATACTTGGCGCATTAGGTTGTTTGCCATTTTCCTCGAGCTTTGATTCAGCGACTAGCAAACTTCCCCATCGGCCTAAATTAGGAATTAAATGGGATGTATCTTTAATTGGTATTCCGTACTTATTTTCAAAATAGTTTGGGCTCAGTATGACCCCAGTTGTAGTGAATTCTTCAGGTGTGCTATCTAATGCTAAGTAGCGGCTATCCCCTATTTGAACGTATCTGCCATTTGCAAAGCTATCATCTGAGCTTGAAGGAACAAACTTTGCGTTATACCAATCGGATTCAACAAGGCCGGCTTTCGAACAAGCATCAGAAGGAAGAAGACCAGATGCTGCACAATAAGAGCGTTTAACAATTCCGCCAGGCATTTGGAATTGTTTATCTGGATCCACTATACTTGGAGCTACATCATAAGCTGAATTCATTAAGTGTGCCCATAAATAAATGATTCGTGGGCTATGGTGAAGACCTTTATATCTCAATTCCATTGGCTTTGGTGTATCATATCCAGTCCAGACGCCAAAGCTGACATTTGGATTAGTTGCAACAAACCAAGTATCTTTTAAATCTTGGCCTGTTCCAGTTTTTCCAGCCCAATCTGAGCTGAATTTTAAACGGCTTTTTAAAGAGTTGGCTGTCCCGCTATTTATTACATCTCTCATCATATCAATGGTTAACCAAGCGGTTTGAGGGCTGAATACTTCAACAGGCTTTACCTCATGCTGATAAACAATATTTCCTGAACTATCGACAATTTTATCGATGATATAGCTGTCGATGAATTTCCCCTCGTTAGCAAATGTCCCGAATGCGTTCACGTTTTCTTCAACGGTCACTCCATTTGTTATCCCGCCGAGTGCGAGAGAAGGATTATGATAATCACTTTCGATTACTGATGAGAAACCCATTTTTTCTAAATATTGAGCTGGACGCTGATCCATGATGGATCTATACGTTAGCATGGCTGGAACATTATAGGACATCTTTAATGCATGACGAGCCGATACTAAACCGCTGTATCTCTTATCATAGTTTGTAGGATAAGGAACATCCGGTTTTGCTGGATTTAAGTATACAGGAACATCAGGTATGACTGTTCCTGGAGCAACAGCACCAAGTTCCATAGCAGGAGCGTATACGAGTAAAGGCTTCATTGTAGATCCGTTTGGTCTTAAAGCATCTGTAGCATGATTAAGCTGTTCCACTTCATAATCTCTTCCACCAACAAATGAAAGGATTTTCCCAGTACTGTTCTCTATAAGAATAGCACCGAGCTGCACTGGCTCGACTACTTCCTTCTTTTCCCCTGTTTCAGGGTCCTTAACAATTTCTACTTTGTCACTTCCGTAATACTCAAATTTATCTCTTGCTGCTTGCATAGAATCGTAGATCTCTTTATTAATAGTCGTATGAATTTGGTAGCCATTCTGACGTAAATTACGGTCAGCTAGAATTTTGTACTCATTTCTAAGCTCGCTGTCATCTTTTAAGTCTTGTTCATCGTAGCCATCATGCTCTGCTAATAGCATGGACATGACTTCAACTGCACGCTTTTCGATTTCGAATGTTAAATAAGGGTACTTTTCAATCGAACTTTCGACGCGTGGGATGAAGTCCTTTGTAATATCATAGGCTATTGCATCATTATATTGATTTTGGTCAATCCTTCCATCATCAAACATCCTTTTTAATACCGTTTCCATACGTGTTAAGCCTGGTTTAATCCCTTCAGGAGTTTTTAATTCTCCTTTTTGGGTATAGGGTGTATAACCAAATGGACTCTGTGGAAGACCAGCAATGAAAGCAGCTTGTGGAAGATTTAATTCCTTTGCACTTACTCCAAACAACCCTTTAGCAGCTGCTTGAACTCCAGCAATATTTCTTCCAGATGAGTTTCTGCCAAAAGTAGAGACGTTTAAATAAGCTTCAAGTATCTCTTTCTTGTCGAAGAACTTTTCAAGTCGAAGGGCAAGCAAAATTTCCTTTGCTTTTCGTTCAAAAGAAACCTCGTTTGTCAGCAGCTGATTTTTGATTAGCTGCTGTGTCAGCGTACTTCCTCCTGTTTGGACAGAAGAATTAGAAACCTCTTGGAAAATAGCACGCATAATCGCTTTAGGCACAACACCGTCATGCTCATAAAAATACTCATCTTCTGTGGCAACGACAGCATTTATTACATGCTCTGATACATCCTCAAGCTTGACTTCTTCACGCTCAAGGTCTGTCCGGAGCTTTCCAAGATAGACATTATCTGCAAAGTATAATTCCGATGTTTCTTCATAATTGTATATATCTTTTTTCATATTTTCGTATGGACGTATCTGCTCATCCTTTACAAGAGAGGCGAAATAGCCAGCACCAACTCCACCAGCAAATGAACCGCCTAGGACCATTAATATGATAAAAAGTAAAACTAAGTTCCATGTGACTTGTAAAGTGACACTTGCACCCTTTTTTGTCTTTTTATTAGTAAAAAGGCTAAGCCAAGACTTCAATTGATTCATAAAGTTTCGGTTTTCTTTCATTCAATCATCCCCCTAAAATCACATACATTATAGCATAAACTGGCATACTATTATCTCTAGGTTCGCTTTTTTTCAGAATTTCCCTTCTTTTTGTTTGTCGAATAACGTAAGTATTAAGTTTCAATATTTAAGAAGTATTTTATTGTTTTTTATGTTGACATTTGTTCATGATATATGATAAAAATGATGCTATATCCTAAAAGTTTATATTAAGCATTGACGGGATCCCATGTAGTGCTTCTATCTCTGTTTCAGAAAGCTGACGGCTGCTGCGAGTCAGTACATGTAGAAGGATGAATTACCTCCCCGAGCTTTCACTGTCAACTTGCACATGCAATAATAGCAGTGAACGGTTATCCGTTATCGTAATGAGTGGAGGATTTTTTTGTCCTCAATCTGGGTGGTACCGCGCAAAATTAATATGCGTCCCTGCAATTATGCAGGGGCGCTTTTTTGTATTTTTGAAAAATTGTTTTGATAAGTTGTGTGAATGTAAGTTGTTGATTGGAGCGGAAGGTGTGAGACTCCTGCGGGAGGAGTGGGACAGGTGAGACCCCGCAGGAGCGGATGCTCCGAGGAGGCTCACCGCCCACCCCGCGGAAAGCGAGCACCTGGAGCGGAAATCAACCTTTACCAACTATGTTTTCATTAGGCAATCTAGGTAATTAATTTGGATAAAAAAGTTTAGGAGGTATATGAAATGAATTTACTTGAAGATTTACAGTGGAGAGGAATTATCTACCAGCAAACAGATGCAGAGGGAATGAAGGAAACACTTGAAAAGGAGAAAATCTCCTTATACTGTGGGATGGATCCTACTGGTGATAGCATGCATATTGGACACTTGCTGCCATTCCTTACATTAAGAAGATTTCAAAACCATGGCCATCGTCCAATTGTTCTTGTTGGTGGGGCAACTGGATTAATTGGTGATCCAAAGGCAACCGAAGAAAGAACACTGCAAACGATTGAGACGGTTCAGCATAATGTTGAATGTTTAACGGCTCAACTGAAAACGATTTTTAACTTTGAAGGTGAGAATGGAGCGATCATGGTCAATAACTATGATTGGACTTCAGAGATGAATATGATTACATTCCTCAGAGATTACGGGAAGCATATCGGAATCAACTATATGCTGGCAAAGGATACGATTGCGAGCCGTTTAGAAACTGGAATCTCCTTTACTGAGTTCGCTTATACGATCATGCAAGGAATGGACTTCAAGCATCTATACGAGAATCATCAGTGCAAATTACAAATTGGCGGCAGTGACCAATGGGGAAATATTACGACTGGTCTTGAGCTTATCCGCAAAATGGTTGGGGAAGGCTCGAAGGCATACGGCATGACAATACCGCTTGTGACAAAAGCAGATGGAACGAAATTCGGCAAGACAGAAAGCGGAGCAGTTTGGTTAGATCCAGAGAAAACAACTCCATATGAGTTCTACCAATTCTGGATTAATGCTGCAGATGCCGATGTGATTAAATACTTAAAATACTTCACATTCCTTTCTAAAGAAGAGATTGAAGCACTAGAACAATCTGTCCAAGAAGAGGCACATCTCCGCAAAGCCCAAAAAGCGCTTGCTGAGGAAATGACTCGTATGATTCATGGGGAAGAATCATTAATTCAGGCGATAAAAATTTCTGAGGCACTTTTCAGCGGAGACGTTAGAAATCTTTCAGCTTCTGAAATTAAACAAGGTTTTAAAGATGTTCCGTCTTACGAGCATACAGCAGGAGAAGATATCAATATTGTTGATCTTCTAGTTGAGGCTAAAATTTCTCCATCTAAGCGCCAAGCGCGTGAAGATGTTGGAAATGGGGCTGTTTATGTGAATGGAGAACGTGTAACAGAACTTGAATATGTTCTTTCTGAAAAGGACCGGATTGAAGGGCAATTTACTGTCATTAGACGCGGGAAGAAGAAATATTTCTTAATTAAGTACTAAAACCTTCAATAGTTAAACAGTTCATTTTTCGTGGAGAAACATTAGAAGTTAGTAGACCAAATCGCACTGATTTGGTCTTTTCCATTTGAAAAGGGTGAGGAGGTAGAAATTTACTTGCCAGTTCGTTAATAAACCATAAAATTGAAGAATTTTGCGGACTGTTGTTCCGCTATTTCAAAAAAATAGTATTTATTTCTTATAATTTTGGACTCTGGTTCCGCTATTAGCGTTTGATATAGTAAATTTTGTACGATTATGATCATTTAACGGAACTGTTGTCCGCTAGCGCTACGAAAATAGTGGATATTATATAAATAGCGGAATAGGTGTCCGTTAAATTTCTGAGAACAAATAAAAACCCTAGAACCATTAGGTCTCTAGGGTTTTTAATATTGCTCTTTGCAAAGCTATTAACGAGAGTAGAATTCTACGATTAGTGATTCGTTAATTTCAGCAGGAAGCTCAGAACGCTCTGGTAAGCGAGTGAAAGTTCCTTCTAATTTGTCTGCATCGAAAGTAACGAAGTCAGGAACGAAGTTAGTAACTTCGATTGCTTCTTTAACGATGTCAAGGTTACGAGATTTCTCGCGAAGTGTAATTGTTTGGCCAGGAGCTAAACGGTATGATGGGATATCAACACGACGTCCATCAACCATGATATGTCCGTGGTTAACAATTTGACGAGCCTGACGGCGAGTGCGAGCAAGACCTAAACGATAAACAACGTTGTCAAGACGTGATTCAAGAAGAATCATGAAGTTTTCACCGTGTTTACCAGCCATTTTGCCAGCTTTATCAAATAAGTTACGGAATTGACGCTCATTTACACCATACATATGACGAAGCTTTTGCTTCTCTTGTAATTGTAATCCGTACTCAGATAATTTTTTACGTTGGTTTGGACCATGTTGTCCAGGAGCGTAAGGACGCTTTTCTAATTCTTTACCAGTACCGCTTAGTGAAATACCAAGACGACGTGATAATTTCCAGCTTGGGCCAGTATAACGAGCCATGAATGACTCCTCCTTTAAATGTTTTTATTTTGTAAAATAAAAACAGATGCACGCAACAATCATGTCCATTTTGTTTTCATGTACCTTCGCCCCAGCAGCAGGGGGTTACACAGTACCCCATCATCGAAAAATGCGGAAGGTGCCCGCTTATCGGCGACAAGCATAAGACGAGCCGGCATGAAGGTTGTTCTTTAACCTTCTTGTCGGATTGGCTTATGACCTCGAGCCGATGGCACCTGGAGCTAGACAGCTTCAGGAATCCGATTGAGGAACAAAATGAGAGCATCAAGGCGCTCACATAGGCTGCAATATTTTACACAAAGAGTATTATATAACTTTTTAATATAAAATGTCAATATGTATTTACCTATATGTATTTAACTGAATATCAAACTTTTTTACTAGCCCGCCTATTTAGATATGGTATAATAAAGTTGGATAAATGATTAATAAAGAGTGATTCCATTTGAAAGAATCGTTGAAAGAAAGACGTGTCCGATTTATATTAATCGGTTTTTTTATGTTTTTAATTGTTAGCGCTTTTCTATATCGCTTTGATCAGCAGCAAGTACATGTGAAACAATATCCATCTATGGCTCTTGTTCTAGAACAGAGTAATCAAGCTAGAGTTAATCCGGTTGTTGCTCTATATGAATATATACATAACCAGCATGTATTGGCGATCTATGAAGTTGAGAGTTCGAATCGATTTAGATTTAAAGCAAGGCATGCGATTGAATTGAAGGATGCACCCGACCGCTTGCTCCCAGATGTAACAGGTGAAGGGATATGGGCAAATGTTCGGGGAGACTGGATATACTTTACGCAAAATTTACAGGAGGAGAAAAGGGATCCCGGACAGCGGAGCTCAGATTCTCCATTTGAAACCCGATTTCAATTTGATGAAAATGAATCCATTATTAATATAAATGGCAAACAATCAATAACTATGGTGATAGGCGAAAAGCCAACTGGGCTGCATTCTTTATCTGAGAATGGGTCATTATGGCTTGTTATTACTGAAACGGATATAAAAATTGCTGAGATTGAAACGAAATAGACAAAAATAAGCAGGGAATTTAAGGCAAAAATATATATAATTTTAAATGTAAGAATATACAATTTTAATTACGCGTGAATAGTATGACTAATAGGTGATGATTAGAATGGAACAGTTTGAGCTGCAAATGAAATTAAAATTGAAAAGTCATTTTTTCGACATCATGGATACGGAAGATGGCTTATTAAATGATGATCAATTAATGAAAGCAATGCTCGAAACGATAAAAGAGTTGACGGGGGCACTGGATGTTTCCTTCTTAGACACATCAATAATAGAGAAGAAGATGCCTTCGATCGTTCCTTTTTCCATTTCTGAACTTAGTCGTCTAAGCAAGGTTTATAAACAATTAGTACCTGAATTCGAAGAATATGATCTCATGCTGCTCCTTATCCATAAGGATTGCTTACTAGGTGGCATATTGCTAAAAGGAATAGAAGGATCATTTTCAGATGAATTTTTTGACATGCTAAGCGAAGAATCTGCGCGATTCTTATATAAAGCTCGCCAGCTAGTGAAAACAATTTCAGAAGAAAAAAGATATAAACAATTGTACCGTGTAACGGAGAAATTCCATTCCTCAATGAACATAGATGATGTGCTAGGAGAGATCATTTATACATTACAGGAGGTCTATCCGTCGTTTATCTATTATCTTCTCCTATCACATGATAATAATAAGCTCGGAGACTTGCCAATCAAGGATTTAGAATATGATAGTGAAAATATTGCAGCGATGCAAGCGTATGTGACTGGAACTTCTCAATTCGAGGATTCTATACAAGAAAAAAAATCTATTTTATATACTCCGTTAAAAGGGAAACAAGGAGTATATGGAGTATTACAGGTGATTGCGCCGAATTCACTTGTATTTCCAAATAATGAAGTGGAGTTCATTACCCTTTTGGCTAATACAGCCGGAACGGCATTAGAAAATGCACAGCTTTATCAGCAATCGAAGCGGCTAATTACAGATCTTCAACTAATTAATGAAACTTCACATCGATTAAATTCAAATTTGCGATTAACCGAAACAATGACATTCATTACCGAACAGATCATCCATTCATTTGATGCGGAAGAAGTCGGCTTTATTTTATTTTCAAAGGATTATAAGGAAATAAAAATATTAAAAGGCAGTACGGATTTCTTTCAGCAAAAGGATGCAGAATTATATATAAATTACACAAAGGGAAAAGTAGAAAAAGAGAAGGAATCTCTTTTTATTGGGGATTTTAATCTGCAGGACTCCCTGACAAGGATTCAATATAAGTCAATAATGGCTGTTCCTATGACTCAATCAGGTGTACTCAAAGGCATTGCACTTGTGATGCATCAACAACCTTATCATTTCACTTTTGAAACCTTTAAATTGCTGCAATCACTTGTCCACCACTCTACTCTTGCCTTTACAAATTCGATGTTAAGAGAAGAGCTAGAGAAAATGGTTGTGACAGATCATTTGACAAAACTTTATTCAAGAAGTTACTTAGATGAGAAAATTCATCTGTCAATGAATAAGGATCAAGAAGGTACATTCATGATGATTGATATTGATAATTTCAAATTAATTAATGACACATTTGGTCATCAAGTAGGCGATGACGTCATTATCCAAGTGGCTGATCTTATTAATGCGAATATTAGAGGATCTGATATCGGTGCACGATGGGGTGGAGAAGAACTGGCTATTTATTTGCCAGGTGTATCCCTAAACGCTGGAATTATCATAGCAGAAAGGCTTGTAAGAAGAGTTTCTGAATGTACGAAACCTCAGGTGACTATTTCTTGCGGTGTCTCACATTGGAATAAGGGCTGCCATGACTCTTACCCTGCATTATTTAAGCGTGCTGATAGAGCTCTTTATATGGCTAAACAATCAGGAAAAAATAAAGTTGTTGTTCAAAAGTAGTGATGGACATTCATATTGGAATCTGCTGTGTAATCATCGGCAGATTCTTATTTTTTGTAAATGGCTTTCAAAATAGTTCGAATTATCATATCCTATAATTAAGAGTTATATTTTTTTGAACCTTATGAAAGCGTTTACAACAGAAAGGGGGAGGAAAAAATGAACAAAAATAATTCAATGAACTTTGAAACAAAAATCATTCATGAAGGATATGAATCAGAAAAATATAGTGGAAGCCTCGCACCGCCTATATTCCAAACATCAACCTTTACATTTGAAACAGCGCAACAAGGGGAACGCCGCTTTGCTGGAGAAGAAGATGGATATATTTATTCAAGGCTTGGCAATCCAACGGTTACGATGCTGGAGGAAAGAATGGCTGCTCTAGAAAATGGAGAAGCGGCCCTTGCATTTGGTTCGGGAATGGCTGCTGTCTCGGCTATTCTGCTCGGTTTAACAAAAACAGGTGATCATATTCTGTGCTCACAAGGGGTATATGGCTGTACATTCGGTTTATTGGAGATGATGAACGATAAGTATAAAATCAGTCATGACTTCTCGGCGATGGAATCGAAAGAACAGTTATTACAAGCTATTCGCCCAGAAACGGTATGTATTTATGTTGAATCACCAATTAACCCAACAATGAAGCTAGTGGATTTGCAAATGGTTGCTGAAGTTGGAAAAGAAAAAGGAATCCCAGTAGTTGTGGATAATACATTCTGTTCCCCGTATTTGCAAAATCCGATTTCTCTTGGCTGTGATGTTGTTATTCATAGTGCGACAAAATATATATGTGGTCATGGTGACGTGATTGCTGGAATTGCTGTTGGGAAAAAGGATTTTATGAGAAAAATGGCAATGACAACACAGAAGGATATTGGTGGTATTATATCCCCGTTCGATGCGTGGCTGCTGCTTCGAGGATTAAAGACGCTAGCAGTAAGGATGGATCGCCATTGTGAGAATGCAAGAAAGTTAGCAAGCTTTCTATTAACCCATCCAAAAGTAGCTCATGTTTATTTTCCAGGGGATGAGAAAAGTCCTGACTATGCCATTGCCCAAAAGCAAATGAGGCAGCCAGGCGGGATAATATCCTTTACATTACATGGGGATAAAGAAACAGCTCAAGTTCTAATGAATGAATTAAAGCTTATCAAAATTGCTGTTAGTCTTGGGGATGCTGAGACATTAATTCAGCATCCTGCAACAATGACACATGCAGTTGTGCCAAAAGAGTCTAGGGAAAAGATGGGCATAGAGGACACATTGCTCAGATTATCAGTTGGACTGGAATCATGGGAAGATATTCGCGACGATCTCGAGCAAGCATTAAGTAAAATTTAATAGAAACAAAGAAAGCGATGATTTAAATATCATCGCTTTCTTTCTTATGAATTATAAATACCTCACTAGAACCTCAACAAACTCTTCTAATTTTCTTTGATCCAACTCGTCAAAGCGGCTTTTTTCAGGTGAATCAATATCTAAAACACCAATAAGCTGGCCATCCTTTACTAGAGGAACAACAATTTCTGATAGAGAAGCTGCATCACAAGCAATATGGCCAGGAAAAAGATTCACATCTTCTACCAATATCGTTTCCATTTGCTTAGCAGAGGTGCCGCAAACGCCTCTGCCTATTGGGATTCTCACACATGCAGGAAGTCCTTGAAAGGGGCCTAATACTAGTTCATTCTCCTCCATTAAATAGAAGCCAACCCAATTGATACGGTCTAAAAATTGATTTAATAAAGCGGATGCATTACTTAAATTGGCGATACGGTTCGGCTCACCTTCTAGCAATGCGGCAAGCTGCTTAATTACTAAAGTGTAATTTTCCTCGCGAGTTCCTCGGTAAAATTCGACGTTAAACATCTTTAATCACCTTACTTCCTTGTATAGTATTTAAATTATAGCAAAACAAGAGGAAATAAGTGAAACTTTGTCGAGAACTATATAAAGGATAAGGCGGTTTTAACAAGAATGTTTATATATAACAAGAAATCAACGTAATTTGACAGCAATATTTGAAAGCGGGGTGGAGAAATGAAAAAGGATACAAAAGAAGTCATTGTTGCTGCTTCCATACATTTATTTAATGTAAACGGGTTTCATGGAACATCGATTAGGGATATTGCTGGAAAGGCAAAAGTGAATCCAGCGAATATTGCCTATTACTTTGAAAATAAACATGGTTTACTTGAGCATTGTTTCACCATTTTCTTTGAGAGATATGTGGAGGAAATTGAGAAGGGATTTGCATTTATCGAACAGGGGGCTTCCGTTTGTTTGAAGAAAATAGCAGAAAACATTATGTTTTTTCAATTTGAAAATCTACATTTAACTCGGCTGATTTTGCGTGAGATTTCAATTGATTCACAGATTGTGCGTGAAATTATGTCTACTTATCTTACGAAGGAACGATTTTATTTTAATAGGGTCATTGAAAGAGGAATGAAGACGAAGGAATTTTGCCATGTAAACGCTGATTATATTACTTTGCAGCTGAAAGGGCTGTTGAATATGCCTTTTTTGAATACGCACTATTTAAGTGAAGTCTTGCATGTCCTGCCAAATGAGAAATATTTTGCCGAGAAATATATAAAAGAGGTTTATAAATGGATTGACGGTGTTATCTGTAAGAATGAATATGAAAGGGCTTATTTAGCAGTGAATTATTAGCTAGAAGGGAATCAAATGAGTGGATCCCCTTCTAATGTCATCATGCTAAGACCTTGACCAAGTTCTTTAGATTGATGTGCATCAGAGCCGTAGACAAGCTTAATCCCCATTTTTGAGGCTTCTGCAGCCACCCATTCAGGTGGATAGGCTTCCTTGCAAAGAGGTTTCGAAAACCCTGCCCCGTTATAATCAATTTCATACTCGGAAGCTTTGATAGCAGTTAACACTTCCATGATCTCTTTTGTAAATTCCCTTTTTACGGGAAATTTTTTTTGGAATTTTTTCACTAAGGTTATATGACCGATTCGAGTAGGCTTATAAGGCCCTAAGTCAGAATAGATAGACTGCAGTAAGGTATTGAAGTACGTACGATAAATGGCTTCACTGGTTCCATATGCAGCAAGCATTTGACCGAAGCCTTTTGGTGAATAATCTAAACAGTCATATTGGCCCCTATATTTTAAAAAATGAACAGAAAGGATGGAATCGTCTAAATAGCTGCCGTATTGATTCAGGAAATTTTTAATTTCATGTTCAAAGCCTTCGATATAATCAACCTCAAGCCCCGTATTGATTTTGATTCGTCCATCGTAAATAGATTTGATCCTTGAAATCTCCTCAAAGTAAAATCCCAATTCATTGATCCTCATAGACGAATCTTTTTGGGGAGTAGGATCATGAAACCCTTTTGGTAATGGTGCGTGCTCTGTAAAGGATATTTCCCTGAAGCCTAATGAAAGGGCTTTTTCTACATATTCTTCTAATGTATCCTTTGTGCCATGCGGGCAAAATGGAGTATGAATATGACCATCTTTAATCATTTGACATTCCCCTTTCTTCTTGTATATTAAAAAAACAGAATGAAATATTTGAAAATTTAAGTAATATACAGATAAAATGAGTATGCATATATGTTTTTTCACAATAATTTAGATAAAAATATGAAATAAATAGTCAATAAATGTCGTTTACATGGTATCATAAAAACATTGAACTGAACATGATTTCAAAAATTCATATAGATTATCATATATCGGCTCGGTACAGAACAGGGGGCTTTAAAAAGTGGAATACATTATTGGCGTTATCGTCATTCTATTGGGGTTATTTTTAACCGGATTTATATTAAAGAAAAAATACTATAAAGATATTGATCGACTTGAAGCATGGAAGATGGATATTATGAATCGCCCTGTTCTAGATGAAATGTCAAAAGTAAAGCAACTAAATATGACAGGTCAAACAGAAGAGCTGTTTGAACGCTGGCGGATGGAATGGGATGAAATTGTAACTGCCCAATTGCCGAATGTAGAAGAGTATTTATTCGATGCGGAAGAATATATTGATAAATACAGGTTCAAAAAAGCCAAAGATGTTCAGCAGGAAATTGAAAAGTTCTTAACTGAAATTGAAGATAATATCAAAAAATTATTGAATGAGTTGAATGAGCTCGTAGGAAGTGAAGAGAAAAACAGGACGGAGATTGAAGAATTAAAAGATATTTATCGTGAGAACAAAAAAACATTACTCGCCCATCGCCATACATATGGAAAAGCAGCGGATATTCTTGAAACACAGTTAGATGAGGCCTTTGCAAAGTTTCAAGACTTTAATGATAAAACGAGTAGTGGGAACTATCTTGAGGCAAGAGAAATTGTGCTAACAATAAAAGGGGAGTTAGAACAAGTAAATGTAAAGATGGAAGAAATTCCGACTTTACTGGTTGAATGTCTTTCGAAAGTTCCTTCTGAAATAAAAGAATTGAAAGACGGGTATAAGGATATGCTCGAGCAAGGATTCATTCTTGACCATATTCAGTTTGAGAAAGAGGTTGAGAGGCTAGAAGAAGAAGTAGCCAACTATAAAGCTTGTGTCGAACGAACAGAAATTGTTGATGTACAAAGAGGAATGGGAGAAATGAAAGATCGTATTGAATTATTATATGATCTCCTAGAAGAGGAAGTACATTCAAAGCATTTTATTAATAAGCAGGACGGCGCAACAAGAAATATGCTTTTTACAAACAGAGAAATTAATAAGCAATTAAAGACGGAGTTAGAAATTGTTCGTCAAAGCTATCATGTGTCAGACAAAGATGTAGAAATTCAAACGCAGCTTGATAAGAAATTATCCCAATTATTTAATCGCTTTGAATTACTTGACCATAAAATTAATAGTCAAAGCACGGCCCATTCACTTCTTAAAGAAGAGCTTGATGGGATTAAGAGTCAGCTTGAAGAAATTGAGGATGAACAAGCAGCATTTGCTGAAAAACTGCAAATGCTGAGAAAAGATGAAATGACTGCCCGCGAAAAAGTAAAGGAACTTAGGAAAAGAATTGCTGAAACGGTTAGACTCATTTCAAAAAGTAATGTACCAGGGCTACCTCAGGACTACAAATATTTAATGCAAGATGCAAAGGAAAGTATTGAAAATGTGATTGCAAAGCTTGAAGAGCAGCCGCTAAATATCCAGACGATTCAGCAATATTTAGAAGTTGCTGTGCTTACGGTAGATAAGGTTGTGGATACAACAGAGGATATCGTTGAAACGATCATCCTAGTCGAGAAAGTGATTCAATACGGAAATCGATACCGGAGCAGATACCCGTCAATTGAAAAGGGGCTGCTTGATGCAGAAGCATCATTTAGGGGATTTGATTATAAGACGGCATTAGAGCAGGCGGCAACAGCGATAGAGGAAATTGAACCTGGTGCCATTAATAAGATTGAGATCTTGATAAAAGAATAGTTGCATTAAAAAGCCCGCTATTGCGGGCTTTTTGTATGTGGAAAATGGTCAGCCTGATTAATTAAACAAGGCTTTATGAGAGAAGTGATACCCAGCGCATGAAATGTACCTACTTAGTAGTGAGAAAATACCCATAGTAAAGGGTGTTTTTCAGGAATATCAAAAAAGGTCCGATTTCTCAATTCTAATGCTGAGAAATTGGACCTTTTTATATTTACTTTTAGTACAAAATAGTTCTTAAATTTGATGAAATTAATTTCCTAAAGTGGTACATCTGAACAAAGATTTCCTTTTTAATAACTATTAGTTATTCGATGGAACTGTTTTGTTCTTTGCTGAACCAACAACTAAAGCGATAGCATATCCAACTACAGCACCTACAATAGCAGGAACAAGCCAGCCTAAACCTTGTGAGAATAATGGAAGTACATCTAATACTTCTGTAATTGCAGAAACGTTAACCCCAGCAGCATTTAAACCGTCTACTAGACCGATTAGACCAGTTGGAATTAATGCAAAGCGATAAACTAAAGCGTATCCATTGAATAGATTGTGAACAAATGATAGTAAGATTAACACGATAGCAAGTGGGTAGATAAATACTAATACTGGTACTGAGAAGCTAATAAGCTGAGTTAAACCAACGTTAGCGATTACTGCACTAAAAGCTGCGAAGATAATTACTAAAGTCTTATAAGAAAGATTTGGCATTAATTTATTGAAGTATTGCGCACAAGATGAAATTAAGCCAACTGCTGTTGTTAAACAAGCGAACAAGATTGCTAAGCCAAGAATAACTGATCCAAATGAACCGAATAAGTGACTAGCTGCAGCTGATAGAAGTGATCCGCCATTTTCATGCAGGCCAATTGCTTCTGGGCTAGTAGATCCGATGTATGCAAGTGATAGATAAACAAGTGCAAGACCAGCGGCAGCAACTACTGCAGCTTTAATCGTAAGCTTTGATAATGATTTTGTATTTGTTACACCCATACCTTTAATTGTAGCAATAACCATTCCGCCAAAAACTAGAGAAGCAATAGCATCCATTGTTAAATAACCTTCAACAAAACCTTTGAAAAATGCGCCATCAGCATATGGGCCAACTGGTGCTTGTGGTGCTCCTAATGGAGTGATAAGTGCTTTAACTACGAATAATCCTAAAACAGTTAATAATGCTGGTGTTAATAATTTACCGATACGATCAACTAATTTTGATGGGTTCATTGATAACCAAGCAGAAATGATAAAATAAATGATTGTAAAAACTAATAGCCAAATACCAGTTGATGTACCTTCTGGCAAGAATGGAACTACACCGATTTCAAATGCAACTGTTCCAGTACGTGGAATTGCGAAAAGTGGTCCGATAACTAGATATAGAACAACTGCAAAGATAACTGCAAAAACTGGATGAACTCTGTTACCTAATGTTTGTAAGTCACCAACTTTTGAAATAGCGATAACACCTAATAATGGTAATCCAACACCTGTTATTAGAAAACCAATAATGGCTGTCCACATATTCGTTCCTGCGTCTTGTCCAAGAAATGGAGGGAAAATCATATTTCCTGCTCCGAAGAATAATGCGAATAACATAAGTCCAACTGCTGTAATTTGTTTTCCTGATAAGTTAGTATTCATTGTTTTTCCCCCTGTTGTAATTTAAAAAATGTTTTGAAAATTTATGACAAAATAATAGAATTATTATTTACTTAATATTGTTTATGGAAATAATCCAGTGTAGTAACCTGTTGTCATCCCTTTTTCCTCCTAATTTTATATTTACAAAATGTTGTGACAATTTAGGGTAAAAATTATTTAAATATACTAAATTAATTATGATTATATATTATGTCGAAGATTCTGTAAATTGGTTTTTAAAAAAAAATATATTTTTTTAATAGGAGTAATCTTGTGGATTACTCCTATTAAATTAAACCTTTATTACTATTAATTCGTTTGAATAGTTTTCTGTGTTGCTCCTGAAGCTAAAGCAATGAAATACCCTACGATAGCTCCTACAATAGCTGGTACAACCCAACCGATGCCTTGTGAGAATAATGGAAGGAAACTCAATGCATCCATTACACCAGAAACGTTTACACCAGCAGTATTTAAGCCATCCAAAAGACTAATAATACCTGTTGGGATTAATGCACAAATATAAACTAAAGAATAGCCTTTAAATGCATTATGGAAAAACGATAGAACAATCAGCACGATAGCTAGTGGATAAATAATTACTAGAACAGGTACCGAGAAATTAATAAGCTGTGTTAAGCCAATATTAGCAATGATCGTACTAAATATTGAGAAAATTAAAACTATAGTTTTGTAAGAATATCTTGGTAATAACTTGTTAAAATACGTTGCACATGCTGATACTAGACCAATTGAAGTGGTCAAGCATGCAAATACTATCGCTAACGCAAGAATAATGGATCCGAATGACCCGAATAAGTAGCTAGCAGCTCCTGAAAGAATTGCCCCACCATTTTGTTGTAATCCTAAAGCATCAGGTGCAGTAGATCCGATAAAAGCAAGTGCAATATAAACAAGTGCAAGTCCTGCCGCGGCAATTAGCCCAGCTTGTACACAAATTTTTGTAATTGATTTTTTGTTTGTTACGCCTAAACCTTGAATGGAACTAATAACAATAATTCCAAATACAAGTGCTGCAATAGTATCCATTGTTAGGTAGCCTTCAACAAAACCTTTAAAGAAAGCTCCATCAACATATGCACCAGTTGGAGCTTGTGCGTCTCCTAATGGCGTAATAAGACTCTTAACAACAATAATGCCTAAAATAATTAATAGTGCAGGTGTTAAAACCTTTCCAATCGTATCAACTAATTTAGTTGGGTTCATTGCAAGCCATGCTGTAATGATAAAGAAAACGATTGAAAAAATAATAAGAGGTACAGGACTGTTTATAGCGCTTTCAGATAAAAACGGGATCATACCGATTTCATATGAAACAGTCGCTGTACGTGGAATCGCAAACAGTGGTCCAATAACTAAGTACATGACTACTGTAAAGATCACGCCGTATACTGGGTGAACACGGCTAGCCATTGTTTGTACATCACCAACTCTTGCAATTGCGATGATAGCTAGTAACGGCAACCCAACCCCAGTTATTAAAAATCCTATGATGGCAGTCCACACATTTGTTCCTGCATCTTGTCCTAAAAATGGAGGAAAAATCATATTTCCTGCCCCGAAAAATAGTGCAAATAACATGAGCCCAACGGCCATGATTTGCTTAGATGATAACTTTGAATTCATACTTCATCCCCCTGAATCAGTCCCCTAAATATTTTGAACATTTACATAGTAACATAAGTGTTAAAAAAATTGTCGAATATTATCAAAGTCTTAATTTTAAATATATTAAGATAACGTTTTCAATCTGCAATTTTATACTTACCATAGCGTAATTGTTCCCATAAATAAAGGGGTTTATTAAAGTTTACAACAATATTTCATTTCAAAAAAATAACAGGATTGGGCAAAATAAATAATAAAATTAAACTTTCGTCATAGGAGTTTTTTATCATTGACGGATTATTTTATAATGAATATGAGGCAAAGAAATTTAATTGCTAAAACTTTTATGATATGATTTAAAGTTGCCAATACGTTTTTGGAGGAAGGAGAAGACAATGATTTACTTCGATAACAGTGCAACAACAAAGCCATATAAGGAAGTATTAGAGGCGTTCAACAAAGTATCAGCTGAATATTTTGGAAATCCATCCTCCCTGCATGGGTTAGGCGGAATGGCAGAGAAACTCCTCTTACAAGCTAGAGAACAAATGGCTAAGCTTCTAAAGGTACAATCGAATGAAATTTATTTTACTTCTGGCGGTACAGAAAGTAATAATATAGCTATTAAAGGGACAGCCCTTATGTATAGAAACAGAGGTCGCCATATTATTACAACGAAGATTGAGCATCCTTCTATAAAGGAATCAATGGAACAGCTTAGAAGTCTAGGCTTTCAGATTACATACATTCCAGTCGATGATCGCGGGATTGTAAGTGTTAGTGAAATTGAAAAGGCGATTACAGATGAAACCATCTTGGTCTCTGTCATGCATGTAAATAATGAAACGGGGTCCGTTCAACCGATTAAAGAGATTGGTCAGCTTTTAAAACGGTATTCGAAAGTCCTTTTTCATGTCGATCATGTTCAGGGGATCGGGAAAGTTCCTCTCCATTTCTATGAAAGCAACATAGACTTATGTACAATTTCAGGCCATAAATTTCATGGATTAAAGGGTACGGGAGCATTGTTTATTCGTCATGGAGTGAAAATATCTCCCCTGTTTTCAGGAGGGGGCCAAGAATGGAATCAAAGAAGCGGCACTGAAAATGTGGCAGGAATGGTAGCAATGGCTAAAGCATTGAGATTGACGCTTCTCAGACAGGATACAGGTCTGGCTGAACTAATAATTATCAAGGATTTTTTGAGGAAGGAATTGGAAAAGATAGAGGGGGTACAGATTTACACTCCTGCTACTCAATCGTCCCCTCATATAATAAATTTTTCAATTAGAGGGTTTAAGGCGGAAGTATTCGTTCATGCACTTGAGGAGAGAAATATCTTTGTCTCTACAACAAGTGCTTGCGCTTCCAAAACACGGAAAGCTAGCAGCGTGCTTTTAGCAATGGGTGTTCCAGAAGATGAGGCAATGAGTTCCATTAGGTTAAGTCTTTCATTTGAGAACACACTTGATGAAGCAAAACAATTTATTGCTTCGGTAAAAGAAGCTGTACTAAAGCTAAGAGAGGTAATGAATTAATATGAATTATGATCGAATTCTTATTCGTTTTGGAGAATTATCGACAAAAGGAAGAAACCGTAAAGCGTTTATTTATAAACTCAGACGGAATATCAAGCGAGTATTAAGGGATTTTGAACAAATAAAAATTGAAGTAAATAGAGAGCGAATGTTTATTCTTTTGAATGGGGAAAACGGATTTGAAATCGTAGAATTATTGAAGAGTGTGTTTGGTATTCAATCCTTTAGTCCAGCAATTAAAACAGATAAAGAGATTGAAAACATGAAGGACGCTGCTTTAGATTTGTTCAAAAAGATCTATCAAGAAGGAAATACTTTCAAAATTACAACAAAGAGATCGGATAAACGGTATTTTCTAGATACAAATGGGGTTAATCAAACATTTGGTGCCCATTTACTGAAAAATATCCCTGGATTAAAAGTAGATGTAAAAAATCCGGATATTAATCTTCAAATTGAAATTAGAGACGAGGCCGTTTATTTCTCTTGTGAAAACATTCTAGGTGCTGGCGGGCTTCCAGTAGGTTCGGGCGGAAAAGGAATGCTGATGCTTTCAGGTGGAATTGATAGCCCTGTCGCAGGATTTTTATCAATGAAAAGAGGCGTAGAAATTGAAGCTGTTCATTTCTATAGCCCTCCATTTACGAGTGAACGTTCAAAACAGAAGGTAATTGACCTAACAGCGAAGCTCGCGAATATAAGTGGTGCAGTAAAGCTTCATATCGTCCCTTTTACTGATATACAACAACTTATCCAAAAGCAGATTCCTGAGAACTATTCTATGACAACGACTAGACGGTTGATGCTTCAAATAACAGATGAAATCAGAAGGAAGAATGAAGGTCTTGCGATTATCACTGGTGAGAGTTTAGGGCAAGTAGCTAGCCAAACACTTGAAAGTATGTATGCGATCAATGACGTAACAAGTACGCCTATTCTACGTCCGTTAATTACAATGGACAAGTCTGAGATTATTGACATATCAAGAATAATTGATACTTTCGATATCTCTAATCGGCCATATGAAGATTGTTGTACAGTTTTTGTTCCATCTTCACCAAAAACAAAACCAAAAAAAGAAAAGGTTCAACATTTTGAAAGCTACATTGATTTTGAACCTCTTATTACAAAAGCCGTAGAAAACACTGAAGTGATCGTAATTACTCCACAATCTTCACAACAGGATCCGTTAAGTGAATTATTTTAAAAGTTTTTCTAAATGATTGTTGTTCTTCAAATAAGTTTTACTTCTAAAAAAGGTTGTTGATTGGAGCGGAAGGTGCGAGACTCCTGCGGGAGAAGTGGGACAGGTGAGACCCCGCAGGAGCGGATGCTCCGAGGAGGCTCACCGCCCACCCCGCGGAAAGCGAGTACCTGGAGCGGAAATCAACCTCTACACACTACATGGTCTCAACTGGATTTCAATGAAGTAATTACCAATAAATATTTGAATATGGTCATGTGATTCTACACATTCTATACTCACAAGGAGGTGAAAATCACATGGCTAACAACAACAGTAACTCAAATCAACTTTTAGTTCCTGGAGTGCAACAAGCTCTAGACCAAATGAAATATGAAATTGCTTCTGAGTTCGGTGTTAACTTAGGTGCTGATACAACTTCTCGTGCTAACGGTTCAGTTGGTGGAGAAATTACAAAGCGTTTAGTTCAAACAGCTCAACAACAACTAGCTGGTTTTGGACGATAATAAAAAAATAAATAATATGGCTACAAGGAGCAGGAATCCATTCCTGCTCCTTATTTATGTTTATAGAAAAAGATTAAATTAATATTTTTAAAAAATAAATGGTTTTGAATTATTAAATAATTTAGTATAATTAGTTCGAAGATAGAAGCTTTATGAAAACAAACTAGTTCAACTTACTTTTAGGGGGAGATATTGATGAAGCGAGAAGATCTATTAGCACCGGAAAAGTATAATTTAGTTGCTGAGATGGAGCGTTATGCAGCTGATTCTGATCGATTGGCCATTAGATGGGAAGATGAACAAGGTGAGAAAAAAGAAATTACATACTCTCAGTTATTAAAAAATGCCAACAGAATTGGCAATGTATTTGCTAATCGTGGGTTGGAAAAAGGGGATGTCGTCCTCGTTATTGTGCCACGTCTGATTGAGGCGTACCAGGCTTATGTTGCTGCATTAAAATTGGGTCTTGTTGTGATTCCAAGTTCTGAGATGCTTCGCTCAAAGGATCTTCAGTATCGAATTACACATGGTGATGTGAAAGGGATTGTTAGCTATCTTCCGTATGTAGACCAATTCTCCTCAATAAATGAAGCAAATGATCTCCCGAAATTTGTTATTGGAGGCCAAGCTGAAAATTGGATTGATTTAGATAGTGAAATGAAGAATGCTTCTGAGGAACTTCCATTGGCGGATACGAATCAAGAGGATATGGCTTTCCTTTCCTATACATCTGGAACGACTGGCAATCCGAAAGGTGTCGTACATACACATGGCTGGGCATTTGCTCATCTTCGTACAGCAGCTCCGAATTGGTTATGTATTGAGGAAGGAGATACAGTTTGGGCAACGGCAGGTCCTGGGTGGCAGAAATGGATATGGAGTCCGTTCCTTTCTGTACTTGGCTCTGGAGCAACAGGCTTTGTATACAATGGCAAATTTGAACCGAAGAAGTATTTACAGCTTTTGGGGGATTATCAAGTGAATGTGCTATGCTGTACCCCAACAGAGTATCGCATAATGGCTAAAGTCGATACCATTCATGAATATAAGCTGCCACATCTTCGCAGTGCTGTTTCTGCTGGTGAGCCGCTGAATCGTGAAGTCATTGATATTTTCAAGGAGAATTTCAATGTGGATGTTCGCGATGGCTATGGGCAAACAGAAAATACTTTACTTGTCGGTGTAACGAAAGGAATGGAACTAAAGGCAGGTTCCATGGGCAAGCCGACACCAGGAAATAGAGTCGAAATCATTGATGAAGATGGAAAGCCTTGTCATGTAAATGAAGTGGGGGATATTGCTGTACATATTGAAACACCTGCTTTATTCAAAAACTATTATAAAGATCCTGAAAGAACTGCAATGCAATTCCGTGGGGACTATTATGTAACAGGTGACAAAGCAAAAATGGATGAGGAAGGCTATTTCTGGTTCGAGGGACGTGGAGACGACATTATCATAAGCTCCGGCTATACAATTGGACCGTTTGAAGTAGAAGACGCCCTTGTAAAGCACCCTTCTGTTAAAGAATGTGCAGTTGTGGGCAGTCCAGACGAGATACGCGGCTTGATTGTTAAAGCGTTTATTGTATTGCGTGAAGGTGTAGATGAAAAAGACCCAGATCTGATCAAGAATTTGCAGGAACATGTGAAGGAGCTAACGGCACCATATAAATACCCTCGAAAAATCGAATTTTTGGCTGAACTCCCTAAAACAACTTCTGGTAAAATTAGACGAGTTGAGCTCAGAAAAAAAGAAATGGAAACAGCGGCACAAAATTAAATCAAAGCACTTAATGCAGGCGTGTAATCGCCTGCATTTTTGATATAGTAAATAGGGGTAGATAAAGGAGGAGCTGGGTTATGGGAACAATTTGGTATGGTGGCAATATTTATACACTGCAAGAAATGGATCATCAAGCAGATGCTGTTTTTACACGAGATAATAAGATTATTGAGCTTGGATCTGCTCGAATACTTGAGGAAAAGTATAAAGATGAAATTGTCAGCAGAATGGACCTTAAGGGGCGCACGATGCTGCCGGGATTTACTGACAGTCACATGCATTTAATTGGCCATGGTCAAAGGCTAATTAGCTTAGATTTATCTAATTGTCTCTCAAAGGCAGAGGTTCTTCAAACAGTTAAACAATATGCTGAAAACTTGGATGCGAATGAATGGCTTATAGGCGAAGGCTGGAATGAAAACCTTTGGTGTGAGCCTGACCCAATAGTTGTGACAGAATTGGATGAAATTGTACCGAATCATCCCGTTTTATTAAAGCGGGTTTGCCGTCATGCACTTGTTGTTAATTCACTGGCTTTAAAGGCTGCATCCATTAATGCAAGTACGGAAAATCCTCCCGGTGGTGTCATTGAAAAGGATGAGTTTGGCAGGCCGAACGGTTTACTAAAGGATCAAGCACAAGAATTGATATTTGAAGTACTTCCGGCCATTTCAGAGGCTTACATCAAAAAAGCCCTTCGAGCAGCTATTAAAGATGCCCATTCATTAGGTTTAGTTGGTGCACATACAGAAGACTTAAATTACTATGGCAGCTATGAGAAGACTTTTCAGGCTTTCAAGCAGGTGATCGAAGAGGAAGGGCAGCATTTTCGTGCACATCTTCTTGTCCATCATGAAGTGGTTGACGAAATGATTAAAGCTGGAGAATACTTTTTAAGTGGAAATGAATGGATTGAGTTTGGGGCAATGAAGATTTTTGCAGACGGGGCTCTAGGTGGGAGAACGGCATTGCTCAGTCATCCATATGCAGATGATCCTTCTACATCAGGGGTAGCCATTTTTACACAGCAGCAATTAGATGATCTGGTTAAGAAGGCCCGAGAATATAAGCTGCCTGTTGCTGTTCACGCCATTGGCGATTTGGCATTTGAAATGGTATTAGATGCAATTGAAAAACATCCACTGACAGGAGAAGGCAGAGACCGGCTAATCCATGCCCAGATCCTTCGGAAGGAACTCGTCTTGCGTGCGAAGAAATTACCACTAATACTTGATATCCAGCCAAGATTTCTTGCTTCTGATTTTCCGTGGGTAATCGACCGGATTGGTGAAGAACATATGGACTATTGTTATGCCTGGAAAACGCTATTAAATGAAGGACTGCCATGTGCTGGTGGATCAGATGCCCCAATCGAGCCGTTAAATCCACTGCTGGGTATTCATGCTGCTGTAACAAGGACGAATATCTGCGATCCTGAGAAAAAGGTCTTTAATGCAGATGAAGCTTTAACGATTTATGAAGCAGTTTGTTTATTTACTAAAGGAAGTGCCTATGCTGTCAGCCATGAATTTGACCGCGGAATAATTAAGGAAGGATTTTTGGCTGATTTTACAATATTGGAGGAAGATATTTTCAATATTAATCCTGAACAGATTCCAAATATTAATGTATCTCAAACGGTTGTTGGAGGGGAAATTGTTTATGATTTGGATAAATAAGGAATGGGCAGATTGATAATAAACATTGTCAGCATCTTACTATTCGAACTATAATATAAATATTTCGATAATAGAAAGAATAGAGGCTCATGCTGATGAAAAACAATGAAGTACATATGGGGATTATTTATGCTGGATTTTCGTACTTTTTATGGGGATTATTACCGATCTATTGGAAGCTGCTACACCATGTGAATGCAGATGAGATTTTAGCTAACCGAATTTTTTGGTCCTTTTTCTTTATGGTAGCTATCTTGCTCTTTACTAGAAAATGGGGAGCGTTTATACAAACACTTATTCATTTTCGCACGAATAAAAAACAGTTAGCCGTGTTGGTGGTTGCTTCTCTTCTAGTCAGCTGCAATTGGTTCATCTATATATGGGCGGTTAACTCAGAGCATTTAATTGAAGCAAGTCTTGGCTACTATATTAATCCGTTAGTCAGTGTAATCCTTGGGATGATCATTTTTAGGGAGAAGCTTTCATTGGCTCAATATGCCTCCTTTGGAATAGCGTTAATGGGAGTACTAATCTTAACTATTTCTTACGGGAAGTTCCCTTGGGTTTCTATCTTTCTAGCATTATCATTTGGTCTATACGGTTTAATGAAGAAAATGGTGAAAGTAGATTCTGCGATTGGTTTAACACTAGAAACACTTGTTGTTGCACCTATTGCATTTATTTATATGATTATCTTATTTATGAAAGGTTCACAATCGTTTTTAGCAGTGTCAGCTGGAACAGACGTATTATTGATAGGTGCTGGAGTGGCAACGGCGGTGCCCCTCCTCTATTTTGCAAAAGGGGCACAGAAAATCCCAATGTCAACTCTAGGATTCTTGCAATTTATTGCACCAACCTTAACATTAATTCTAGGTATTTTTATTTATCATGAACATTTTTCAAAAACTCACTTTATCTCGTTTTTATTTATATGGACAGCCATTTCGATTTATTCTCTTTCAAAGACAAAACTATTTATCAAGCTGGAGGCAAAATGGGATAGGGGGACAGGTCCTGCGTCCCAATCCCAATATAAAAGGGGACAATAATCCTGTCCCCATGTCCCTAGTATAAAGGAGCACTAGAAGTGATGGGAAAAACAATGATGCAATCTCCAGAGCAAATGCTCAATTTATTAAATGATCTTGTTTCAATTGGCAGTATTTCTTTATCAGAGGCAGAAATTCAATTTCCATTGAGGGTTGAGCATCATTTGAAACAAATCCCTTATTTCTCTGAAAAGTCTTCATTCATTACCAATCATTTGACAACGGATGGAAGATCGTTTTTGACTGCGTTATATAAGCATGAGGAAGCAGTGAAAACGGTTGTGATGATTAGCCATTTTGATGTTGTAAATGTTGAAGATTATGGTGATTTGAAGCATCTTGCTTTTCAGCCTATTGAGCTGACAGAAGCACTATTTGACAGATTAGAAGAGCTTCCTCAAGATGCGAGGGAGGACTTAGCAAGCAAGGAATGGCTTTTCGGTCGAGGAACAATGGATATGAAATGTGGCTTGGTTCAGCATATGAGCTTGCTTGAAAAAGCAGCAACTGAACAGTGGAAGCTGAACTTGCTCTTATTGACGGTTCCTGATGAGGAAGTCAATTCAGTAGGGATGCGGGAAGCAGTACCTAAGCTTGAGGAAATAGCTAATCAGCATCATTTAAACTATACATTATTTTTAAATTCTGAGCCCATGTTTGCTTTAGAGCCACAGGATAAAAACTTTTATTTTTATACTGGGACGATAGGGAAAATTATGCCTGCAGCACTTTGCTTTGGTAAGGAGACACATGTAGGTGAGACGCTTTCCGGCTTGAATGCTGCATGGATGACATCAGTGCTTACTCAGGAAGTCGAATGGAATGAGCAGCTTTGTGAAACGGTTAATGGGCAAATGAGTCCTCCGCCGACTTTATTGTGGCAGCGGGATCTAAAAAAGGATTATACAACTCAAATCCCCCATCGCTCAGTCAGCCTATACAATCTCTTATTAATGAAAAGAAATGCAGCTGATGTGATGGAAGAAATAAGAGGAGTAGCCGAATTAGCAGCAAATAAGATGGAAGAATTCATGAAAGAAAAATATCGTATCTTTCAACTGGACGAAAGCCAGCTGCCGACTATTCGAGTTCTATTATATGAAGAATTAAGAGCATATGCTTGTGAAAAGATGGGTGCTGAGTTTATTACGATGTTAGAGCAGTCTGTTATTACACAGACGATTGGTGATAGCCGGGAACAATCGATTCAGGTAGTGGATCAATTAGCGATGCTTTGTCAAGAGCTCGGGCCAATGATTGTTTTGTTCTATGCACCACCGTACTATCCTGCAATTAATACAGCTGACAATCCGATTATACAAGAGCTTTCAGATTCCATCATTCAATACTCAAGCGAAGCGTTTGGATATGAGTTGCTGCCAGTTGAATATTTCAATGGCATCTGTGACTTAAGCTATGCAGGTTTGCAAGGCTTGCTTTCGGATATGAACCGCTATGATACGAATTTACCTGGTGGGAAGGAGCTTTATTCGATTCCATTCCACGAGATGGCTAAACTGACTGCTCCAGTTATAAATGTGGGTCCAATCGGAAGGGATGCTCATAAAAAAACAGAACGGCTTCACCTGCCATTTGCCTTCAAACAGCTGCCAAAATTATTGGAGCATCTATTACTAACACATAAAGGTCAATGAAAATATATTGATCTTTTAAAACTAATTGTAGATAGGGAAAAGCCTGTGGGGCACGCTGTCAGAAACTGATCCAAAGAACGGATCAAAATTCTGCCCGCATACCCCACAGGCAATTCATATTGGCTCTTCCTTATTTATAAAAATGTCCTCTTCACTTTTTCCCAGAAAGAATTATCCTTTAGTTTGACAGTTTTAATCCTCTTCTCACTCAGTTTAATATCAATTTTTTTCACATGTTGGATGCTTAATGCCTCATTATCCATCCCCATTGTTGGATGGTCATTTCCATCTTGAACAACGTTTAATGTCAGCTTTCTTTCTCCGCTCAAAATGAAGGAGGAACCGAGTGTCCGGTAGCGATTATTATTTAATGAAGCCATCTCGCTTACTTGCATGCAAGGAAGGAGCGGATCAACAACAGAACCCCGTAAAGATTTGTTGTAGGCAGTGCTTCCTGTCGGTGTTGCTACGACCATCCCATCTCCTCTAAACGTTTCGAAATGAAAATCGTCAATATAAACATCAAGTAAAAATGTCTTGATAATTGCTGAACGAATGCTAAATTCATTTAAACAATGGAAGGATGTTTGATCATCGATTGTCACCTCAATGGTCGGGTAGCGCCGTACTTCTATTTGTTCATTTGTCATCGCTTCAATCATTTTTTGTTCATCATCAATATGGAAGTCGCAGTAAAGGCTGAGGCTTCCAGTGGTTGAAATCCCCGCATATAAGCAATCATCACGGAAGCCAGTTTTCCGAACTGCCTGCAAAAATGCACCATCCCCACCAATACTGATAATAATATTTGCCTTTTTATAATCGGTAACAATATTGAAATGATAGGCTTCAGCCAGTTTGTAAAGTGCGCTAACCTTCTCAATCATTTCGGCATCCTTTTTATGATGGAAATATAAATTGCGGCGAGTAAGCATATCCATTCCTCCAGACAGTTAATAGTCATTTCTCTTAATTTTACCCATATTATTAATTATTTGGTATGATAATGGTTGTCGAAATCAGTTTACACGTTTTTGAAACATTTTAAAAGTGAATCCCGTAAAGACTAATGGACAATGAGGAGGATGATTGGATGAATGGAAAACGTTGGGCCGCATTAGGCATCGCGGCAGGATTATTTATATTTTCAGTACTCACAAATATTGCTACTGGCATCGCGTTTAGTGATGTGGAAAGTTCGATAACTCAGATTTTCGATAGTACGGATGCTGCTTTTATGGAGGAAGTAGTGGAAGAGGGCAGTGAATTAAAGAAAATTGCTGTGCTTGAAGTGAATGGCACGATCCAGGATACAGGTGAAGCAACATCTCTTTTTACTTCGGGAGGATATAACCATAAAGGATTTATGGACAGGCTCAAGCAAATCAAAGAAGATAGCACTGTAAAGGCTGTCGTTATTCAAGTGAACTCCCCAGGTGGAGGAGTTGTTGAAAGTGCTCAAATTCATGATAAATTGAAAGAAATTCAAGAGGAAACAAAGAAGCCAATTTATATTTCAATGGGCTCAATGGCTGCTTCAGGTGGCTATTATATTTCGGCTCCTGCTGATAAAATTTTTGCAAGTCCAGAGACATTAACAGGATCCCTTGGTGTGATCATGCAAGGCGTAAATTATGCCGGCCTTGCTGAAAAATATGGGGTTGATTTCGTAACGATCAAAAGCGGTCCTTATAAAGATATAATGAGCCCTTCAAGAGAAATGACGGAAGAGGAAAGAAAGATTCTTCAATCGATGATTAATAATTCATATGAAGGATTTGTAAAGGTCATCTCTGAAGGCCGTAATATTCCTCCGGCGAAAGTAAAGGAAATTGCCGATGGAAGAATTTATGACGGACGACAAGCACTTGAATTAAATTTAATTGACGGATTTGGCTATGTGGAGGATGTCATAGATACCTTAAAGGAAGATCATAAGCTGAAAGATGCAAAAGTTGTTAAATATACAGATAATCTAGGCTTTGGTTCTTTATTTAGCATGGGGGCTCAAAAGCTAATGGGGAAAGATATCGAAATGACTGGCATGATGAAGATGTTGTCACAGCCTAATTCTCCACGATTAATGTATCTATATGCTGAATAGGAGGTGTAAAGATGACATCAAATGATAAGGAGATTGAAAAGTTCGAGACTATAAGCAGTGATTCATACAAAGAGCAGGCTGCGCCAGTTTTAACAAAAGAAAATCGCCATGAACAGTCCTTTTATAGTCAGCATAGTCAGATGATCGGCAATCATATCCCAGTAAGATTTGCTGGATTTTGGATGCGTTTTTGGGCTTATCTTCTTGATTTAATTGTAATTGGCAGTATAGACCGATTGATTGTTAATCCTGTGTTTAGACTATTGAAAATCCCGTTAAATGAATTTAGTATCTTTGCACCAATTTCGATTGTGACGGCTATTATCTTCTATGCTTATTTTGTTTTAATGACGCGATTCTTTAATCAAACATTAGGGAAGATGGTTTTTGGATTAAAGGTTGTTCATCTAGAGGGGAAAAGCTTGTCATGGAGTACGATCCTCTTTAGAGAGTGGATAGGCCGATTTATTTCGGCAACTGTACTAGTCAGTTATGTGATCATTGCCTTCTTGCCAAAAAAGCAAGGATTGCATGATCTATTCTCGGATACAACGGTTGTTCATGAAAAATAGGAATAAACCTGCCTGCTCTAAAAAAGCTGGCAGGTTTATTTTTTTTTGAATCGGCAATAATGATAAGCTGAAAGGTTGTGAAGTAATTGAAATGGCTGCTCATCGCTTTAATCATCCTCATTCTGCTGATTATCCTTGTAATGGCAACGAAATTAAATATTATTTTATATTATTTTCACAACAATGATAATGATCATTTAAAGGTTGAATTGAAAGCATGGTTTGGCCTTATTAAGTATAAAATTGAACTTCCGCTAATCAAAATTGATGATAATTCCCCAACGATTGTTACGAAGAAAGAAAAAACAGCAGGTTCACAGGAAAGCCCTGAGAAAACAGAGACGAAACAGTACTCAACCGACGATCTCCTTAATAGTTTGCAAGATACAAAAGAGCTTCTTACACATGTTATTTCACTTCATCGGATAGTACGAACATTCGTAAAGAAGATTTCTATTAAAAAATTTGAATGGCAGACCTTGGTTGGGGTTGGAGATGCAGCAATTACAGGCATGCTGACAGGTGCAATATGGGCAATAAAAGGAAGTATAATCGGGCTTTTAAGTCATTATACAAAACTGAAGGTTGAACCAAATATTATGGTCATCCCCCAATTTCAATTTGCGGTGTCACAAACGGTTATTTCATGTATGTTTCAATTCCGAATCGGACATGCTATGGTTGCAGGAATTAAATTGATTAAATATTGGAAAGGCGGGAAGGCAAAGTTTAAGACAAAGCCTTTATCTGCCTTATCTAATAATAAAACAAAATCAGTATAAAAGGGGAGGCTAACGTATGTCTGACCATCCAATTCAAGGGCTAATGACAACAGCCATGGAAAATTTAAAAGAAATGATTGATGTAAATACGATTATTGGTGATCCTGTTGAAACACCTGATGGCAGTGTCATATTAACTGTATCGAAAGTTGGTTTCGGTTTCGCTGCTGGCGGGAGTGAATTTAAGCTTGATAGCCAATCAAATAGTGGCGGCCAAGGGCAGGGACAAGGACAAGGACAATCAAGCGGACATCCATTTGGCGGAGGTAGTGGAGGCGGTGTTTCCATTACACCAATTGCCTTTCTAATCGTTAACTCAAATGAAGTGAAAATGGTTCATCTAGATGAAAGCACTCACTTATATGAAAGAATCTTAGATCTAGCACCTCAAGCAGTCGATAAGATTCAGCAAATGTTTAATAGTAAAAAAAGTGACGGAAACACCAATCAAGGAAATCAAAATAAACAAGAATACAATGAGCCTAAGCAAGAATTAGATATTTGATGCAGGAGGGTTAACTTTCCAAGAAAGGAGAGTTAACTTTTTTCTTGTCAAAGGAATCTAAATCTTTGCAAAAAAGGTAATGAAAAGTTATGATTTACAATGTACATATGATGTTTAAGGAGGATGAGTGTAGTGGCGTCTATCACATTTAAAGGCAATCCAGTTACATTATTAGGAAATGAAGTAAAGGTTGGGGACAAAGCTCCAGAATTTAAGGTTCTTGCCAATGATTTATCAGAAGTAGGTCTTGCAGATTCAAAAGGACATGTTCGTTTAATTAGTGTTGTTCCTTCAATCGATACAGGTGTTTGTGATGCACAAACGCGTCGTTTCAATGAAGAAGCTTCTAAATTAGATAATGTGAAAATCCTAACAGTTAGCGTGGATCTTCCATTTGCTCAAAAGCGTTGGTGTGCAGCAGCTGGAATTGAAAATGTGCAAACAGTTTCAGACCATCGTGAGCTGTCTTTCGGTGAAGCATTTGGCGTAGCTATTCAAGAGCTTCGTCTTCTAGCACGTGCTGTTTTCGTTGTTGATTCCAATGATACAGTGACATATGCTGAATATGTGAGTGAAGCAACTGACCATCCAAATTACGAAGCGGCAGTGGAAGCTGCGAAACAAGCGAAGTAATTTAAAAATTAGCCCCGGGCCATTGTCCGGGGCTTTTACTTGTCATGATAATCTTGCCATTTTACTTGTGATATGATGAAAACCTCTTTAAAATAGGACGATAGAATATAATTGGAGGATTTGTGAATGAGTATAACACCAGTAGAGCAATTATTTACTGTTTTCAATGAAACAGCGTTAATCATACAAGAAGAATTATCTTGCACCTATTTAGAAGCTCTAGCAGAAACAGGGGAAAACATTTTTCAAGAAAGTATTTTACAAAGTGATGAACTGAGCGAGTTAACCGTTAAAAGATTAAAAAAGAGCTACGATTCCATCCGAATAAGTGATTTTTCTAAAGAGGATATTCGAAAATCATTCCAGCTCGCCATTCTTAAGGGAATGAAAGAAAATGTTCAGCCCAATCATCAAATGACACCTGATGCTGTCGGAATGCTTGTCGGTTATTTAGTTGATAAATTTGTTCCAGAAAAATCTTTCCGGCTCCTTGATCCAGCTGTTGGAACAGGAAATTTATTAACGACAGTTATGAATCAGCAGCCTACAAAAAATATTGAGGCAATTGGTCTTGAAATTGATGATATTTTAATAAAGCTCAGTTATGTCAATGCAAACTTGCAGCAGCATCCAATTCAGTTTTTCAATCAGGATAGTCTTGAACCTTTGTTTATTCAAGAGGCAGATGCAGTAGTTAGTGATTTGCCTGTGGGCTACTATCCAAATGATGTAAGAGCAGCTGAATATGAAATGAAGGCTGATCAAGGTCATACATACGCACATCATTTATTCATTGAGCAAAGCATGAGGCATGTGAAAGCGGGAGGCTATTTATTCTTTATCGTTCCAAATGGTCTTTTTGAAAGCGAACAAGCGCCAAAGCTTCATGAGTACATTAAAGAATACGCAGTTATGCAAGGACTGCTCCAGCTGCCACAAACCTTATTTAAAAACAAAAATGCCGCCAAAAGCATCTTTATTCTTCAAAAGAAAGGCGAAGATGTCAAGCCGCCAAAGCAAGTACTCCTCGTCAACTTGCCAAGCCTATCCAAAACAGCAGAAGTTGAAAAAATCCTTGGCAAAATTGATGGATGGTATAAAGAGAATAAATAAGGCATTAGAAATAATATAAGAATTAGCATATCAATTCACATACAAATTGGTATGCTTTTTTTATTGGATATAACAGTGTTTTTAATAAAAATTAATCTAAAATATCACCAAATAGCATTTTTAAAAAATGTTGTCAGAATTAAAACTGTTAGTTGATTGTAGCGGAAGGTTGCGAGACTCCTGCGGGAGTAGTGGGACAGGTGAGACCCCACAGGAGCGGATGCTCCGAGGAGGCTCACCGCCCACCCCGCGGAAAGCGAGCAACCTGGAGCGGAAATCAACCTCTACCAATCCTTTTTTTATAACCAAATTGTCTTCGAAAACAACCTTTCTTATTCAGAAAACTTTTACTTTACAATGAAACCGATAACAAATGAAAGTGTACCTTGAAATGTTTGGCTGACAATGTTTAAATGAGGAATTGAGAGATATTAATGATGTCCGTTGTACAAAATAAGATTGTACTGTTTAGTGACGTTGTTATGTAAAAGGAGCGGTAGAATTATGGCAAAAATTATTGCAATTAACGCCGGCAGTTCTTCATTAAAGTTTCAATTATTTGAAATGCCTAGTGAGGAAGTTATTACAAAAGGTTTAATTGAACGGATAGGTCTAAATGATTCAATCTTTAATATAGTAGCAAATGGAGAAAAAGTGAAGGAAATAAGGGATATCCCTAATCATGATGTCGCAGTTAAGCTATTACTGGAGAAATTAACAAGTTTGGGAATCATTCAATCACTAGATGAAATTGAAGGAATTGGCCATCGTGTGGTTCATGGTGGAGAAGAGTTTTCTGACTCTGTACTAATCACGGATGAGGTACTGTCAAAAATTGAAGAATTATCAGAGCTTGCACCTCTTCATAATCCAGCAAATATTACAGGGATTAAAGCTTTTCAGCAAGTGTTGCCCAATGTACCTGCAATTGGTGTTTTTGATACGGCATTCCATCAAACAATGCCAGCAAGCTCGTTTCTTTATAGTTTGCCGTATGAGTATTATAAGGAATATGGAATTCGTAAATATGGTTTCCATGGCACCTCGCATAAATATGTGTCACAGCGTGCTGCAGAAATGCTTGGTCGCCCCTTGGAGCAATTGCGGTTAATCTCCTGCCATCTTGGAAATGGCGCAAGTATTGCAGCGATTGAAGGTGGAAAATCAATCGATACTTCCATGGGATTCACTCCACTTGCTGGTGTGACAATGGGGACGCGTTCAGGGAATATTGACCCGGCTCTAATTCCTTTTATAATGGAAAAAACAAATCAAACAGCTGACGAAGTTCTGGATGTATTAAATAAAAAGAGTGGAATGCTCGCAGTATCTGGATTCTCAAGCGATTTACGTGATATTGAGGTTCAGGCATCTGAAGGAAATGAACGGGCAAAATTAGCGCTTGAAGTTTTTGCGGGAAGAATTCATAAATACATTGGCTCTTACGCTGCCAAAATGTACGGTGTAGATGCGATTATCTTCACAGCCGGCATTGGAGAAAATAGTGATGTCATTCGTGCTCGTGTCCTTCAAGGTCTTGAGTTTATGGGTATTTATTGGGATCCTTCTCTTAATAAGGTTCGTGGAGAAGAAGCATTCATTAACTACCCACATTCACCTGTTAAGGTAATGATCATTCCGACTGATGAAGAAGTCATGATTGCAAGAGATGTTGTAAGATTATCTAAATAACTTGATGCCACAGCTTTTTAATAAGCTGTGGTATTTTTGTAGGGAGAATTTTAGGTTTGTCCAATACCTGCTTGTTTAGCGAATAAAATAGGGTTTTGTCCAATAAACGATATAGTTTGTCCAATAAAAATACACGATTGAGAAATATTATATCATTGAGCAACTATGCTATACTTTAGCAAAAGAGGTAGGAAATGGAGGAACCCATTATGGCATTGAACGAACGGGAGAACAGGGTTTTGGCCGAGATTCAAGAGTGGGAAATGAAATTGTATGGTTATGAACCGAATGATTTTGAACTAACATACGAAAAATATTTAGAAAGATCATTTTCGTTACTACCAGATAATGTTCAGGAGCAGTTCTTTTCCACACTCGATAACTGGCTCTTTCATCTTCATGCATTAATTCAAGGATCACAGATGCAAATGGATGCGAAAGAAAGGGTATTAACAGCAGGGCGTGTGTTTAACGCTGAAATTGAAACAATCAATGATCTAAATAAATTACATATTGATCAGCTTCAATATATTGCTCATCAGCAAATTGCCCGTCATCGCCTGTATTCCTTTGCACAGGGGGTAATGGCTGGCTCTGGCAGTCCGCTCATGCTTGGGGCAGATATTCCGGCGATGGCGGTGATCAATTTAAGAGTGGTCCAGCTCATCGCGATGACCTATGGAATTGAAGTGAATACACCGTATGAAATGATGAGCTCACTCAAGGTTTTCCATGCAGCCACCCTTCCGCCGCGTATGCAAGGCAGAGCATGGGAAGAATTAATGGGTGAACTTCAGAACCAAGAGGATTATTACTTTTATGAGGGCAATGATGAACTGGCTGATGTGACTTGGATTGAACAGCCGATCAAACAATTATTTAAAGCAATGGCCATTTTTATTTTCCGAAAGAAGTCGCTTCAGGGAATACCATTTATCAGTATGGCAATCGGTGCAAGCTCAAATTATCAACTGACAAGGAAAGTATCTGAGTTTGCCCATAAATATTATCAATACCGATATTTGCATAAGAAAGAAGGGAACCATAGATGAGTACGCAAGAGCATAAAATGGAGGCGCCTAAACAGGTAGCATGTAAGGTTATTACTGTAAGTGATACGAGGGATAAGGATACGGATAAAAGTGGAAAGCTAATGATGGAATTATTAGAAGAAGCTGGACACACAGTAGTTAGCTATGCCATTGTTAAGGACGAGACGGATGAACTCCGTACGGAAGTTCTGAACGGATGTAATGACCCTGAAATTGATGTAGTCCTGACAAATGGGGGAACAGGAATCGCCCTAAGAGATATCACAATTGAAACAGTTAAGGGATTATTTGATAAGGAAATCAGCGGGTTTGGCGAGCTTTTCCGTATGCTTAGCTATCAAGAAGATATTGGTTCCGCAGCGATTTTGTCGCGTGCGGTTGCAGGGACAGTGAAAGATAAAGCTATCTTCTCAACACCAGGCTCATCAGGTGCAGTGAAGCTAGCAATGAACAAGTTAATTTTACCTGAACTAGGCCATGTAGTAAGAGAATTGAAAAAGGATTTATAATAGGGGCTGCACCTCCAAAGTACATAGGAGCCCCAGAAATACAAAAAATGGGTAAAGTAGTCACTAAAAAGAAAATAGGAGCCTCCAAAATACAAAAAATGGGTAAAGTGGTCACTAAAAAGAAAATACGAGCCCTAAAAATACAAAAAGTGGGTAAAGCGGTCACTAAAAAGAAAATTCGTGCCCTATAAATACAAAAATTGGATAAAGTTGCCCCTAATAAATCCATAAAAAAATCCTTTCTAATTACAGAAAGGATTTTTCTTATCTACATATGAATCTTTGCTGAAATATCCTGATGTGTTCGGTACCATAACCACAGGTCATTAATGATCGAAGCCAGATCAGCGATTTCAGTATTAAGCTCGCATGATTTAATGAAGTTCTCTTCATCTGAAAGCTTCGCCTGCTTCCTATTGATTTGTTCCTCCAATTCGGCAATTCGATCTGGAATCTTTCCACGAATGTTTTCCCAATGAAACAAAATGGCTTGCTGTATATCTTCTGAATATTGATCCCACCCTCTATCAAATGATGGAATCGCAATACCGAGTCGTTCGTTATATGAAAAATGGTCCAAGATTCAATAAGCCTCCCTAAGCCAAGTTTCTTTCATTCTACTACATTCTATAGCTCCCTTCCATGCATTGTCACATAAGGCATGAAAATTCAGCGGATTAAACTTCCCTTGTCGCTAGAACCTTACTAATTTATTTTTATACAATTATACGAATAAGTATTGATTTTTGATTAAAATATGTTATCTTAATACATATAAATGAATAAAAACAAAGATAAATGAATAATTATTCGTAATCTAGGAGGAAATATATTATGTCAAATCCAAAAGTCGTACTTGCCTATTCAGGCGGTTTAGATACTTCAGTAGCAATTAAATGGTTAGGAGATCAAGGCTATTCAGTAGTTGCTTGCTGTTTAGATGTTGGAGAAGGCAAAGACCTTCAGTTTATTCAAGAAAAAGCGTTAACAGTTGGAGCTGTTCAATCGTATGTCATTGATGCGAAGAATGAGTTTGCGAGTGAATATGCATTAATGGCCCTGCAAGCTCATGCACTCTATGAAAATAAGTATCCACTAATCTCTGCACTTTCACGTCCGCTTATTGCGAAGAAGCTTGTGGAAGTTGCTGAAAAGGAAGGCGCAGTTGCTGTAGCTCACGGCTGTACTGGTAAAGGAAATGACCAAGTCCGCTTTGAAGTGGCTATTCAAGCATTAAATCCAGAACTTGAAGTTTTGGCTCCAGTTCGTGAGTGGAAATGGTCACGTGAAGAGGAAATTGAATATGCCAAGCAAAAGGATATTCCGATTCCAATTAATCTAGACTCTCCTTACTCTATTGACCAAAATTTATGGGGAAGAAGCAATGAGTGTGGAATTTTGGAAGACCCTTGGGCGGCTCCTCCTGAAGGTGCGTATGATCTGACAGTCAGTCTAGAAGAGGCACCTGACACGCCTGATGTTGTAGAAATTGGTTTTGAAAAAGGAGTACCTGTCAGCTTGGACGGAAAACAATACCCATTATCAGAGCTTATTTTAGAATTAAATACCCTTGCAGGAAAGCATGGGGTTGGCAGAATTGACCATGTGGAAAATCGTCTTGTCGGCATCAAGTCACGTGAAGTGTATGAATGTCCAGGAGCAATGACTTTAATTAAAGCACATAAAGAGCTCGAGGATTTAACACTTGTAAAAGAAGTGGCACATTTCAAACCAGTAATAGAGAAAAAAATTGCGGAATTAATTTATGAAGGACTATGGTTCTCACCACTGCAAAAGGCATTAGCAGCTTTCCTACAAGAGACACAAACCTTTGTAACAGGGACAGTTCGAGTCAAATTATTTAAAGGCCATGCAATTATTGAAGGAAGAAAATCGCCATATTCTTTATATGATGAAAAGCTGGCAACTTATACATCTGAGGACGAATTTGATCATAATGCGGCTGTTGGATTCATTAAGCTTTGGGGTCTGCCAACGAAGGTGCAAAGCATTGTTCAAAAGAACGGGAAGGTGACAGTGTGAAAAAGCTATGGGGCGGCAGATTTACAAAATCAGCTGAAGAATGGGTCGATGAATTTGGCGCTTCCATTTCGTTTGACCAAGAATTAGTAATGGAAGATATTGAAGGAAGCCTTGCGCATGTAACGATGCTAGCCACATCTGGAATTATTTCTGATGAAGAGGCAAGCACGATTAAGGATGGGCTAAAGCTACTTAAGAAGAAGGCAGAAAATGATGAGCTTTCTTACTCGGTTAAATTGGAGGATATTCATTTAAATCTTGAAAGCTATTTAACAGAGATCGTTGGTCCGGTTGGCGGAAAGTTGCATACAGCTAGAAGCAGGAATGATCAAGTGGCAACAGATATGCATTTATACTTGCGTAAGCAGGTTAAAGTAATTATTGAACTGATTCAGGAAATGCAGGAAGCTCTTATCGACCAGGCAGAATCAAATATTGAGACGGTTATGCCAGGCTATACGCATCTCCAGAGAGCACAGCCGATTTCATTTGCTCACCATTTAATGGCCTATTTCTGGATGCTTGAAAGAGACAAGGAACGTTTCAGTGAAAGTATGAAGCGAATTAATCTTTCCCCATTGGGGGCTGGTGCGTTAGCTGGAACGACTTTCCCTATCGATCGATATGCAACAGCTGAATTGCTTAGATTTGAAGGGATTTATGAAAACAGCCTTGATGCAGTTTCAGATCGCGACTTCATTCTCGAATTTTTATCGAATTCATCGACTTTAATGATGCATTTATCGAGATTAAGCGAAGAATTCATCCTTTGGTCTAGCCAGGAATTCAAGTTTATTGAACTCGATGACAGCTTTGCCACAGGCAGCAGCATTATGCCGCAAAAGAAAAACCCGGATATGGCAGAGCTCATTCGCGGGAAAACTGGTCGGGTGTACGGAAACCTAATGGGGCTTTTAACAGTACTTAAAGGACTGCCTTTAGCTTATAATAAGGATATGCAAGAGGACAAGGAAGGTATGTTTGATACAGTGAAAACCGTGACAGGTTCACTCAAAATCTTCGCTGGTATGATTCAGACGATGAAAGTGAACAAAGATCATATGGAAAAAGCAACAAAAACGGATTTTTCCAATGCGACGGAGCTTGCGGATTACTTGTCGGATAAAGGAATTCCATTTAGAGAGGCACATGAGATTGTCGGGAAACTTGTACTGACATGTGTCCAGCAAGGCTGTTACCTTGGTGATTTGCCATTAGCAGAATATCAGAAAGCAAATCCGCTTTTTGAAGAGGATATTTATGTGGTATTAGACCCAGTCACCGCTGTAAGGAGAAGAAATAGTGCAGGTGGAACTGGATTTAAGCAAGTTGCCATTGCACTTGAAAAAGCTAAGGGATTGCTAATAAAGAAACAGGAAGTTTAATAATGAGTAGAAAAAAGAGAGCTGATCAGCTCTCTTTTTATTTAAAATTAGGATATTTCTGACTATAATAAAAATATATGCTAGAATAGAATGGCAGCTGAATATTGTTAGGGTGGTTGGTTATCATTCTTCTTTCCAAAAAAGGAAGGGGGGTGATAATTATGGAAACATTTCTTGAAATTCTACAAGAAGTTCTCAAAGGGATCGTGCGAGAAGTTGGTGCATATTTCTTTCGGAAAAACATTCTAGAAAACAAGAAAACCGCCCTACGCCGTCGCAAGCTCAAGGGTGGTTCGCACAAAGAATAACTTAACTTGACAACCATCCCCCTGACGGTAGAGGCTGTGGGGAGAAGTGTTTGCTGCACTTCTCTCTTTAATATATATCCATTATACATAAATATATTCATAATGAAAAGGGAATGCCACAGTATCTTCCGAAAGGGTGTTAGTTGTGTATATAAATAAGTTTACAATTACTGCTGAGGAAAGGAATAAGACGATTGCAGCCTTTTTCAAAGAAGGGGTACTTAGAGAATTGCCAAGTAAAGAAAAAAGAAAGATAATTATTCTTTTAGAATTAATAAAGCAGTTCGAGTGTGGGGTCACTTACTCAGAAAAAGAAGTAAATGAACGATTATCAAGTATCTTTGCGGACTTTGCTATTTTAAGAAGATATTTAGTGGATTATCAATTACTTGAAAGAAGTAAGGATTGCAGAGATTATTGGGTAAACGAGGCTTTAGCAGATCATTAAAAATGATGCATGGATTAGATTATCCCATGCATCATTTTTTTTATTTTATGACTCTTCTTTATTTGTCCGAACAACTAATACATCACAAGGAGCATAGCGGGTAATATTTTCAGATACACTGCCGATAAGGAATCGTTCAACTGCATTCATCCCAGTGGCACCGCAGATAATAAGATCTACCTCATGCTTTTTGGCAATATCTTTTGGGATTTTAATTTTTGGAGAACCGTAGTCAATAACGAATTCTACATGTTCAACACCAGCTTCAACCGCTTCGCTTTTGTATTTACCCATCAGCTCTCTAGCAAACATATCCGCTCTTTCGGCAATTGTACGATCATACGCCTCTACAGTTGCAAAAGTACGAGTGTCAATAATATGAGCTAGCAGAAGATGTGAATCATTTCGTTTTGCCACTTCAATCGCTTTCTTAAAAGCCCACTCAGCCTCTGTTGAACCATCCACAGCAACTAAAATATTTTTATATTTCATTCCCATATAAATCTCCTCCTTTACCTTTATTATACAGTAGGAAATGAGGTATATCTGTAGCGAAAAATCGAACAATAAGGGAGGCAGTCCAATTTATTTTTTATAAGGAGAGAATATAACATGAACAAGCGTGAGCCACAAAGCCAAGCGAATCTATTTTTTGATGAAGAAGGAACAAATGCTGTAAGCGAGCAAATTATGGATGTGTATAATAGCGGTGTGATCGATCAGTCCAATGCTAATTTTGATCTAGATGCAGGACAGGAAGATACTGAAGGGGAAGCTTAATTTATTTATAAAAAATTATCTGTTTATCAAAAAGCCTGTGGGATACACGTTAGCAAAAGTGATCCAATAGACGGATCAAATCTCTGCTTACATGCCCACAGGCTATTTTTGTCATACGAATATGGCTGAAAAATTAACGTATTACTTGCAGTTCTTTAGGGAACTTTGTTAAGATTTCTACCCCATTTTTTGTTACTGCTAAATCATCCTCAATGCGCACACCGGCAACCTGTGGAACATAAATCCCTGGTTCGATTGTAAATACCATGCCTTCTTCAAGTAAAAGCGAGTTTGTTTCTGTTAAGGACGGGTACTCATGAACACTTATCCCTAAGCCATGTCCAAGACGATGTGGGAAATACTCTCCATACCCTGCTCCTGCAATAATGTTTCTAGCAGTTAAGTCTACTTCAGAGCAAGTCACTCCTGGCTTACTTGCTTCAACTGCAGCAAGCTGTGCTTTTAAAACTGTGTCATATATTTCTTTTTGTTTATCATTAATATCCCCGTAAGCAACTGTTCGAGTAATATCTGAACAGTATCCATTCCAAACAACACCTAGATCGAAAAGAACAAGATCCCCTTTTTGAATCTTTGTCATTCCTGGTGTTCCATGTGGGGAAGCACCGTTCGCACCAGTCAATACCATGGTAGAGAACGACATTTCGTTGACGCCCTTTTTCTTTAAAGCATATTCAATGGCTGCCAATACATCAAGCTCAGTCTTGCCTTCCTTGATTTCTGCACAGCCTGTTTCAATAGCGAAATCAGCTAACGCACAAGCCTCACGAATGATTTCAAGCTCTTTCTCGTCTTTAACCATCCGAAGTTTTCTTAGCTTTTCTTCAGCAGGTACAAAAGTAGCACCGTTAAAAAGGTGTGAGATCGCTTCATAGCGTTCGACATTCATATGTTCTTTTTCAATCGCAACCTTCGTTACTTTTGAGATTCGCTTATTGATTGCCTTATGTATAAATTCCCAAGGGTTTTCAATATCGCTATAACCGATAATTTCATTGTCCCATCCAGCATTTTTGGCATCTGGCTTTTCCATTGCCGGGCATACAAGGAATGGTTCTTCCTCTTGAAATACGGCTAAACCAAGAAGGCGTTCATGAGGATCGCTTAAAAAACCGCTAAAATAAAATACATTTTCAGGTGCTGTTACAAAGCAAACCTGCACATCATTTTCTTTCATCCAATTAGATAGCTTTTTTAATCGAGTGTTCACGGGTTTAACCTCCTAAATGTTTATATAAAAAGAGTAGCAACTAATTAATAAAAAGTAAACTTTTAGAACAGTTTGGAAAAGGGAATGATTTTTGAAGGCAGGAGAAAATCAATTTTCGTTGAAGTAAACTAACAGACCATATGAATGGAAAGGGGAATAAATATGAAAGTATCCTATCATGGACATGCTGTTGTAAAAGTAGAATCAAAGGGGAAGACGATTTTATTTGACCCATTTATTAGAGGTAACGCTTTAACAGATTTACAAGTGGATGATATAAAGCCTGATGTTATTATTGTCACACATGGTCATGGCGATCATCTCGGCGATACGGTTGAATTAGCTAAGAAAAATAACTCATTGGTTATTGCGAATTTTGAGCTTGCTACTTATTTAAGCTGGCAAGATGTGAATACACATGGAATGAGTATTGGCGGGGCATATACATTTGATTTTGGTAAGGTGAAGCTGACACCTGCTTTTCATGGGACAGGCCTGGAGACAGAAAATAATGAAATCATTTACCTGGGCATGCCTGCAGGTGTGCTTCTAACAATTGATGGCAAAACAATTTATCATGCAGGGGATACTGGCCTATTTTCAGATATGAAGCTGATTGGCGATCGTCATCCGATTGATCTCGCCTTCCTGCCAATCGGTGATAATTTTACTATGGGTCCTGAGGATGCGGCATACGCTGCCAAATTATTAGGGGCGAAAAAAGTGGTACCTATACACTTCAATACTTTCCCGCCAATCAAGCAGGACCCGCATCAATTTGTAAAAATGCTGAATGAGGGTGTTGGACAAGTATTAGAAGCAGGAGAAGCGATCGAACTATAAGAAAAGGCGCAGCGAATCGATGCTGCGCTTTTTTCAATACATGATTTCAGCCTGTCCGCATAAATATTAAAGAAGAAGTTCTAAGGAGGTTGGATGATGAATAAAAATCGTTATTTGCTGTGCTTGCTTGTCTGTGGTCTTCTCCTTTACTATGCAGTGCCGAAGCTAAATATATTCAGTGAAGGACTAGAAGGTGCATTTGCACTTTCATGGCTCGCATTTGCCTTAATTGTTATCGCTGGCAACCTAACAGCTATCCTTTATTCGCCAAAGAAAACAAAATCGCGACTAGCAACAAAATCTGTTGTTGCCGAAAGAAAAAGAGCCAGATCGTTTTATCGCTAAAGAATATATTATTCATGACATTGTCACATCGAATTGAATTCAAGACGTTTTTAACCTTATAATGAAAATATAGGAATTTTATAAAAAGGGTGAACGTCTTGGCTACGAAGCATAAACAAATTTTGCAATATATTGATGAGTTGCCGGTAGGGGAAAAAATATCAGTTAGACAGATTGCCAAGGCACTGACAGTCAGTGAAGGTACCGCCTATAGGGCGATTAAGGATGCAGAGAATAAAGGATATGTTAGCACGATTGAACGAGTAGGAACGATTCGGATTGAACGAAAGAAGAAAGAGAATATTGAAAAGCTCACTTTTGCTGAAGTAGTGAATATCGTAGATGGCCAAGTATTGGGTGGAAGAGACGGATTGCACAAAACTTTAAATAAGTTTGTCATCGGTGCGATGAAGCTTGAGGCCATGATGCGATATACAGATGCTGGTAGCCTCTTGATCGTTGGTAACCGTACGCAGGCACATGAACTAGCACTTAAAGCTGGGGCAGCTGTCTTGATTACAGGTGGATTTGATTCAGATGATAGTGTAAAGAAACTAGCAGATGAACTGCAGCTTCCGATTATCTCAAGCAGCTACGACACATTTACCGTTGCAACAATGATTAATCGTGCAATCTATGACCAACTAATTAAGAAAGAAATTGTTCTTGTAGAAGATATACTAACGCCAGTAGAGGAGACAATCAGTGTAAGAACGACTGATAAGATTACTGATTGGCTTAAAGTGAACCGGGAAACAATGCATAGCAGGTTCCCAGTAGTTGACAAAAATTTAAAGGTCGTTGGAATGGTGACCTCAAAGGATATCATGGGTCATGATCCTGAAACACAAATTGATAAGATTATGACAAAGAATCCTATGACAGTCGGAAGGAAGACAAGTGTGGCTTCCTCTTCTCATATGATGGTGTGGGAAGGAATTGAAGTTCTTCCAGTAGTAGATGACTCCAATAGGCTTGAGGGAATTGTCAGCAGGCAAGATGTGTTAAAAGCTCTCCAAATGATCCAGCGTCAGCCGCAAGTAGGTGAAACCATTGATGATATTGTGACAAATCAACTTGTGCTTACCCGAGGGAAAACAAAAGGGGATGATGTATACAGATGTGAAGTTACCCCACAAATGACGAATCATCTCGGTACAATATCCTATGGCGTGTTTACAACTATTGTTTCTGAAGCCGCAAGCAGAGTGCTTAGAAACTATAAAAAAGGGGATTTAGTTGTAGAGAATATGACAATCTACTTTATTAAACCTGTACAAATTGAAAGCATGCTTGAAATTTTCCCGAAAGTACTAGAAGTCGGGAGGAAATTCGGTAAAGTGGATGTTGAAGTCTTCAATGGAGGCGTCCTCGTAGGAAAAGCCATGATGATGTGCCAACTAATTGAACGGTAATCAACTTCTACGAATTCGTGTTAAAAGCAATAATGTTTGCGAAAACTGCCAAAAGAAAAGACGTTCCTTAAACGGAACGTCTTAGTAAATTAAGATTCCTGTGCTTCTTTTGCAGCAAGGGGTAAATAATGTTTATATGCCTTAAAGCCGGCAAACATGCTGAATCCGCCTATAAGGATAAAAATAATAGCGACAATATATGTGACGGTGTTGCCATTTAAAAAGAACTGATTGACACCGAAAAGTGCTACAAAAAGACCAAGGGCAATACTTGACTTAGAAGAGATCCACTTTCTTTCCACTGGCCGTCTGCTGCGGACATACTTTACTTTATACACTAAGTAAAAAGAAAGAGAGAGAACGATTAAAATTACTAATACAGGCATAAGATTATATCCTCCATTATTCGACATACTCTATTTATTTTAACGGCAAACAGAAGAAAATGCTATCAATAGCTTAAAATTATACGATCTCATTCATAAAGGAGCAGAAAATGAAAGAAAGAATCTTAGATGTTATCAAGAGCTATGAAACGATTATTATTCATCGACATGTCCGGCCAGATCCAGATGCGTACGGTTCTCAGGGAGGGCTGGCTGAAATTTTGAAGGCTTCATTTCCAGAAAAGAATATTTTTACAGTAGGGAAAGAAGAAGAGACCCTTCATTATCTGCGCAGACTTGATCAAATTCCTGATGATGCATACGAAGGGGCATTGGTCATTGTTTGTGATACTGCAAATGCTGAGCGAATCTGTGATAATCGCTATAATCTAGGTGATAAATTAATCAAAATTGATCATCATCCAAATGTGGATGCATATGGAGATATGATGTGGGTGGACACAGATGCTAGTTCTGTAAGTGAAATGATCTATGAATTTTATCTATCTGGAAAAGATGATGGGTTAAAAATGTCTGATGAGGCAGCGAGATTATTATTTGCTGGCATTGTAGGAGATACAGGGCGTTTCCTTTTTCCAAGTACATCGAAAAAAACTTTTGCATATGCTGGAGAGCTCATCCATTACAATTTCTCACGTCCAGAGCTGTTTGACAAAATGTATGAACTATCTCCGAATGTTGTTAAATTAAATGGCTATGTCCTTCAAAATTTTGAAATGAAGCATAATGGTGCAGCTGCTATGGTATTAAGAAAGGAATTATTGGAGGAGTTTCAAGTAAAGGCCTCTGAAGCCTCCCTTCTTGTCGGCACATTAGGCAATATTGCCGGGATCAAAGCATGGGTATTCTTTATTGAAGAAGAGGACCAAATTCGTGTGAGACTTCGTTCAAAGGGCCCGATTATTAATGAGATTGCAAGAAACTATCAGGGCGGGGGGCATCCGCTGGCTGCAGGAGCATCCATCTATTCGTGGGATGACATGGATGCAGTAATCAATGAGCTAGAAGAAACTTGTAAAAGTTAAATACTGCCCGGCTCATGCCCGGGCAGCTTTCTTAATCTATTTGTGTAGCTGACCTTAATCAAGCATAATATCTAAATGAATCGATAAGGTCGTATAGATTACTGTATTTATAACCTTCAGTCGATACCTCTTTTCATTTACTTTTATCGTCTTATTCTCGATTACTTTTTTAATTAGTCCTCTGCTTTTATAGACTGTATCAATATCTTTGGCTATCATATTTGATATATCCTCTTTAATTTGCTCTTCTACTTCATATACACTGTATAGATCAAGCTTATACTTATCGCCGTTTTCTATTTTCACTTTGATGTCTTGAACGGTTAACAATTCCCGATTCTTTTTATTTAATTCTTTAAATTCTTCCTGCCATATTTCCTTTTCCTTTCTAAGGTCAGAAATTTCATCTGCTTGGCTTTTGATTTGCTTACTGTATTTCTCCTGCCACTCACCAAAAATATACAAAAAAACAAACCAACTGATCATTCCGCCAATCGCAATACCTGCTAAAAAACGCTGCCAGATAGGCTGACGGTAATATGGTGGGATTCTCATGAAATATGTTCCTGTGTCAGCCAGTTAATAAGCATTGCCCCTGTCTGAGCTCCACCAAGAGCCGCAAGAATTAACAAAAATTGCTTGAAAATATCCTTTGTTCCCCCTTGAAGAAGCCCTTTTTCGAAGCTGTATACCGTATCAAAAGTCCCTCCAATTGCGGCAACAATGGCCCATACTCGAATGATATTTGATATCCGATAGGCTTCTGTTAAAGGTGGCTTTCCTGTTAGAAAGGCAGCAAGGCTCCCGATAATTGAACCGCCAATTAAAACACCAAGTGCGATGAAGTAGCTATCAAACAATGTAGCGAAAAAAGGCTGGATTTTCATTTTCATCCTTCCTTACCGCAGGAAGACCCCTGCTAAGATAAACTGATACTTCATCATATGGACAAACTACTAAAATTATGTTGAATTGCAGCAAGCAATTTTTAAAGAAAGACTCTTTTCAAAAAGATTATTGTTTTTGAGGAGGTCATGCAAAAAGAGACTCTTAACAAAATAGGTTGTTGATTGGAGCGGAAGGTGCGAGACTCTAGCGGGAGTAGTGGGACAGCTGAGACCCCACAGGAGCGGATGCTCCGAGGAGACTCAGCGCCCACCCCGCGGAAAGCGAGCATCCTGGAGCAGAAATCAACTTCTACTCACTTAAGATAGAAGCGATAATGTTTGCAAAAATAGCCTTTCAAAAAGAGAACGTATTTTCCTTTTTCAAGCAAGCAACTTATAATATATGTATAGTAGAAGAAATAAGGGTGTGAACGATATGTCATTTATTCATCTTCATGTATATAGTGCATATAGTTTGCTTACTAGTACAGCCACAGTTGAGCAAATAGTAACAGATGCGAAACAAAAAGGGTTTCAGGCCATTGCATTAACCGATCGTAATGTGATGTATGGTGCTGTGGCTTTTTATAAGGAATGCCTGAAGCAATCTATTAAACCAATTATCGGCTTGACCGTTGATGTACTCAGTGAACAAACAGCAACAGAATCTTTTCCAATTGTGCTTCTTGCAAAAAATCAAATTGGATTTCAAAATCTATTAAAAATTACAAGTGTTGTTCAAACAAAGTCACCAGAAGGGATTCCAATGAAATGGCTAAAAGCCTATTCAAATGGATTAATTGCTATTAGTCCCGGAATGGATGGAGAAATCGAACACTATTTAGCTAATGAAGAATATGAAAAGGCGAAGACCGTAGCAGGCTTATATGAGCAAGCATTTGCTAAGAAGCATTTTTATCTATCCCTTCAAAATCATCAAACAGAATCTGAAGAAAAGATACTTACGAGTCTTGTGAAATTGGCCAATGAATTGGATATAGAATTAGCGGTAACCAATCAAGTCTATTATTTAGCGAAAGAAGACGCCTTTGCGCAGGAATGTTTATTAGCTATTAAAAATGGTGACAAATTACAGGATGAGGCAAGAGAGCGGTTGGAGAGTAGCGAATACTCTTTGAAAAACGCTCAAGAAATGGCTGAGTTGTTTGCACAGTATCCAGTTGCCCTAGAAAATACAATCAAAATTGCTGAACAATGTAATGTCATGCTAGAACTCCACCAGCAAAATCTCCCTAAGTATCCAGTTGAAAAGAATCAAACAGCAGATCAGCTTCTTGAGCAAATGTGCTGGAAGGGTTTTAAGGAAAGATATAAACAAGCCTCTGATGTTCATTTTGAACGGTTAAAATATGAACTCCAAGTGATTAAAAAAATGAAATTCAGTGACTATTTTCTAATTGTCTGGGATTTCATGAAATTTTCTAAGGAAAATGGAATCTTAACTGGACCTGGCCGGGGATCTGCTGCGGGTTCGATGGTCGCCTATGTATTGTATATAACAGATGTAGACCCAATTGAGCATCAATTACTTTTTGAAAGATTCCTTAATCCAGAACGAATTTCCATGCCCGATATTGATATCGATTTTCCGGATCATCGCAGGGACGAGGTCATAAAATACGTTTCTTTAAGATATGGAGAGCTGCATGTTGCGCAGATCATCACATTCGGTACTCTTGCTGCAAAAGCTGCCCTACGAGATGTAGGCAGGGCTTTTGGATTAAATCCTCAGGAACTTGATAGGCTTTCTAAGAGTGTCCCAGCAAAGACGGGAATTACATTAAAAAATGCTTATAAAGAATCAGGAGCTTTACAAGTTTTTATCAATGAATCGAGCACAAACCGCAAACTATTTGAAACGGCGCTTAAGCTTGAAGGACTTCCAAGACATACGTCAACACATGCTGCAGGGGTAATTATCAGCGAAAAGCCTTTAGTAAATGTCATTCCCATTCAGAGTGGTCATGATCAGGTGTACTTAACTCAGTATTCAATGGAACATCTAGAAGATGTTGGTTTATTGAAGATGGATTTTCTCGGCCTGCGGAATTTATCATTAATCGAAAATATTTTGCAATCGATCCAAAGAAAGACAGGAAACCAAATTGATATAAAATCCATTCCTCTCGATGATGTGGAAACATATTCTTTATTAAGCCGAGGGGAGACAACTGGCATTTTTCAGCTTGAATCAGAGGGAATGCGGAATGTATTAAAGAGGCTTCGTCCGAATTGCTTTGAAGATATTGTAGCTGTAAATGCATTGTATCGCCCAGGTCCAATGGAAAATATTCCACTATTTATTGAGAGAAAGCATGAAAAGCAGCAGGTCGCTTATCCTCATCCAGATCTCATTCCAATCCTTGAGAATACATATGGGGTTATTGTCTATCAGGAGCAAATTATGCAAATTGCCGCTGCTATGGCCGGATTTACACTTGGTGAAGCCGATCTCCTACGGCGTGCTGTTAGTAAAAAACAAAAGGAAGTCCTTGATCGGGAACGGGGGCATTTTGTCAATGGTGCTCTAAAAAAAGGCTATGATGAAAAAACAGCAAATGATATTTATGATTTAATTGTCCGCTTTGCAAACTATGGATTTAACCGAAGCCATTCTGTTGCATACAGTTTTATTTCATATCAGTTAGCTTATTTAAAAACACATTATCCACTGTATTTCATGGCTGCTCTTCTTACATCAGCCATTGGGAATGAGGGGAGAGTCTCTCAGTATATTAAAGAACTGAAACAAATGAAACTTAAGCTTCTCCCCCCTTCAATTAATAGTAGCGGCTATTCATTTTTAGTGGAAAAAGAAGCGATTCGCTTTAGTCTATCAGCAATTAAGGGGCTGGGAGCAGCGGTGCTAAGGGATATTTTCCAGTCTAGGAAAAGTAAGCGATTTAATGATTTATTTGATTTTTGCATACGAGTTTCGTCTAAAGCTGTGAATCGAAAAATCATGGAAGCGCTCATACACTCAGGCAGCTTCGATGAATTTGGGGAGGATCGAGCTATTTTGCTTGCAACCCTAGATGCAGCAATTGACCATGCCCAATTAATGAAGACAGATGATGAGCAATTTGACTTCTTTACAGAAGTTGACTTTTTCCCAAAGCCAAAATATACAAAGGTCGAACCTATTCCATCAGAAGATAAGCTTGCTATGGAAAGGGAGGTTCTTGGTTTCTATCTTTCAGACCACCCAGTATCCTTATATGAAGAAAAATTAACTTTGCTAAGAGCTCTGCCGCTTGCTGATCTACATCCTCAATTGAAAAGAGGGAGATCGGTTGTTTATTTGATAGAAATGAAGGAAATTCGCACCAAAAAAGGCGATTCGATGGCTTTTTTATCCATAAGCGACCAAACAGATGAGATGGAGGCAGTCGTGTTTCCTACAGTATTTAACCGCTTCTCCTTCTTATTAAAACAAGGAAGCATCCTTTTGATAGAAGGGAAGGTAGAGGAAAGAGAAGGAAAACGCCAGTTTATTATTGAGCTGATTGATGAGGTAAAGAAGGCAATTGAAAAGGAAGAGAGTAAAGACCCAAAATTGTATTTGAAAATAACAAAGGAACTGGAAAATGCTGATCTGCTTTATGATTTGAAACATCTATTTAGACAAAATGAGGGGACAATCCAAGTCATCTTGTATTACGAAAGCACGAATAAAAAGATCAATCTTGGAGAAGAGGATTTAATAAATCCATCTGATCCTTTTATAAAGAAATTAAGAGAATTACTAGGCGAAAATAATGTAATCCTCAAACGCTAGTACTTTACAACACCATCATTTATGGTATATTTGTTAAGAAACAACTGGTCTGACCACCGTTATTAAAGTGGGACTAGAATAAATCAGCATTCAGTTTTCATTTATCGCAGATTAAAGAGTTTATTATTGCACCAGCTAAATTAAAGATTATTGTTTACAAAAAAGTTTGGTTGATTGGAGCGTAAGGTGCGAGACTCCTGCGGGAGGAGTGGGACAGGTGAGACCCCGCAGACGCTTTAGCGTCGAGGAGGCTCAGCGCCCACCCCGCGGGTCGCTGTGCACCTGGAGCGCAAATCAACCTTCTACAAAATACATTGTATGTATCAACAATGTCACGAAAACAGCCTTATTATTAAAATCCAGTACCTATATATATTTACAGTTAATAGAAGGAGTGAAATGCATGACTTTACGTGAAGAAGCACTTCATATGCATAGAGTAAATAAAGGAAAATTAGAATCTAAATCCAAAGTGGAAGTGAAAAATGCAAGAGATTTAAGTCTTGCTTACTCACCTGGTGTTGCTGAGCCTTGTAAAGAAATTTATGATAAGCCGGAAACCGTATATGAATACACGATGAAGGGCAATATGGTTGCTGTTGTTTCAGATGGAACAGCGGTTCTTGGACTAGGGAATATCGGCCCTGAAGCAGCGCTGCCAGTAATGGAAGGAAAGGCCGTTCTATTTAAAAGTTTTGCTGGTGTCGATGCATTTCCAATCTGTTTGAATACAACAGATGTAGACAAGATTGTTGAGACGGTTAAATTACTTGAACCAACATTTGGCGGTGTTAATCTTGAAGATATTGCTGCTCCAAGATGTTTCGAAATTGAGGAACGTCTAAAAAAAGAAGCAAATATTCCAGTTTTTCATGATGATCAGCATGGAACAGCGATTGTAACGGTTGCTGGTCTTGTGAATGCATTAAAGATTACTGGGAAGAAAATGAACGAAATTCGTGTCGTTGCTAATGGAGCGGGAGCAGCAGGGATAGCGATTATTAAGCTTTTGTACACTTATGGAGTGCGAGATATCATTATGTGTGACCGAAAGGGAGCGATTTATGAAGGGCGCTCTGAAGGAATGAACGATATTAAAAACGAAGTAGCGAAATATACAAATCGAGATAATAAGAAAGGCAGCCTTGCAGATGTCATTAAAGAAGCAGATGTCTTTATTGGTGTTTCTGCTGCTGGTTCATTAACAGCTGAAATGGTTCGGACAATGAATCAAGATCCGATTATTTTTGCAATGGCCAATCCGATACCAGAAATTATGCCTGAAGAAGCAAAAGCAGCTGGAGCTTCTGTCATTGGTACAGGAAGATCTGACTTCCCTAACCAAGTGAATAATGTTCTTGCATTTCCTGGGATTTTCCGTGGTGCTTTAGATGTGAGAGCAACACATATCAATGAAAAAATGAAAATTGCAGCTGTAGAGGCTATTGCGAGTCTAGTGACAGAAGAAGAGTTAAATGTCGACTATGTCATTCCTGCTCCATTCGATTCTAGAGTAGCTCCAGAGGTTGCGGCTGCAGTGGCAAAAGCAGCTATGGAAACGGGCGTGGCTCGGATTAAAGTAGATCCTGAGGAAATTAAAGAAAAAACAAGAAAATTAGCTGTTATTGGGAAAAGTGAGTGATCCAAGAACGTGATTCAGCCTTTTAATGACAAAAAGATTTATGTTGAAATCGTCAATCAGCTGAGAATGATGATTGAGAGGAATAACTTAAAATCAGGTGATAAATTACCTTCTGAACGTGAATTGTCTGAGCGCCTTAATGTTGGGCGCTCATCCGTTCGTGAAGCACTTAGAGCGCTTGAACTCCTTGGTTTAATTGAGACGAGAAGAGGAGAAGGAACGTTTATTCGTGATTTTGAGGGGCATCAGCTTGTCCAATTATTAAGTACATTTATTCTTCAAGATGATAAAGCAAAAAGAGACATCATGGAAACAAAATATTTAATTGAGTTAGATTGTTTATGGTTAACTATTCATAAATCTTCAGATGAACAGCTTATTGAGTTCAAAAACTGGGCTGATACAGCTGATTATACGGATGATGAATTTTTTTTAAAAGTCGTACGCTTCTCTGATAATCATTTATTCCTTAGAATATGGACAATTTTAAAAGATTATTATAACTCCTTGCCTTTAGACCCGGTAATCGTTTCTAAAGTGGAATATTCACAATTAGTAGAAACACTGTTAACCAGGAAAGAATCAGCGGTTAGGAAGGCATATAGGCTTTTGAGGAAATTGTCGAATAAGTAACGACAATTTTTTGCACATTTTGTAACGCTTTTATTTTATATTGAATAGGATAAGACAAGCTTCGCCGAAATTTCACCTATTGGTAGGCGATTATTTTTTGATGAAAGTGGTCTGACCACTGCATTCGAAGAATTCGATTTTCATGTGTTAGGCCATCATTTCATAAGACTTATAAATATAGTCTCTTTTCTAAAGATTGCTTTTTTGAATAAGCAGTATGGAAGTAATTGATTGACGAATAGGTTGGTTGATTGAAGCGGAAGGCGTGAGACTCCTGCGGGAAGAGTGGGACAGCTGAGACCCCACAGGAGCGTTGTGCTCCGAGGAGGCTCAGCGCCCACCCCGCGGAAAGCGAACGCCTGAAGCGGAAATCAACCTCTACAAACTAGATTTTTATTAAGTTATCCAAAATTGATTCGTAAAATTTGAACATATGTTACGGGGAGGTTTCACTTTGCTAAAAGTTTTTACCAAATCAAAGAAGAAGAAATATGCCACAATCCCTTCGGAAATGGCAAAGCAGGATGTACCCGAAGGAATCATGACGAAATGTCCGAATTGCAAAAAGATCATGTACACAAAAGAATTAGTCAAAAATTTAAAAGTATGTTTTCATTGCCAATACCATCATTCAATGAATTCAAAGGAACGGTTAGATAGCTTTATAGATGACAATAGTTTTGAAGAATTGAATGCTGGTATGATCTCAGAGAATCCATTGAATTTCCCAGATTATCTTGAGAAGATTGAAAAGGATAGGAAAAAGACGGATATAAATGAAGCCGTAGTTACTGGAATTGGGGCTGTTGATGGACAAGCAATAGTCGTTGCTGTTATGGACTCTACCTTCCGAATGGGGAGTATGGGATCAGTAGTTGGGGAGAAAATTACGCGTGCTGTTGAAAAAGCAGACGAATTATCTGTACCCTTTGTCATTTTTACAGCTTCAGGCGGAGCCCGTATGCAAGAGGGAGTTCTAAGCTTAATGCAAATGGCGAAGACAAGTGTTGCCTTGAAAAGATTTAGCGATCATGGCGGATTAATTTTCTCAATCATGACACATCCAACGACTGGAGGCGTATCGGCGAGCTTTGCTTCTCTTGGTGATTACAATCTAGCTGAACCTGGGGCATTAATCGGCTTTGCGGGCAGAAGGATTATTGAGCAGACGATCCGTGAAGAACTGCCTGAGGATTTCCAAACGGCTGAATTTCTATTAAAGCACGGACAATTAGATGCAGTTATTTCAAGACTTGAGCTGAAAGAAAAGATTTCCAATATCTTATCCATACATGAACAAGGAGGTGACCTAGAATGGTAGGTGAACTTGAATTTGAAAAACCAGTAATTGAGCTCAGAAAGAAAATAGCTGGGCTTAAGGAATTTACTAAAGATGCAGATGTAGATCTATCTTCTGAAATTGACAAATTAGAGGCACGCTTAGAAAAATTAGAGGCAGATATTTATGATCATTTGAAGCCATGGGATCGAGTACAAATCGCTCGCCATCCTGGGCGTCCAACAACTTTAGATTATATTTCTCTTCTCTTTACTGATTTCTTTGAATGTCATGGGGACAGAACATATGCAGATGATGAGGCGATCGTTGGAGGGATAGCGAAATTTAGAGGGCTTCCTATTACGGTTATCGGTCATCAGCGTGGCAAGGATACGAAAGAAAATATTCGCAGAAATTTCGGGATGCCACATCCTGAAGGTTATCGAAAAGCCTTGAGGCTGATGAAACAGGCAGATAAATTCAGAAGGCCTATTATTTGCTTTATTGATACAAAGGGTGCCTACCCGGGAAAAGCAGCAGAAGAACGGGGACAAAGTGAAGCAATTGCACGTAATCTATTTGAAATGGCGAGTTTAAAAGTACCTGTCGTATGCATCGTGATTGGAGAAGGTGGAAGTGGTGGTGCTTTAGCACTAGGAGTCGGAAATCATATTCATATGCTAGAAAACTCCACATACTCTGTTATTTCACCTGAAGGAGCAGCCGCGATATTATGGAAGGATGCAACGCAGGCTAAGAAAGCAGCAGAAAGCATGAAAATTACGGCTCCTGACTTGAAAAAATTAGGAGTTGTTGATGAAATTATCCCAGAAGTAAAAGGCGGAGCCCACAAAGATGTGAAAGCTCAGGCTGAAGAAATAGAGACGATTTTATTCCAATCGCTTAAAGAGCTTAGAATGCTAAATGAGGAACAATTAGTGGCCCATCGATATGATAAATATAAGTCAATTGGTGAATACTCCTTTATAAAGGAAGTAATTGGAGTCAATTAAAAGCGTGCTTTCATGCACGTTTTTCTTTTTCATTAAAGAAAATTTAAGAATTGTTTGCATTTTATTAAAACGCTTTCAGTTCACTGATAATTTCACCTATTAATAGATTGTTTGCATTAAGTTGTGATAGCTGTTCCTTCATGGTATTTTAATAAGTATAATAAGAAAATTAAGCCTATTAGCAAATGATATGCTTAGTCATGTTAAAGAAATATTACTGTTTGTTTTGTTAATAATAAGATGGTACTAAGAATGATGTAATCATGGAAATGAAATCGTACATAAGTAAATGAGGAAAACTTTTTCGAGGTGATCGATTTGAAAAGAATTGGTGTACTGACAAGCGGGGGAGATTCTCCCGGTATGAATGCGGCCGTTCGGGCAGTAGTTCGGAAGGCGATTTATCATAATGTAGAAGTTTATGGAATATATGGTGGCTATGCAGGTTTAATTAGCGGCAATATTAAGAAGCTAGAGCTGGGGTCTGTTGGTGATATCATTCATCGAGGCGGCACAGTTCTATATTCTGCGAGATGTGAAGAGTTTCGAACAAAGGAAGGCCAGCAAAAAGGAATGGAGCAGTTGAAAAAGCATGGTATTGAAGGTCTTGTTGTCATAGGTGGGGATGGATCATACCGAGGCGCTAAGGCATTAACTGAACAGGGATTTCCTTGTTCAGGTGTACCAGGTACGATTGATAACGATATTGAAGGTACTCAATTCACCATTGGCTTTGATACGGCATTGAATACGGTTATTGATGCGATTGATAAGATTCGTGATACGGCTACATCCCATGAACGAACATTTATCATTGAAGTAATGGGAAGGAATGCTGGAGATATCGCTCTATGGTCTGGCCTCGCTGGCGGAGCCGAAACGATCTTAATTCCTGAAGAGAATTACAATATGGATGAAATTGCTTCCCGATTAATGAAGGGGCATGAGCGTGGAAAGAAACATAGTATTATCATCGTTGCTGAGGGTGTTTCAAGTGGAATGGAATTTGCGAAAGAGCTGGAAGAAGCAACTAGCTTTGATACAAGGGTTTCTGTTCTTGGCCATATGCAGCGCGGTGGTTCGCCAACGGCATTTGATCGTGTACTAGCTAGTCGTCTTGGTGCACGGGCAGTGGAGCTTTTGCTTGAAGGCAAAGGTGGCCGTGCAGTTGGAATAGAGAATAATCAAGTTGTAGATCATGATATTATTGAGATCCTCGACAAAAAGCATTCAATCGACTTAGATTTATATAAATTATCAAAAGAACTTTCAATTTAATTCTATTGGTTTCGAGTTAACAGAGGAGGAAACTTTTTATGCGTAAAACAAAGATTGTATGTACGATTGGTCCTGCAAGTGAAAGCGTAGAAAAATTAACGCAACTCATTGAAGCTGGAATGAATGTAGCACGATTAAACTTTTCACATGGTAACTTTGAGGAGCATGGCAACCGAATTCAAAATATTCGCGAAGCCGCAAAGAAAACAGGAAAAACGGTTGCTATTCTTTTAGATACAAAGGGACCAGAAATCCGTACAAATAATATGCAAAATGATGCGATTGAATTGAGTGCAGGAAATGAGATCATCGTTTCAATGAATGAAGTGGTAGGGACAACTGAAAAGTTTTCTGTTACATATGCTGGACTAATCGAAGACATTGAATTAGGCTCGAAAATTCTATTAGATGATGGATTAATTGGCTTAGAGGTTATGAAAATCGATCGTGAAGCAAATGAAATCCATACGAAAATTTTAAATAGCGGTACGTTAAAAAATAAAAAAGGTGTAAATGTTCCTGGAGTTTCAGTAAATTTGCCAGGCATTACAGAAAAAGATGCGAAGGATATTCTGTTTGGGATTGAACAAGGCGTAGATTTTATCGCTGCTTCCTTTGTTCGCAGAGCATCCGATGTATTAGAAATTAGACAGCTTTTAGAGGAAAATAATGCTTCTTATATTAATATTATTCCAAAGATTGAAAACCAAGAGGGTGTCGATAAAATCGATGAAATTCTTGAGGTTTCAGATGGATTAATGGTGGCAAGGGGAGATCTTGGCGTTGAGATTCCTGCCGAGGAAGTACCATTAGTTCAAAAGGAATTAATTAAAAAGTGCAATGCACAAGGAAAACCAGTAATCACAGCAACCCAAATGCTTGATTCGATGCAGCGCAACCCGCGTCCAACTCGTGCGGAAGCAAGTGATGTAGCAAATGCCATTTTTGATGGAACAGATGCGATTATGCTTTCAGGTGAAACGGCAGCAGGAACTTATCCTATTGAAGCAGTTCAAACCATGCATAATATTGCTTCTCGTGCTGAATCAGCATTGGCTCATAAAGAAATTCTTTCAATGCGCAGTAAAGATAATGAACATAATATGACCGATGCTATTGGACAATCAGTAGCACACACAGCCCTTAATCTTGATGTACATGCGATTATTACACCAACTGAAAGTGGTCACACGGCAAGAATGATTTCGAAATATCGACCAAAGGCTCCAATTATTGCTGTTACATCCAATGATTATGTATCACGTCGATTGGCTTTGGCATGGGGTGTCTATCCTCGTATCGGAAAAATAGCCAAAACAACGGATGATATGCTTGATACTGCTGTAGAAGAAAGCTTGAATAGCGGAATGGTTTCTTCAGGCGATTTGGTCGTGATTACTGCAGGTGTTCCGGTTGGTGAAGCAGGTACAACCAATCTGATGAAAATTCATGTAATAGGCGATATTCTTGCTAAAGCACAAGGAATTGGCCGAAAGTCTGCATTCGGGAAAGTTGTCATTGCACGCAATGCTGCTGAGGCTTTAGCTAAAGTAACAGAAGGTTCTATCTTGGTGACAATTGGGTCTGACCGGGAAATGGTACCAGCAATTGAAAAATGCAGTGCGCTTATTACTGAAGAAGGCGGACTGACAAGTCATGCGGCAGTTGTCGGATTAAATGTGGGCATTCCGGTTATTGTAGGCGTTGAGAATGCAACAGCCCTATTAAAAGACGGGCAGGAAATCACTGTCGACTCAAACAGGGGCGTTATTTATAATGGACATGCGAGTGTGCTCTAAATAAGATAACAGCAGGAAATTATCTTAGCTGCTTGATTTCTGCTATAATAAGAAGTAATTCTTATAAAAAGAGGTGGCACGATGCGCTACATTCTCTTATTAATCATTATTATTCCATTAGCAGAAATCAGTGTTCTTCTTCTCTCGGGCAATTTGATCGGTGTTTGGCCGACAATCGGACTTCTTCTTTTCACAGGAATTCTAGGAGCTTATCTTGCAAAAAGGCAAGGACTTGAGACGATTAAGAGGGCACAAGAGCAGCTGCAATACGGACAAATGCCAGGAGAAGCGATTTTGGATGGTATTCGCATCTTGGCTGGTGGAATATTACTGCTCACACCTGGATTTATTTCAGATATATTAGGATTATTGCTTCTTATTCCTCCTTCCAAATTCTTATTTCAAAGGATGATATTCAAAGGGCTAAGAAGATGGATGGATAAGAATACGTATACAATTATTAGGTAATAGAATGAAAGGTCACTCCGGAATTGAACGGAGTGACCTTTTCTTATGCTCTATTTGTAGGATCCTTTCCTTTAATAAATACCCAAATGTCCCGAAATACATTAGCTCTATGCAAGGTTGTAATAATGACTAACAGTACTGGTCCCACAATAAGCCCTAGAAAGCCGATGAGTTTAAACCCTACAAATAAAGCAACTAATGTAGCTAGTGGATCCATTCCGATATTGGATGAAAGTATTTTTGGCTCCATTACTTGACGCTGTACAAGAACAATCAAATACAAAATGCCTAAGCCAATAGCCATGTTCATTTCTCCAGCAACAGCTTCATAGATAATCCATGGGACAAAAATCAACCCAGTTCCTAAATAAGGGATGATATCCACAATTCCAGTAATTAGAGCAATCGTGATTGCGTAATCAACGCGTAGGACGAGTAATCCGATTAGTATAATGACAGTTGTAATGGAAATTAATGTTGCCTGTGCCTTCACAAATCCGAATAAAGCCTTTTTTAAATCAGAAAAAACTGTCTTGCTGCTAGTTTTTGCACGGCTTGGAATGAGCTTGTTTCCAAAAGCAGCTAGGCGGTACCAATCTTTGCTAATAAAAAATGTAGCTAACAAAGAAAAGATTAGAACAGTTGCAGCATTAGGAAACCAAGATATTATATTGGGGATTTTCCCAAAGAAATTTTGGATGAAAGATCCAACAGTTGTTCCGATCTGACTTCCGACATTTTTGATATTCGCTACAATGGTATCCTGCTGTCCTGTACCTAAATTCTTAAATAAGCTAGTCAATTGATCATATAGTGGAATGATTTGGGCTGCAAAGAATTCCTCAATATAGTTAATTAATGTGTCTAAATGATCTGGAACAACCTCTGACAGATAATTTGCACCTGAGACGATTTCTACGATAAGTAAAGTAATTAACCCTGCAAAGACTCCAATAAGCAGGATTAGACTAATGAGAACAGCTAGAGATCGAGGCATTCGGCCCTTTTTTTCTAGAAAATTAACAGGTGGGTTGATAAGAAAAGCAATGGCGAGCCCAATGATAAACGGATAAGTTACCTTTGACAAATAGAAGCAGCTTAATAACAGAAGCACGACAAAACCGATCACTAGAAAAAAACGTATGGTTCTATGTAAATATACAGGATTCAAATAAAATACCTCCTACTTTCTAATTGTCATTTTAGAAAACGATGGCAGTTTGTCCAGAGTACCACTGCAATACGCAGATAGATGTAGGGTTATAATCGATATCTTCTGATTATTTATTATATACCAGTACTCTACGAGGCATGAATACAAAAAGATTCATTTAATTCGTATAAATGAAGAAATATTTATAAAAATTCGGTACAAGATTTGAAAGAGATTTAGAAGTAGTTATAGTAAAAAAGGATAATATATTTTTAATATTTACAAAGTTATGTTAGAATAATTTCAAGAGTTATATTGAAAAATAATAATTTTTTCACATTTTAGTCACTTACCATTCACAAAAGTCAGATAATTGTTTATAATAGGACTTAAATATACAACTATTATTACAAGCTACAATAAAAAATGATCTAAATCCTATTATTCTAGTATTTTTGTTTTAGAAGAAAGAAATGTAAGCATTTTCTTTTTTGATAAGTTGAGCAATCGCTCATTTAAAAATGTAAGGACTTTTTAATTATTTGTGTATAGAAGTTAATTAAAATTGGTCTGTGGTTCGGCTTATGCGGTCGGCTTTTAGCGGCAATAATTATTGCTTATAAATATCAGAATATTTTATTAAAAGTTGGATGGTAGGATTCAGTTTCAAGCATACTTACAGACAATAGGGTATGGGGAATTTTATAATGTAAAGGAGAGATTCAGTATGACAGTTACACGTGGTCTTGAAGGGGTAGTTGCTACTACATCATCTATTAGTTCTATCATTGATGATACATTAACTTATGTTGGTTATGATATTGATGATCTAGCTGTAAATGCAAGCTTTGAAGAAGTTATCTATCTTCTATGGCATAGAAAGCTTCCTACTCAATCAGAGTTGGAGGAATTAAAGAATCAATTAGCTGAAAACGCAAATTTACCAAAAGAAGTATTGGACCATTTCAAAATGTATCCAATTGATCAAGTACATCCGATGGCTGCCCTTCGTTCGGCTGTTTCTCTTTTAGGTTTGTATGATGAAGAGGCAGACGCAATGGATGAGAAAGCAAATTTTAATAAAGCCATTCGTTTACAAGCGAAAATGCCTGCTATTGTAACGGCATTTGCTCGTGTAAGAAAGGGCTTGGAGCCGATTGCTCCTAGAAAAGACTTGGGTTTTGCTGCTAACTTCCTTTATATGCTAACAGGCAAAGAACCTGCACCAATTGAAGTGGAAGCTTTTGATAAGGCACTTGTTTTGCATGCTGACCATGAATTGAATGCATCTACTTTTACAGCACGTGTTTGTGTCGCAACATTATCAGATGTTTACTCAGGAATCACAGCTGCTATTGGAGCGCTTAAAGGACCATTACATGGCGGTGCCAATGAAGCAGTAATGAAAATGCTTTCTGAAATTGGAACTCTTGAAAATGTAGATTCATATATTCGGGAAAAACTAGACAAGAAAGAAAAGATCATGGGCTTTGGTCACCGTGTCTATCGAAAAGGTGATCCACGTGCAAAGCATTTGCGAGAAATGTCTAAGAAATTGACAGAGCTTACTGGTGAGCCTCATTGGTATGATATGTCAACACAGATTGAAGCTATTGTAACAGGCGAGAAAAATCTGCCGCCAAATGTAGATTTCTACTCAGCTTCTGTATACCATAGTCTAGGGATTGATCATGATCTCTTTACGCCAATCTTTGCAGTAAGCCGTGTCTCTGGCTGGCTTGCTCATATCCTTGAACAATATGAGAACAATCGCTTAATCCGCCCGCGTGCTGACTATACAGGGCCGGGAATGCAGAAATATGTTCCTATTGGACTAAGAGACTAATAATACATGTAAAAACGCTTGTGCTTAAACAGTATTTGCCTTTTATAAAGGGGCTGCTGTTATAATGAGAGTGGAAAAAAGGTTAGGGGCTTATGCCTTCTAACCTTTGATTCTGATATATTGCTGGGCAGATCTTATATACATAAAAGGCTTTAGCCAGGGACTGCCAGTGCTTTTTAAAAATGGAGGGAAAAGACATGCTAGGAGAAAAAATCACAGTTAGTAATGGCGTATTAAATGTACCAAACAATCCAATCGTTCCATTTATCGAAGGAGACGGAACAGGTCCAGATATTTGGGCTTCATCTTCAAGAGTATTGGACGCTGCAGTAGAAAAAGCTTATAAAGGCGAACGTAAGATTGTTTGGAAAGAAGTTCTTGCTGGTGAAAAGGCATTCAATCAAACTGGTGAATGGCTGCCATCTGAAACATTAGATGTCATTAATGAGTATTTAATCGCAATTAAAGGACCTTTAACAACTCCAATCGGAGGCGGAATTCGTTCATTAAACGTTGCCCTTCGTCAAGAGTTAGACTTGTTCGTATGTTTACGTCCTGTTCGCTGGTTCGAAGGTGTTCCTTCACCAGTAAAACGTCCTCAAGATACAGACATGGTTATTTTCCGTGAAAATACAGAGGATATTTACGCAGGAATTGAATACGCAAAAGGTTCAGATGAAGTGAAAAAGCTAATCGCTTTCCTTCAAGATGAAATGGGCGTTAATAAAATTCGTTTCCCTGAAACATCTGGTATCGGCATTAAGCCAGTGTCTGAGGAAGGGACAGGCCGTCTAGTGCGTGCAGCTATTGAGTATGCAATTAAAGAAGGGCGCAAATCTTTAACTTTAGTGCATAAAGGAAATATTATGAAGTTCACTGAAGGCGCATTTAAAAACTGGGGCTATGAGCTAGCTGAGAGAGAATACGGAGATAAGGTATTCACTTGGGCTCAGTATGACCGTATTAAAGAAGAGCAAGGTGCAGAAGCTGCAGACAAAGCGCAGGCAGATGCAGAAGCTGCAGGTAAGATCATTGTTAAAGATGCAATTGCAGATATTTTCTTACAGCAAATTCTTACTCGTCCGAAGGAATTTGATGTGGTTGCAACAATGAACCTTAATGGAGACTATATTTCTGATGCCCTTGCTGCACAAGTTGGTGGAATCGGTATTGCACCTGGTGCGAATATCAATTATGAAACAGGTCATGCGATCTTTGAAGCTACACATGGTACAGCTCCAAAGTATGCAGGTCTAGATAAAGTAAACCCATCATCAGTTATTCTTTCTGGCGTATTAATGCTAGAACATTTAGGCTGGAACGAAGCAGCAGACATGATTGTGAAATCTATGGAGAAATCAATTGCTTCTAAAGTAGTAACATATGATTTCGCACGTCTAATGGATGGCGCAACTGAAGTGAAATGCTCTGAATTTGGTGATGAATTAATTAAGAATATGGAGTAATATATGTTATTAGGAGGCTGTTTCTTACATAAGAAACAGCCCTCCTTATATAATAAACATTTGGTATATCCCTAAGGAGGAACTGGCCATGTCATTAAAACGCAAAAAGATTTCCGTCATTGGTGGAGGATTTACAGGAGCAACTACTGCATTCTTGCTTGCACAGAAAGAATTAGGGGATGTTGTATTAGTAGATATCCCGCAAATGGAAAACCCAACAAAGGGAAAAGCTTTGGATATGCTTGAAGCAAGTCCTGTCCAAGGATTTGATGCGAATATTACTGGTACATCTAGCTATGTAGATACAGCTGATTCTGATATCGTTGTTGTAACAGCTGGAATTGCACGTAAGCCTGGCATGAGCCGTGATGACTTAGTTCAAACAAACCAAAAAATTATGAAAAGCGTTGCACAAGAAATTGCGAAGCATTCACCTAATAGCTTTATCGTTGTTTTAACAAATCCAGTTGATGCTATGACTTATACAATCTTTAAAGAATCTGGATTCCCGAAAAACCGTGTAATCGGCCAGTCTGGTGTCCTAGATTCTGCTCGTTTCCGTACATTTATTGCTCAAGAATTAAACCTTTCAGTCAAAGATATTACTGGCTTTGTACTTGGAGGCCATGGCGATGACATGGTTCCATTAGTACGTTACTCTTATGCTGGCGGTATTCCACTTGAAACATTAATTTCAAAAGAGCGCCTTGAGGCGATCGTAGAGCGTACGCGCAAAGGTGGAGGGGAAATCGTTAACCTGTTAGGCAATGGAAGTGCTTACTACGCTCCAGCGGCATCACTTGTAGAAATGTGTGAGGCGATTCTTAAAGATCAGCGCCGTGTTCTTCCATCCATTGCTTACCTTGAAGGAGAGTATGGCTACGAAGGAATCTATTTAGGTGTTCCTACTATTCTTGGTGCAAATGGAATTGAAAAGGTGATCGAATTGGATTTAACTGCAGATGAAAAAGCTGCATTAGATAAATCAGCTGAAGCTGTTCGTAATGTAATGGCTGTATTAGTATAATTTTCTACAATAGTAAAATAAATAAAAAAATTCGGGGAATTCCCGGATTTTTTTATTTATAGCCTTTTGTGGATAATATAATAATGATATAATAGAATAAATAGACTGATAATTTTAATAATTATTAGCTATTTTTTTAAGTATCATTGAAATCGTTTACATAAATTCGGAGGTGCAGAAAAATGTTACTTGGGAAAAAGCGCAAATTAGGAAGACAAATTGAAGAGATCTCTGTAGGAGAAAAATTAACTTTAACCGAAAAAATTGAAGATAAAGATTTATTATTATATCTAGGTTTAACAAATGATGCTAATCCACTTTATATTCAACATGACTATGCTTCACAAACACCTTATAAAAAGCCAATTGTTCCAAGTATTATGTTGAATGGAATTATCAATTCAGCGGTTTCAAAATACTTGCCTGGTCCAGGAAGCCATGTGCTTAAGCAAGATATTGAGTTTCTAAAGCCTGTCTACCATTACGGAACGGTACAATTCCTTTTTGAAGTAACAGAGGTTAGCAACAGCAGTCACACTGTTCAAATTGAAGTAATAGCTACGAATGAAGAAGAGGAAACAGTAATTAAAGGAAGCTTACTCGTATGTCCACCACATCGCCTTCATAAGATGGAAGGAGAGGCACTCGATAATTTTTAACTTAATCATTCCTAGAAAGAGATATGCCAATGCATGTCTCTTTTTTTAGGAATTTATATATGATCGGAGGATGTTGATAACTTTAGTGAGTTGGTATTTAAACGAAAACTGTTAACAAAAAAATTGTTGATTGGAGCGGAAGGTGCGAGACTCCTGCGGGAGGAGTGGGACAGGTGAGACCCCGCAGGAGCGGATGCTCCGAGGAGGCTCAGCGCCCACCCCGCGGAAAGCGAGCAACCTGGAGCGGAAATCAACCTCTACTCACTACATTTCAAGTAGGAACATTTGTGGAAACAGCTACATTTAATAGTGTTTCTCTTGTTACAATTTTGCACACAGTTTATATTATAGGTAAGGCGGTTGATTTGGGTATTTTTTCTATCCAAAAGCTTTTCTAGGATTATATAGACATGGAGGCAAATATGGAGAAGAGAATTCTTGTTGTTGATGATGAACAATCAATCCTGACGTTATTGGAGTATAATCTGCAGCAGGCAGGCTTTAAAGTAATTACGGCAATGGATGGGGAAGAAGGAATCAATTTGGCTCTAACCCACTTACCGGATTTAATTGTACTTGATCTTATGCTTCCGAAACTTGATGGTATTGAGGTGTGTAAACAGCTTCGACAGCAAAAGGTGCTAACCCCGATTTTAATGTTAACAGCAAAAGATGATGAGTTTGATAAAGTGCTTGGTCTAGAATTAGGCGCGGACGATTATATGACTAAACCGTTTAGTCCTAGGGAAGTAGTAGCAAGGGTAAAGGCCATTTTGAGGAGAACGCAGATTCAGTTAGAAGCAACGCCAATAGGTGAAGAGGAATTAGGTCAAATGCGTATTGCGGGACTGAAAATAATTCCTGATCATTATGAAGCCTATTTTGAAGATAAGCTGTTAGAATTAACACCAAAGGAATTTGAACTTCTCTTATACTTAGCAAAGAACAAAGGCCGTGTACTGACTCGTGATCAGCTTCTAAGTGCTGTGTGGAACTACGACTTTGCTGGGGATACTCGAATTGTTGATGTACATATTAGCCATTTAAGAGAAAAAATTGAAAACAATACAAAGAAGCCAGTCTATATAAAGACTATTCGTGGATTGGGCTACAAGTTGGAGGAGCCAAAAGGAGAATGATAAAGTTCCGATCACGGCTGCTTTTTGCATTAATTACATTGATATTTGCCGTTCTTATTGGATTAGGCCTCTTGCTCGGGCAACTTTATAAAAGTTATTATTTGAATGCTTTTGATGAGCGCTTAAAAAAAGAAAGTGAATGGATATCAAGCTATGTGGAAGATGAAGGCGGAATTCATTCATTAAAAATAGAAACACTTGATAAATATAGTAAGATATTGGATGTCCGTGTAACCATTGCTGATACTTCAGGTTCAATAATATATGAAAGTAATCAATTAAAGGAAAATGGACTTACCGATCATCAGGCTGTTATAAGAAAGATGATTGAGAAGAAAGGGACAGGAAGCGATTTAATAGAAGTGGATGATGGTCATGATCTTCATTATTACTGGCGATCAATTACGCAATCAGGTATAGATGAGGGTTTTGTTGTTCTTAGTACAAAAACGACGGAAATAAATAAGGCCTATCAACAGATTTGGTGGATATTGATCATCAGTTTAGGGTTTGCGTTTGTTATTATCCTCTTATTAGGAACAAGAATTACTAATCGGTATACGAAACCCATTGAATCGGCAACCAAAACAGCTATAGAACTAGCTAAAGGGAATTACCAAGCACGAGCGTATGAAGATCAGATTGATGAAACAGGCATGCTGAGTGCTTCCATTAATGTTCTTGCAAGGAATCTTCAAGATATGCGAAAATCTCAGGAAACGCACCAGGATAGGCTAGCTGCTCTTATTGAAAATATGGGAAGCGGACTGATCTTGATTGATAGAAAAGGATATATAACTTTAATAAACCGCCCATATAAAGAATTCTTTCGTGTACAAACATCAGATTATATTAATAAACTTTATTATGAAGTCATCGAACATCACGAGATCATAACATTAATTGAAGAGCTTTTTATGACGGAACAAAAAATAAGGAAACAGTTATTTATTCCATTAAATAGTGGAAGACAGTATTTTGAAATGTATGGTGTTCCAATCATTGGCACAAACGATGTGTGGAGAGGAATCTTACTTGTCTTTCATGATATTTCAGATTTGAAGAAGCTTGAACAGGTCAGAAAGGACTTTGTAGCAAATGTTTCTCATGAATTAAAAACACCTATTACTTCGATAAAGGGATTTTCTGAAACGCTATTAGATGGAGCCATGGAAAATAAGCAGGTGCTTGAAGACTTTCTGAAAATTATATTGCAAGAGAGCGATCGGCTACAATCACTTATTCAAGATTTATTAGACTTATCAAAAATTGAACAGCTTGGTTTCCATCTCTCCATTCAGCAATATGATATTACGACGACGCTAGAGGAAGTGATAGCTATCCTGAGTAAAAAGGCTGCTGAGAAGGAGATAACGCTTGAATATGAAAAAGGCAGTGACTCCATTTTGATTGAAGGGGATGCTGATCGTTTGAAACAAGTGTTTCTTAATCTTGTATCGAATGCGATTTCGTATACACCAATTGGCGGCCATGTGCTTCTTCGTATAATCCAATCCGAATCTAATATACTTGTTGAGGTGAAGGATACCGGAATAGGAATGGATGAGGAAGAAACACCAAGAATTTTTGAGCGATTCTATCGGATAGACAAAGCACGCAGCCGCAATTCAGGAGGAACTGGACTGGGCCTTGCGATTGTAAAGCATATAGTTGAGGCACATAATGGAAAAATCACTGTTCAAAGTGAAGTAGGAAAAGGAACAACCTTTATAGTTGAACTAAATAAAAGAATTCAAGGAAACTAATGATTTGTACAATATTTTAATATAAACAAAAGTTGGAGAAAGTGTCACTTGCTTTCTCCTTTTCAATTAATTGAAACTTTTCAATCAGATGATCGTATTAAATATCAACGAAATAAAAAGAAGGGGGAGAGTAGATGACCAGTCTAAAGAGAATTTATACAGTTACAGGTCTTGTACTTTTAATAATTATTTTAGGGATTACTGCTTTTACAACATGGTATACAGTGGATGAATCCGATCAAGCGGTTATTCTAACATTTGGAAAAGTGGAGGAAGGAATCACAGAACCGGGTCTTCATTTTAAACTGCCATGGCCGATTCAAAGTGTAGAAAAGCTTTCAAAAGAAACCTTTAGCCTTCAATTTGGTTATGAGGATAAAGATGGGAAGACGAAGGACTTTCCAGAAGAAACAAAGATGATAACTGGAGACGAAAATATTGTCATGGCTGATCTTGTTGTTCAATGGAAGATTACCAATCCAGAAAAATATTTATATAATTCATCAAATCCGAAAGAGATTCTTCATGATGCTACGTCCGCCTCTTTAAGAAGTATCATCGGAAACTCAAAAATTGATGATGCTTTAACATCAGGTAAGGCCAAAATTGAAGCAGATGTGAGGGATTTGCTGACATCGCTAATAGATAAATATGATATTGGTATTTCTGTATTAGCGGTTAAGCTTCAGGATGTTGAGCTTCCTAATGCTGAAGTCCGAAAGGCGTTCACAGATGTGACGGACGCAAGAGAAACAGCGAATACCAAAAAAAATGAAGCCCAAAAGTATCTAAATCAAAAGATGAATGAAGCAAATGGTGAGAAAGATGCACTTATTTCAAGAGCACAAGGAGAGAAGGCTGCTCGTTTAGAAAGAGCACGTGGGGATGTAGCAGTTTTCAACAAGCTTTATGCTGAATATAAGAATAATCCTGAGATCACTAGAGAGCGTCTTGTGATTGAAACACTTGAGCAAGTACTTCCAAATGCAGAAATTTATATTATGAATGATGACGGAAATACAATGAAATACTTCCCGATTCGTCCTTTAGAAAAAGAGGAGTCTAAGCCTAAAGCAGAAGGAAGTGAAAATAATGAGTGATCAAAATGTTGTTAATATGAATGAGCGCGGTGGAAATAATATGCAATGGAGAAAATATACTAAGCTCGGTATTTTCTTCGTTATTCTTTTTGTCTTGATAGGCATATTAATTAGCAATCTTATCGTAGTAAAGGAAGGGGAATACAAGGTAATTAGGCAGTTCGGTGAAGTAGTTAGAATTGAAAGTGAACCAGGGCTGACATATAAAATTCCATTTATCCAAAGTGCCTCTACCCTGCCTAAATATCAAATGACCTATGATGTTTCGGAAGCTGAGATTAATACAAAGGATAAAAAACGGATCATCATTGACAACTATGCAGTTTGGCGTATAGAGGATCCTAAGAAGATGATTGCTAACGCAAGAACATTGGAAAGTGCTGAATCAAGAATGGAAGAATTTGTTTACTCGGTCACGAGGACAGAACTTGGACAGTTGAATTATGAGGAGATTATTAATGATGAAAAATCTTCAAGAGGCTCATTAAATGATCAGATTACTGAAAAAGTAAACGAATTGCTTAAACAGGATAATTACGGAATTGTTGTCACGGATGTACGAATGAAACGTACAGATTTACCAGCAGAGAATGAACAGTCCGTCTATACAAGGATGATTTCTGAACGTCAATCGAAAGCTCAAGAATATTTATCAAAAGGGGATGCAGATAAGAATGTTATTATCGCCAATACTGATAAAGAGGTAAAAGAAATATTGTCAAAGGCTCAAGCTGATGCTGAAGAAATTCGGGCGGAAGGGGAAGGTGGAGCCGCTAAGGTATATAATGAAGCTTTTTCAAAAGACCCTAGCTTCTATTCCTTGTACCGTACATTAGAATCTTATAAAAAGACAATCAATGGGGAAACGGTTATTGTCTTGCCATCAAATTCACCATATGCTCACTTTTTAATGGGAAATACAAACTAAATCGTTTTAAAACCGTTATTTTTCATTCTTTATCTACTCATGATAAAATGGAGAAAAATAACGGTTTTTTGCTTTAGGCAAAGGAAGGAGAATTTTTTTGAATAAAAAGCTTGTTTTAATTGACGGCAATAGCATTGCTTACCGTGCTTTTTTTGCCTTGCCTCTTCTAAATAATGATAAAGGGATTCATACGAACGCCGTTTATGGATTTACGATGATGCTAAATCGCATTCTTGAGGATGAAAAGCCTACCCATCTATTAGTTGCCTTTGATGCAGGGAAGACAACATTTCGTCATAAGACATTTAGCGAATACAAGGGTGGCAGACAAAAGACGCCGCCAGAGTTATCCGAACAATTCCCTTTCATTCGGGAGCTGTTAGATGCCTATGGAATTTCACGCTATGAATTAGAAAATTATGAAGCAGATGATATTATTGGTACTCTCTCTCTTCATGCTGAAAATGATGGCTATAAAGTGAAAGTTATTTCGGGTGACAAAGATTTGACGCAATTAAGCTCTGAAAAAACAACTGTTTCAATCACCCGTAAAGGAATTACCGAAATTGAAGAGTATACCCCTTCCTATATTCAAGAAAAGTATGGAATTACACCGGATCGCATTATTGATATGAAGGGTCTAATGGGGGATGCTTCCGATAATATTCCGGGTGTGCCAGGTGTTGGGGAGAAGACGGCCCTGAAATTACTGAAGGAATTTGGAACACTTGAGACCATTTTATCTTCTGTGGACAAGGTTGGCGGAAATAAACTGAAGGAAAAGCTTGAGGAATTTAAAGATCAGGCATTAATGAGCAAGGAATTAGCAACGATTACGAGGGAGGCACCGATAGAAATCGGGCTAAGCGAAGTGGCGTATGAAGGATATGAAAGAGAAAAGGTAGCTAGCATCTATAAAGAACTCGGATTTAATTCATTATTGGACAAGCTTAGCGGGGAACCAGGATCAGAGGAAGAAGTGGAGCTTGAAGAGATAGAGTTTGAAGCTGTAAATGAAGTAACGGCGGATATTTTTTCATCTGACAATGCCTTTTATATTGAAGTGTTAGAGGATAATTATCATTATGCAGATATTATTGGCTTTTCGATTGCTAATGATAAAGGGAACTTTTTTATTTCGACAGAGACAGCACTAGCTTCACCAGTCTTTAAACAATGGGCAGAGGATGAGAGTAAAGAAAAAGTTGTATATGATGCGAAAAGATCGGAAGTGTCACTTCGCCACCATGGAATCCATTTAACAGGGGTAAACTTTGATCTTCTTCTTGCTTCTTATCTTATTAATCCATCAGCAACGATTGAAGATGTAGCTTCTGTTGCAAAAAGCCACGGCTATGAATCGATTCAATCTGACGAAGCTTTCTATGGAAAAGGTGCGAAACGAAGGGTACCAGAAGAAGATGTATTGGCTAAGCACCTTGCGAGAAAAGCAGCTGCATTACTATCATTGAAAGATAAGCTGGATGAGGAACTCAAGGAAAATCAACAAGCTGAATTATTCTATGATCTAGAAATGCCTTTATCATTAATTTTGGCAGATATGGAATCATGCGGGATTAAAATGGATCTTGATCGCTTAAAGGCAATGGGTGAGGAGATTCTTGCTAAGCTGGCAGAATTTGAGCTGCGCATACATGAACTAGCCGGTGAAAAGTTTAATATTAATTCTCCGAAACAGCTGGGGACTATTCTTTTCGATAAGCTGGGGCTTCCAGTTTATAAAAAGACCAAAACGGGCTACTCTACTTCAGCGGATGTTCTAGAGAAACTGGAATCTCAGCATGAAATCATTAGGCAAATACTGCATTATCGTCAGCTTGGCAAGCTTCAGTCCACATATATTGAGGGATTGCTAAAAATTGTTAACAAAGATAATGAGAAGGTGCACACAAGATTTAATCAAGCTTTAACGCAAACAGGGCGTTTGAGCTCGACAGATCCAAACCTTCAGAACATCCCAATTCGATTGGAAGAAGGGAGAAAAATTAGACAGGCATTTATCCCTTCAGAAAAAGACTGGGTGATTTTTGCGGCGGATTATTCCCAAATCGAACTAAGGGTGCTTGCCCATATTGCAAATGATGAAAAGCTTATTGAGGCATTTAATCAGGATATGGATATTCATACGAAAACAGCGATGGAAGTTTTCCATGTAAGTGAAGATGAAGTTACATCAAATATGCGCCGCCATGCAAAGGCTGTAAACTTCGGCATTGTGTATGGGATCAGTGATTATGGTTTATCCCAAAGCCTAGGAATTACTCGAAAGGAAGCTGGTGAATTTATCACTCGCTATTTAAAAAGCTATCCTGGTGTTAAAGACTATATGGATGATATTGTTGCTGATGCCAAGCAAAAAGGATATGTTTCTACTCTTCTTCATCGCAGAAGATACCTACCAGAGATCACAAGTCGAAACTTTAACTTGCGCAGCTTTGCAGAGCGTACAGCCATGAATACGCCAATTCAAGGAAGTGCAGCAGATATTATTAAGAAGGCCATGATTGATATGGCTTCACGTTTGAAAAGTGAAAATCTGAAAACACGCTTGCTCCTGCAAGTTCATGATGAATTAATATTTGAAGCACCAAAGGATGAATTAGAAGTGTTGAAAAGGATCGTTCCTGAAGTGATGGAAAACGCAGTTGAGCTTGAGGTTCCGCTAAAGGTTGATTATGCCTATGGACCAACATGGTTTGATGCTAAATAAGTGAATAGAATAATGGTGTAAGTTGACCTATTGATTATACAGGAAGTGATAACAATGCCTGAATTACCAGAGGTAGAAACCGTACGCAGGACATTAAAGGAACTAGTAATGAATAAACAAATTGAAAATGTTTCCGTCTTTTGGCCGAAGATCATTAAACGTCCAGAAGAAGCAGATCAATTCAGGGATGCACTAGTTGGTCAGACGTTGGTTGATATTGGCCGGCGAGGGAAATTTCTTATCCTATATACGAATGATTATGCCCTTGTTTCTCATTTGAGAATGGAGGGGAAGTATGGTGTCTTTAATAAAGATGAGCCAGTGGATAAGCATACTCATGTCATTTTTCATTTTACTGATGGGACCGAATTGCGTTACAAGGATGTTCGGAAATTTGGCACAATGCATCTTTACGCAAAAGGACAGGAATTCGACACCCTTCCCTTATCTCATTTAGGGCCGGAGCCATTTTCAGAGGATTTTACAATCGAAGCATTAGCCTCAAAGCTTGCAAAAACAAAAAGAAATATCAAAGCTGTTTTGCTTGATCAAAAAGTAGTCGTAGGTCTCGGGAATATTTATGTTGATGAAGCATTGTTCCGCTCGGGAATCCATCCGGAAAGAGCAGCCGACAGCTTAACAAAAGGTGAAATAGCTAGACTCCATAAGGAAATTTCAGATACCTTATCAGAAGCTGTTGAAAAAGGAGGGAGTACGATCCGTTCGTACGTAAACTCCCAAGGACAAATCGGTATGTTTCAACTGGAACTCTTTGTCTATGGCAGAAAAGGGGAAGATTGTAAGGTTTGCGGAAGCTTACTTGAAAGAATTGTCTCAGGAGGACGCGGAACCGTCTTTTGTCCAACATGCCAAGTGAAATAATTTTCAAATAGGAATCAGGTGAGCAAGGCGCTTCCGCTTTTCAATGTCCAGCTGCAGCGACTAGGGGCTCGAGGTCATAAGCCAAACTGGCTAGAAGGTTAAAGAGCAACCTTCCATCCAGTTTGTCTTGTGCTTGTCGGGGGTGAGCAAGGCGCTTCCGCTATTCTAATAACACTGGATAGGCTTCTTCCATATACTATCTTAGCGATTGTAAGGGAGGAGTCCGATCCAAGTGATGCAATTAGTTACCCTTTTAATATTAGCCTTTGCAGTGAGTCTTGACAGTTTTAGTGTCGGATTAACTTATGGTATAAGAAAAATGCATATTCCTTTAAAATCAATTGGCATAATCGCCTGTTGTTCAGCCATTGCTTTAATGCTTGCAATGATGATTGGCCGTATTTCTACTCAATTTTTATCGCCTTCCTTTGCGGAAAGATTAGGTGGAATCATTCTAATTTGTCTTGGGGCATGGGTTTTATATCAATTTTTTCGTCCCGAAAAGGCTAAAGATGTTCTTCCACATGAGAAGACGATTGTTAATTTTGAAATAAAATCACTAGGTCTTGTGATTAATATTTTGCAAAAGCCGATGTCGGCTGATTTTGATAAATCGGGGACAATTACCGGAATTGAAGCATTGATGCTTGGTGTTGCCTTATCCTTGGATGCCTTTGGAGCAGGAGTTGGAGCGGCTATGCTAGGATATTCCCCATATTATTTAGCATTGGCTGTGGCGATTATGAGTTCATTATTTGTGTTTATGGGATTGAAGGTGGGGTCTTTTTTTTCCAACAGCAGTTGGGTTCAAAAGTGTTCATTCATTCCAGGCGTACTGTTGATTTTAATAGGAATTTGGAAAATTTAGAGGTTTGGGAGATTTAGCTAATGTCTATTATTGTTGGTTTAACGGGAGGAATTGCTAGCGGGAAAAGCACGGTTTCCTCTATTTTGATCGAAAAAGGAATAACAGTTATTGATGCAGATCTTGAAGCACGCCTAGCCGTAGAAAAAGGGGAAGAAGCATATAATGAAATTGTCAGCCACTTCGGTGAACAAATTTTGCTTGAAGATGGATCGATTAACCGGGAGAAATTAGGATCAGTTATATTTCATAATCAGGACCAGCGTTTAAAGTTAAATAGTATTGTCCATCCGGCCGTCCGAAAAAGAATGCTCATGAAAAAGGAAGAGGCAATTGATAAAGGAGAGGAATTAGTTATCATGGATATTCCTCTTCTTTTTGAGAGTAAACTCACATCAATGGTTGACAAAACAATTGTCGTGTATGTGGACGAAACGATTCAATTGGAGCGACTAATGAATCGTAATCAGCTTTCAAAAGCGGATGCTCTTGCAAGAGTCCGTTCTCAGATGCCCCTAAAAGAGAAAATCCAATTAGCGGATGCTGTGATTAATAATAATGGAACAATCGAGGAAACAAAAAAACAGCTTTTAAATATTCTTAGTAATTGGAAAGCGATATAAAAATGCTGACTGTCCCGTAGAGAAATATTCTATGGGACAGTTTTTTGTTGAATTTTTTACTTTTGTCCTATTGAGCTGTTCAATGGGACAAATTTATGCTTTTTCCAGAAGATTTGTCTCATAGGGCCATTCAATGGGACATTATACATTCTGGCTTTCCAATTTTGTCCCATAGCCCTCTTTCATGAGACAGTTCTCTCGTCCTTACATGTACATCTATCCCATATCTCCGAATATATTCTACGTTTGAAATTCCCCAATGAAACACATTCGATTTATATGCTCTCCAGCAATTATTATTTCTTCGTAGCACACTTGAATTGACAGAATAATAAAACATCCAAATTCCACATTTTAATCATCACAAACATGCACAAATATGTTATACTAATTACATCAATTAACATTAAGAGTATAACATTAATGTGGAGGGAGCCGTAATATGAAGGCGAAAATTGCGATTAATGGTTTTGGGAGAATTGGACGAATGGTATTTAGAAAAGCCATTCTTGATGACAAACTTGATGTGGTTGCCATAAATGCAAGCTATCCAGCTGAAACTTTGGCCCACTTAATTAAATATGATACCAATCATGGGAAATTTGAAGGGGAAGTCATTCCTGAGGATGGAGCTATTATTGTAAATGGGAAGAGAGTTCAGTTATTGAGCAATCGTAACCCGTTGGAGCTTCCATGGACGGAATTAGGAATTGATATTGTTATTGAAGCTACAGGGAAGTTTAATTCCCGCGATAAGGCAGCTCTTCATTTAGAAGCAGGAGCGAAAAAGGTTATCTTAACAGCACCTGGGAAAAATGAAGATGTAACAATTGTTATGGGTGTAAATGAAAGCGCATTAAATATCGAAGAACATGATGTCATTTCTAATGCTTCTTGTACAACGAATTGTTTAGCACCTGTTGTGAAGGTACTTGATGAACAGTTTGGAATTGAGAATGGATTAATGACAACCATTCATGCGTACACAAATGATCAGAATAATATTGACAATCCACATAAGGATTTGCGCCGTGCTCGATCATGTGCCCAATCTATTATTCCGACTTCAACTGGAGCAGCGAAAGCCTTGTCATTAGTGCTCCCACATTTAAAAGGAAAGCTGCACGGAATGGCGTTACGCGTACCAACACCAAACGTGTCACTTGTTGACTTAGTTGTTGATCTTAAATCAGACGTAACAATTGATCAAATTAATGAGGCATTTGAAGCTGCTGCAAAAGGTTCAATGAATGGTATAGTAGCTATTACTGACGAACCTCTAGTATCCATCGATTTCAATACAAACGAACACTCTGCCATTATTGATGGATTATCAACAATGGTCATCGGATCCAATAAAGTAAAGGTTTTAGCATGGTATGATAATGAGTGGGGCTATTCTTGCCGCGTTGTTGACTTAACGAAATATGTAGCTCATGAACTTTCACGCTCATCATTTGTAAAAGTTGCCAACTAAATAATCGATTTTACTGCATATTTAAGGCTTGCCGTTTCATTGGCAAGCCTATTTGCTGTTGGTTTAAGTACATTTTTAATGACTTCTAATAAAATGGGTGAATGGAAAGAAACAGAGGAGCAGATCCCCATTATCAAATTTTTTTAAAAGCTTATATTGCAAAAAGAAAGTAAACAAAGTATACTAGTCCTCGTGAACTTCTTAAATTTTGGTTATAATAGCTACTTAAAGGGTTAGGACCTCTCTGGACTAACTTTCCCCCGTGGTAGTTGTGAACCATTGGAAACTTAGAAATTCATTATTATTGTTAAAGGGGGAAATTTGAATATGGAAACAATGGGTCGTCATGTTATCTCTGAGTTATGGGGATGCGATTTTGAAAAGTTAAATAATATGGATTTTATTGAGAGAACTTTCGTAGGTGCAGCTTTAAAGTCAGGTGCTGAAATCCGTGAGGTTGCTTTTCATAAATTTGCGCCACAAGGTGTGAGTGGGGTTGTAATTATCTCCGAATCACATTTAACGATTCACAGCTTCCCAGAACATGGATATGCAAGTATTGATGTATATACATGTGGTGATCTTGACCCTAGCATTGCTGCGAATTATATTGCAGAAGCACTAGGAGCAGAGACATGTGAGAATATTGAGATTCCTCGTGGTATGGGTCCTGTTCAAGTTAAGCAATCTAACATTCTATAATGTGAAACTCAAGAGGTGTATACTATGCACCTCTTTTTATTTTGTCTAGAACAGTCGCCTGCGCTTTTCATTTTGTCTCGATTATACTGTTGGGGTTTTTCATAAAAAATAGTACAATAAAAGTATCTACATATATGATCGAATAGGATTCGGAGCTGATATTATGAAATGTCCTTCATGTCAAAGTAACAATACCCGTGTTCTCGACTCCCGACCAGTTGATGATTACAGGTCCATTCGCCGAAGAAGAGAATGTGAGAGCTGTGCATACCGCTTTACAACCTTTGAGAAGGTCGAAGAAATTCCACTCATAGTTGTTAAAAAGGAAGGAACAAGGGAAGAATTTAGCCGTGATAAGATCTTGCGGGGGCTTATTAAAGCATGTGAAAAACGGCCTGTTGCATTAAAAGAACTAGAAGAAATTACATCTAGTGTGGAAAAGGAACTTCGCAGCAACGGTGTGTCTGAAATCAAAAGTGAAGCTGTTGGCGAAATGGTTATGGACAGACTAGCCAAAATTGACGATGTAGCCTATGTGAGATTCGCTTCGGTATACAGGCAATTTAAAGATATCAATGTATTTATCGAAGAACTGAAGGAATTGATTAAGAAAGAGCAGTAAATTTTACCTGAGCTGAAGACCTTCTTTGGCTCTTTTATGTTAGGAAAAATAAATGACTGGTCTGACTAATTAGTAACAATGTTCGCGAAAACAGTTTTTAGATCAAACTAGAAAGGTTGATAATTATGGCCCAGCATTGGCAGGAAATGCTTCCGATAGACAGATATACAGTGGCTGCTAGCGGGCTGATGCATGAATATGACCGGAAAGTACTAACCTTTTTGTATCAGCCTTTAATTGGCGCAACTTGTTTTAGTTTGTATATGACATTGTGGGCAGAGCTAGAAGAGAACCGATTATGGTCGAGAACAAACTCTCATCACAGTTTAATGAATTTTATGGATATGAATTTGGAAAAAATCTATCGTGCGAGAATTAAACTTGAAGGGATGGGCCTTCTAAAAGTATATGAAAAAAAGGATGAGGAATCTAGAGCATTTATTTATGAGTTGAATCCGCCATTAACACCAGAGCAATTCTTTTTAGATGGGATGCTCAATATTTATTTGTATAGAAAAGTAGGAAAAAACCAATATTCAAGATTAAAGCGTTTCTTTTCAGAGAAGAATGTTCAATCGAAGGAAGAGTATAAAGAGGTGACTAAGTCCTTCCATGATGTATATATGTCAGGTCACCAAGAATCCATTGCGATTGATTCAGACACTGAACAAATGATGCAGCCAGAGGATGAACAGTTGTTCATTGGAAGAAATGATCAAGGAAGTATTCAAATTCATTCTGCCCTTTTTAATTTTGATCTCCTTTTGGCTGGGTTAAATGAGTCACTTGTTCCCAAAAAAGCACTGACAAATAAGGTGAAAAATGCGATTAGCAATCTTGCCTTTTTGTATGGGATTGATCCAATTCAAATGAAAAATATCGTTATTAGTGCACTAACAGAAGATAACGAAATTAATATAGAAGAACTGAGAAAGTCTGCGAGAGACTGGTATCAGTTCCAAAATTATGATCAGCTCCCATCCCTTGTTGATCGAACACAGCCTGCTGTACACCAGACACAAAAAAAGGAACCAGCAACGAAAGAAGAAGAATTACTTCGGTATTTAGAGACGACATCTCCAAGACAGCTGCTGAAGGATATTTCTGGAGGTGCAGAGCCTTCTAAATCGGATTTGCAGATTATTGAAGATGTGATGTTCCAGCAGAAGTTATTGCCCGGAGTTGTAAATGTGTTGATCCAGTATGTTATGCTAAAGTCAGATATGAAGTTGACAAAAGCGTATGTTGAGAAAATTGCTAGTCATTGGGCAAGAAAGAAGATCACCACGTCTAATGAGGCGATGGTTTTAGCTAAAAATGAACATAAACAATATATGGAATGGGCTGAAGGTAAAAAGGCCCCGAAAACGGCGAAAGCTACTGGAAAGAGAAAACCAATTCGTACCGAAATGCTACCTGATTGGTTTGATGATAAGGAAAAACCTCAACCAGCGAGCAAGAAAAAGGATGAGGAAGAGCTTAAATTGAAAAAACGAGAATTAGAGGAAACATTGAAAAAGTTGCGTTCTGGGGAGGGGACTGAATAAATGGAGAAAATCAACGATACATTGAAACGGCTGGCTGGGAAGGCAGACTTTCAAAAAAGGTATGAGATGCAGCGCAGGGAAACATTGAATAATCCTGATGTACAAGAATTTCTTAAAAGTCATGAGGACGAATTAACAGATGATATGGTAAATAAAAGCTTAATGAAGCTTTATGATTACGCGCAGCAGAGTAAGGAATGCAACCGGTGTTCGAGCTTAGCGGACTGTCAAAATGTGATGAAGGGCTATCATCCTAAGCTCGTCATTCAAAGGGGAAGCATCGACCTTCATTATGAAAAATGCCCCCGAAAAGTGATGGATGATGAAAAGCGAAGAAATGAAAAACTGATTCAAAGTTTGTATGTACCAAGTGATATCCTGCATGCTTCCTTTGACTCTATTTATGCGGATGACGATCGAATTGATGCTGTCCAAAAAGCAGCTTCCTTTCTGATGAATTATAAAGTGGGCTCTAATCAAAAAGGACTTTATTTTTACGGGAAATTTGGTGTCGGCAAATCCTATTTATTAGGTGCAATTGCAAATGCACTAGCCAATAAAAAGGTATCCTCGATGATTGTATATGTTCCTGAATTATTAAGGGAAATGAAAAGCTCGATTGCCGATTCAACCTTAAATGACAAAATTTCCGCAATCAAAAAGGTGCCTGTTTTGATGTTTGACGATATTGGGGCTGAAACAATGTCCAGCTGGACAAGGGATGAGGTAATAGGTCCTATCCTTCAGTTCAGGATGCTAGAAAGACTGCCGACCTTTTTTACGTCGAACTTTGATTTTCAAGAGCTGGAGCATCATTTATCTTACAGCCAGCGCGGTGAAGAAGAAAAGATGAAAGCAAGAAGAATCATGGAGCGGATCAAATATTTAGCTGAGCCAGTTTTAGTAGAAGGTCCTAATCGCAGGGTATAATATTTTAAAGAGAAAGCTGTCAGAGCATATTCTGGCAGCTTTTTATAAATGACTTCTATTTTGTCCAAGTTCCCCATATACATTTAAAACAAAGATTTTACAAAAGGGGGGATTTGGTTGATCGAAATCATTTTCCAAAAGAATGAAGATGCAACAGATTTCTATGGATATCTGCAACTATTTCTGGCGTCTTCTGCATTATCCAATAAAAATATTCTTCAATTTGAAGATCAACATATAGTTAAAATTAATATTAAGCCAAATATGAAGGAGCATTTGGCGATCATACAAGAAGCTTTTTATCAGTTTATTGTAAAAAGTAAACAAGATAATTGGTTTCGTCGAATCTTAGCAGATCATTATTACTATCAAGATGTAGAAGAACAGCAGCAAATTCTTGAGATCATCCATTCCATTCTTGAGGGAAACCGGGAGGATCTAGCGGCATTTGTAAGTGAGTTGGATGTAGAAAGGGATTTAAAGGCAACGATTAGTCAGATTTTCCAAGAGAATATTGCGTTCTCCTTTGATTCCTTTGTGAAATTTCGGATGCGTCCACTAATGAATCAATTGGCCAAGTATGTGGAGATATCTATCGACGAATACAAAATGGAACAGGAATATCAGATGTTTATTCAAACGTTAAGAGATTTTTTATCTGGAAGAGATGCAAAGCTTAATCAAATTCATTTGCTTCTTGATGATGGGGTTCATTTTTTTGATGAGCATTTCTATGAAATAAAGCGTCCGGACCTTACAAGGATGATTGATCGAAAGCTTTTATTTAATCACCCTGTGTATGTGGATTCCGTTACGATTGCTCCATTGCTTTCAATTGCGCCATCTGCCATTTATCTGTATTCAGAAGAAATTGACCAGCCGCTTGTCCGAACGATTCAAAACATTTTCGAAGAAAGACTCATTCTTAATTCGATTGCTGTATTTTATAATAGTAAACGGCAGTTTTCTTTTATCGCCGACGAAAAAATCTAATAAGAGCCCTTGCATTCCTAATATTAACGAACTATAATACAGTACATATTAAGATAATTAGTAATTGTAATGATGAGGACAAGGGTATTCGTAATGACGGTTTATAGAGAGGGAAGGCACGGCTGAAACCTTCCTAACACGATTAGAATGCTTACCACCTCTGAACTTCAACCTTGAACTTTTGCTTGAGTGCAGCTGACGAAGAGATTCGCAGCCTGCCATTTGCCAAAATAGTATGGGTTGACGGAACAAGCCGTTATCTTGCTACAAGTCATTTCTTGCGTATTTATGAAATGAGAAGTAGGGTGGAACCACGTGTGTATAATAACTCGTCCCTTTTTATAGGGACGGGTTTTTTGTTTTATTTGCATTATTAGTTAGTTGGCGTCTTAGGAGCAAGTTTTGAATCTAGTTCCAGCGTCTAGCCCTTCGAGTCATAAGCCAATCCCCCCAGAAAGGTAAAGTACACCTTTCGGGGAGGCTTGTCTAATGCTATGCCTGAGGCTAGGCGAGACGCTTCCACTTTATAATTTAGGAGGAAATAACGATGTCAGAAGTTGTTAAAGTTTCATTCCCAGATGGCGCAGTAAAGGAGTTTCCTAAAGGATCGACAACAGAGGAGATAGCTGCTTCCATTAGTCCTGGACTGAAGAAGAAATCACTTGCTGGTAAATTCAACGGGCAAATGTATGATCTGCGCCGTCCAATTGAGGAAGATGGAACAATAGAAATTATTACACAAGACAGTAAAGAAGCATTAGAAATCCTTCGTCATAGCTCTGCCCACTTAATGGCTCAGGCAATTAAGCGCTTATACAAAGATGTTAAGCTTGGTGTCGGCCCTGTAATTGAAGGTGGATTTTACTATGATATGGATCTTGAACAATCATTAACACCTGAAGATCTGCCACTAATTGAAAAAGAAATGAAGAAAATCATTAATGAAAACATTGAGATTATCCGTAAAGAAGTGAGCCGTGACGAAGCGGTACAGCTTTTCAAGGAAATGGATGATGAATACAAGCTTGAGCTAATCGAAGCAATTCCAGCCGATGAAACGGTTACACTTTATCAGCAAGGGGAGTTCATTGACCTTTGCCGTGGTGTCCATGTGCCTTCTACTGGCAAGCTGAAGGAAATTAAACTATTAAGCATTGCAGGTGCTTACTGGCGTGGAAATAGCGATAATAAAATGCTTCAGCGCATCTATGGAACAGCCTTTTTCAAAAAAGAAGATTTAGCTGAGCATTTACGCCTGCTTGAAGAAGCAAAAGAACGTGACCACCGTAAAATTGGGAAGGAATTAAGCCTATTCACAAATTCGCAATTAGTCGGTCAAGGATTGCCGCTGTGGCTTCCTAAAGGTGCTACTATTCGTCGCATTGTTGAAAGATATATTGTTGATAAGGAAGAACGCCTTGGTTACAGCCATGTATACACTCCTGTGCTAGGAAGTGTGGAATTATACAAAACTTCAGGTCACTGGGGTCACTATCAAGAGGACATGTTCCCTGTTATGGATATGGACAATGAACAGCTTGTCCTTCGTCCAATGAACTGTCCGCATCATATGATGGTATACAAAAACAGTATCCACAGCTATCGTGAGCTTCCAATTCGGATTGCGGAGCTTGGAACGATGCATCGCTATGAAATGTCAGGAGCATTATCAGGACTTCAACGTGTACGTGGAATGACGTTAAATGATGCTCATATCTTCGTCCGCCCTGACCAAATTAAAGATGAATTTAAGCGAGTTGTTCATTTAATTCTTGACGTGTATAAGGACTTTGATTTAAATAATTATTCTTTCCGCCTATCTTATCGTGATCCTGCTGATACAGAGAAATACTTTGATGATGACATGATGTGGGAAAAGGCACAATCGATGTTAAAAGAAGCAATGGATGAATTAGGTGTGGAATATTACGAAGCTGAAGGGGAAGCTGCATTCTATGGTCCGAAATTAGATGTCCAAGTGAAAACAGCTTTAGGCAAAGAGGAAACTTTATCAACTGTTCAGCTTGACTTCTTACAGCCGGAACGCTTTGATTTAACATATGTTGGTGAAGACGGGAAGCAGCATCGTCCGGTTGTTATCCATCGTGGTGTTGTTTCAACAATGGAGCGATTTGTAGCCTTCTTGATTGAAGAATATAAAGGCGCGTTCCCAACATGGCTTGCACCAGTTCAAGTGCAAGTAATCCCAGTTTCACCAGAAATTCATTTTGACTATGCGAAGCAGGTTCAGGAGCAATTACAAGCAGAAGGCTTCCGCGTCGAGCTTGATAATCGTAACGAGAAAATTGGTTATAAAATCCGTGAAGCTCAAATGCAGAAGATCCCTTATATGCTAGTAGTTGGCGATAATGAAGTAGCAGAAAAAGCTGTCAATGTCCGTAAATATGGCGAACAGAAATCAGAAACAGTGTCATTTGAAGATTTTACAGCGGGATTGAAAGCAGAAGTAAGACGTTAATCAGACCCGATACTGCGGGGGAAATCCGATTGTGAATAATATGGAAATCCTGCAAAATAACTCAGGATTTCCGCAAAATAAAATGTGAGTTTAACATTTTAGGAATGATGTTCCATAATAAATATCAAAAAATCTATTGCATGATCTTCATTCTGTTGTTATAATTCAATTCGTTGCTGTAATAATGATTCGTTTGACACGTTAGACTTCTTTGTGATATAGTAACTAAGGTAATTGAATACAGTTTGAGGAAAAGAAGAAGCACCCGCTTCTCACCTGATTGACGCAAAAGTGAGCTGTTAACAGGTATTACGTGAACATTTTTTGTTTGAATTTGTCCGTAAAGTGTGGGTGTTATCATCCACACTTTTTTATTTGCAAAAAAAACAAATCTGCTCCTCAATTGAGCGGGAATGTAATGTATTACTTGCGACTTTCGTTTGGTCCGGTGTAGATTCGTTGGAAGAGCGCCATTCTTGACCCAAACATTGTGTTCGCATTAAACCTTGGAGGTGTCTAACTATTAGCAAAGATATGTTGTTAAACGAAGGTATTCGTGCCCGCGAAGTTCGTCTCATTGACCAAAACGGCGAGCAATTGGGAATTAAATCAAAAATCGAAGCACTTGAAATAGCTGCTCGTGTAAATCTTGACCTTGTTCTGGTTGCACCGAATGCGAAACCTCCTGTTGGCCGTATCATGGACTACGGAAAGTTCAAATTCGAACAGCAGAAGAAAGAGAAAGAAGCGCGTAAAAACCAAAAGGTTATTAGCCTTAAAGAAGTTCGTCTTAGCCCGACAATTGATGAACATGATTTTAATACAAAACTTCGTAATGCAATTAAATTCCTTGAAAAAGGCGATAAAGTTAAAGCATCCATTCGATTTAAAGGACGTGCCATCACGCATAAAGAAATCGGCCAACGTGTTTTAATTCGTTTTGCTCAAAGCTGCAATGAAGTTGGAATAGTAGAATCACATCCAAAAATGGACGGCAGAAGCATGTTTATGGTCTTAGCACCTAAAAACAACGACAAGTAAGAGGAGGAATTCCAAATGCCAAAAATGAAAACTCACCGCGGCGCTGCCAAGCGTTTCAAAAGAACAGGATCTGGTAAACTTAAGCGTTCACATGCTTACAGAAGCCATATGTTCGCTAATAAATCTCAAAAACAAAAGCGTAAGCTTCGCAAAGGAACTCTTGTTTCTTCAGGCGATTACAAACGCATCCGTAACTTACTAGTAAATCTTAAGTAATATCTCGAAATTAGGAGGGAAATCATATGCCACGTGTAAAAGGCGGTACAGTTACTCGCAAACGTCGTAAAAAAGTTCTTAAATTAGCTAAAGGTTATTATGGTTCAAAACATACATTATATAAAGTTGCTAACCAACAGGTAATGAAATCATTAATGTATGCATACCGCGATCGTCGTCAGAAAAAGCGCGACTTCCGCAAACTATGGGTTACTCGTATCAACGCAGCAGCTCGTATGAACGGTCTTTCTTATAGCCGTTTAATGCACGGTTTAAAGCTTGCTGGTATCGAAGTAAACCGCAAAATGCTTGCAGAATTAGCAGTTGCTGACGAAAAAGCATTTGCAGAATTAGCAACAGTTGCTAAGCAAAACTTAAGCAAGTAATAAAAGCGGAAGCGCCTTGTTCAGCCCCGACAAGCATAAGACGAGCCGGCATGAAGGTTGTACTCTAACCTTCTTGTCGGATTGGCTTATGACCTCGAGGGGCTAGGCGCTGGAGCTAGACAATAAAAAAAGTGAAAGCGGCTTTTGACTCGAGGGTCTAGCCGATGAAGCTTGACGATATAAAAGCCATTCTCTCTAGGGGGAATGGCTTTTTCCATAATAAAAAGTTAAGCTTAGATAAAGAAAAGGGAGGATGAGTATGGAAACTGTAATAATGATTTTCTTTATTATCATGAATATAATTGGCTATTACATCATGAAAGCTGATAAGACAAAGGCGAGAAAGAACGAGTATCGCATAAGTGAAAAAACACTATGGCTCATTGCAATATTCTTTGGCGCTTTAGGAATGACGATTGCCATGCAAACCTTCAGGCACAAAACAAAGCATCTTCAGTTTAAAATAGGTTTACCTGTCCTTGCGCTTATTGAGGTCATTCTTGGCCAGTACCTCCTTAATCATTTGTCATAACCAGCACAATTCTTCAATAAGCTGTAAGAGACACTGGAAAACAGCTAAAAGAGGTGAGGCATGATGAATGACCAATTAGCAATGCTGTTTGTAATGGTGGAAACGGCCGGGATTTTAGCACCAATTGCCTTCATATTGTTTCATATTCTAAGACAATTTCTATTTATACCAGTTTCTTTAGTTTGCATAGCAGGCGGGGTCCTATTTGGGAGTTTCTTTGGAAGTGTCTTTTCAATGATTGGTTTAGTGCTTAGCAGTGTTTTTTTCTATTTTCTTATTAGCAAAATGCCCAAAACACATGATAAGCTCTCTAGATTAAAGAAGCGTTGGTTCGGTGAATACCGAAATCTAACAGTCGGTCAAATTAGTGTACTAAAGCTAATCCCATTTGTTCATTATCATCTATTAAACTTTTGTTTAATAGAGAGAAATAAAAGCTTCAAAGATTACTTGAAAAATTCATGGATCACAAATTTGCCACTGGCTGTTTTTTATACAGTATTTGGGGAATTTATTAGCCGATTTACTCCTTCTATGATCCTTATCATTTTATTCTCACTAGGGGTTCTTGTTTTCATTTTACGGGAAAAAGTGACAATCATTAAGTGGCGAGAATTTTTTAAAACGGTATAAGAAAAAACGTTCGGGATAAGTACCGAACGTTTTAAATAAGGTCACCAAATGGTGTAGTGGGTGAATTGCCTTTTTCCATAAATTCCTTAAGTGGACTTTTCCAATCGATTTTTGCATTTGGATATTGTTCACTTACTTTTCTTTCAATAAATTGTAAATCTTCCCGAACCATACCCTTTAGAGAAGCTATGCTTCGTGGCCAAATAAAGATAGAAATTACCTCAAAGGCATTTTCAGTAGTGCCTAAATACTTCTCCCCTTCAAATAATACTCCCTTATAGGTAATGAGGAAATTTTTTCGGACATTATCCTGATCGTCCAGAAAGTAATATCGCTTCTGCTCATGGGCAAGTTCAAGCTTGCGTTTTGGATTTAGCAAATATTTGATTGTGCTATATATGAGAAAGATAATAAGTGCAAATAACAGGAAGCGGATAAACCACATCATAAAGAGCCCTCCAATGTATTTTCCTTTACTTACGGATATGTCTCAAAAAAGTTTCATCTTTTTTGTAATTTGTTATAATTTTTTATATCCCATTAAGCAAATGTTAAACGGATGGGCTGAAAATTAGGATGGTGACTTATGAATTATCAAAAATTGTTTATGATGCAAAAGGGTCTTGATCAACATATCGAAAGCAAGCATCAATTAGAAAAGGAAGATTTGTTTGATCGGAAAATCCTAGCTTTGCTAGTTGAATTAGGAGAGTTGGCGAATGAAACTCGGTGTTTTAAATTTTGGAGTTTAAAGGAGTCTTCACCAAAGCCAATCATATTAGAAGAGTATGTTGATGGAGTACATTTTATTTTATCGCTTGGGCTGGAGTGCGGCTTTGATCAGGAAGAAGATTATCGGACAGATTTACTTAAAGCGGAATCAGTAAATGATCAATTTTTATTAATTTTTGACCAGATAAGCAAATTTAGAACAAGTAGATCTGTGCATGATTTTAAAGCGTTAGTGTGTGCCTATTTACATTTAGGCGAGCTACTAGGATTTAGTTCTGAGGAGACCGAGCAGGCGTACATAGATAAAAATGAAGTGAATTATGAAAGACAGCAGCAAGGGTACTGAATAAGAATCTGTCAGAAAATCTGCAGTATGGTGGACTCATTTGCCCATAACTAGATCAACTGTAAAATAGTTGAAAGGCGGAATAATATTTTTCAAAGCATGTAATTAAGTTTGCTAAATTCGCAAAGAATATCTGTGTTACGGAAGTTAATGGGAAAATTTTGGATCTAAAGATTAAAGCAGCCTCACATGAAAACGAAGGTTGCTTGTTTGATAATTCTTTCAATTATTTGATGTGTTTTGTATAATGAAAACGAATATATTAATATTAAGGGAGTCGAAGGAATGACAAAATTAGATGCCACATTAACAATGCTGAAGGAATTAACAGACGCAAATGGAATTCCTGGTAATGAGCGCGAACCGCGTGAAGTAATGAAGAAATACATAAGCGAGTATGCAGATGAAGTAACAACAGATGGTCTAGGAAGTCTAATTGCGAAAAAGACAGGAAAAGAAGGCGGCCCGAAAATTATGGTTGCGGGCCATTTAGATGAAGTTGGCTTCATGATTACGAATATTGATGACAAAGGCTTTCTTCGTTTCCAAACAGTAGGAGGCTGGTGGTCTCAAGTTATGCTTGCTCAGCGTGTAACGATCGTAACGAACAAAGGGAATGTAACTGGTGTTATTGGTTCAAAGCCACCGCATATCCTTTCTCCTGAAGCACGCAAAAAGCCGGTAGATATTAAAGATATGTTCATCGATATCGGTGCATCAAGCCGTGAAGAAGCACAAGGATGGGGAGTTAAGCCAGGCGACATGGTCGTTCCTTATTTCGAATTTACAGTGATGAATAACGAGAAAATGCTTTTAGCAAAAGCATGGGATAACCGCATCGGCTGTGCAATTGCTATTGATGTGTTAAAAGAACTGAAGGATGCTGATCATCCGAATGTTGTTTATGGTGTAGGCACAGTGCAAGAAGAAGTGGGTCTTCGTGGGGCACGTACATCCGCACAAAAAATTGAGCCGGATATTGCTTTCGGAGTAGATGTAGGTATCGCAGGGGATACACCAGGAATTACCGAAAAAGAAGCCCTTAGCAAAATGGGCAAAGGTCCACAAATCATTCTTTATGACGCGTCAATGGTTTCTCATAAAGGATTGCGTGACCTCGTGACTGATACAGCTGATGAATTGAATATTCCATATCAGTTTGATTCTGTGCCTGGTGGCGGAACTGATTCTGGTGCCATCCATTTGACACATAACGGAGTTCCAGCCCTTTCGATTACCATTGCCACACGCTACATCCATTCACACGCAGCAATGCTTCACCGTGATGATTATGAGAATGCAGTAAAACTGATTGCTGAAGTAATCAAACGCCTAGATCGCGAAACAGTTAATAGAATTACATTTGAATAAGGGTCGAAGATACTCCAGGACTCTAGGATTCCCTGGAGTATCTTTCTCTATAGGTCTGCAATAAGTGTTGGAAGATATTTTGGTTGGAGTGAACAATTGTGGGTATTTTATAGAGGTATTGAGTTTAGGTAAAAATACTGATGTTTTAACTAATTTATCAGCTTACGTCCATCTTTTATCCGTTTTTGGGTAGGCTTGTCCTGTTTAATTGTAAATTTTGTGATCTTTTTATCGATTATTAATTCATACATTATTCTTTACCCTCAACTTCCTTCAAGAATTCTTCTAAAGTATCGAAATTACCCTTAGTGATCCTCTCATTGGCTTCAGTAATTGCCTTCTGTTCTTCTTTTGTTGGCTTAGCCTCCGGAATATTTTTTTCCCTTCCTTTACTTAATTCATGTCTAACTGTTTCTAATATTTTTTGTAAGGTTTCTGTATCTACATTATCAGTGATTGAATGTAGTTCTTTTTTTAAATTATCTCGTAATGCGCTCACCAAAAAAAACCCCCTTTTTTTCATAATTATATCAAACAACCTGTCTTAAGTAATCATTCGAATAATCAGTTTAGAGTATATTTCATAACTTTTGTATAAATAAAAAAGCGGCCATTCAGCCGCTATCTCGAACTTATTTCAAACCACTTTCCAGCGTTTGCAGCATTTCCTGCTTGTCCTGTTCTGAAGAATGATTCCAAATGACTTCAAACAATACTCCGAGCCCAGGAAGCATCTTTTCTTCTCCGTTTTGAATTGCGTCTACGATTGTATCTTTTAGCTCATCTTGTGAATTGCCAGTTACATTGTGTATGATAGCGTTGCGTAAGTTCAAGTTCATTTCACACACTCCTTATTTTTAATCATTTCGATATTATGTTTTCTATTTTTGAATTTATTATGTATTTTATTTAGGATATAATGGTGTAACCTGAGAAAAGTAAAGGAGGAACAGTGTTGAAGTATATTCACTCTGCCAATAATCCTCAAGTAAAACAATGGAAAAAACTACTAACAAAAAAAGAACGTGACAAAACGAACCTATTTTTAGTGGAAGGCTTTCACCTTGTAGAAGAAGCGCTGATAGGGGATCAAATAATCGAAATCATTATTAGTGAGAAGAAAAACTTGCCTCCTAGCTGGGATTACGGTTCCACTCCTGTCACGATGGTTACAGATGAAATTATTGATGGGCTTTCTGATACAGAGGCGCCTCAAGGGGTGCTTGCCGTATGCCGCCAGCGGGAAGCGAGTTCTGACATCGCCAGAGGAGAAAGATTTTTATTAGTGGATGCTGTTCAAGATCCAGGAAATTTAGGAACAATGATTCGAACCGCAGATGCGGCAGGAATGGATGCTGTAATTGTTGGTGAGGGAAGTGTTGATATTTACAATCCGAAAGTACTTCGCTCTGCCCAAGGCAGCCATTTTCATTTGCCAATCATTAGAGGGAATCTATTTGAATGGGTTGATGAGTTAAAAGCTGCTCAAATACCTGTATATGGTACGGCTTTAGAAAATGCCAAAGAATACACGGATATACAGGGACAAGGGAAATCTGCATTAATCGTCGGAAATGAAGGCAGTGGTGTAAATAAAGATTTATTAGGCTTAACTACGGCCAATCTCTACATCCCGATTTTTGGAAAAAGTGAATCGTTAAATGTCGCAGTTGCAACTGGGATCCTGCTGTACCATTTACAACGTGAAAAATAGGCGCGATATTTTCAGGAAAAGTTTGAAACTATGTGAAGAATATACTATAATTAACAGCAAATTATATTTATAAAACAATGACGGAGAAAAAGTAGTTTGCGAAAGAACTTTAAAGGGAGAGAATGCCTAGACTGAAAGCATTCTTAAGGGAAAGCAAAGGAATATTCACCTCCAGAGTTGACATCGGGACCATTGAATAGCTATTTCAATGTAAAGATGTACCGGCTTGTCGCCGTTATCTGAATGAAGCGAATGCATAAGCTGTTTACTTTGCTTTTGTGTTAAAAAGGGTGGTACCGCGAATCCAAAACCTCGTCCCTTTATAGGATGAGGTTTTTTATTTTGCCAAAAAACAGGATTTTAAGGAGGAGTATCAGATGCAAGAACGTTTAAAAGAATTGCAAACGGAAGCGTTGGAAAAAGTCAGCCAATCAGCTAATTTAAAGGAACTAAATGATATCCGTGTATCTTATTTAGGTAAAAAGGGTCCAATTACCGAAGTACTTAAAGGAATGGGGAAATTATCCGCTGAGGAACGTCCGATGATGGGCGCACTTGCTAATGAAGTAAGAGATGCGATTACTTCAGGGATTGAAGAAAAGCAGAAGCATCTAGAGGAAGCAGCTGTTCATGAAAAATTGGCTGCAGAAACAATTGATGTAACACTGCCAGGGCGACCAGTGAAAACGGGGAATCATCACCCGCTCACACGCATTATTGAAGAGATTGAAGATTTATTCATTGGAATGGGCTACACAGTGGCTGAAGGTCCAGAAGTGGAAAAGGACTATTATAACTTTGAAGCGCTTAATTTACCAAAGGATCACCCAGCTCGTGACATGCAAGATTCGTTCTATATTACTGAAGAAACGCTACTTCGTACACAAACGTCTCCAGTACAGGCAAGAACGATGGAAAAGCATGATGGAAAGGGTCCTGTGAAAATTATTTGTCCAGGAAAGGTGTTCCGTCGTGATAATGATGATGCCACACATTCACATCAATTTATGCAAATTGAAGGTCTTGTTGTAGGCGAAAATATTCGCATGACAGATTTAAAAGGAACATTAGAAGTGTTTGCGAAGAAATTATTTGGTGAAGATCGAGAAATTCGGATGCGTCCTAGCTTCTTCCCATTCACAGAGCCTTCGGTAGAAGTAGATGTATCATGCTTTAAGTGTGGAGGGAAAGGCTGTAATATTTGCAAGAAAACAGGATGGATCGAAATATTAGGTTCGGGAATGGTTCATCCGAATGTACTTGAAATGTCAGGTTTTGATTCGAAGAAATACTCTGGCTTTGCATTTGGTATGGGGGTTGAACGAATCGCTATGCTGAAATATGGCGTAGAAGATATCCGCCATTTCTATACAAATGATGTTCGTTTCTTAAATAATTTCCAAGTCCATGAATAAGACAATATTGAGGAGGATGTAATATGTACGTTTCATATAAATGGCTACAGGAATACGTTGATTTATCCGGCGTATCTCCTGAAGAATTAGCAGAAAAAATCACGAAGAGCGGAATTGAAGTTGAAGGCGTAGAGACGCTGAATGAAGGAATCAGCGGTGTGGTCGTTGGCTATGTTCAAGAAAGAGAACAGCATCCGAATGCTGATAAATTAAATAAATGCTTAGTTGATATTGGTGCAGAGGAACCTGTACAAATTATCTGTGGAGCAGCAAACGTCGATAAGGGGCAGAAAGTAGCAGTTGCCACTGTTGGAGCAGTATTGCCTGGCAATTTCAAAATTAAAAAAGCCAAGCTTCGTGGAGAAGAATCACATGGGATGATTTGTTCACTGCAGGAATTAGGCTTTGAAAGCAAGCTTGTTGCAAAGGAATTTGCAGAAGGGATTTATAATTTCCCTCAAGATACTGAGGTTGGTCTTGATGCATTGGAGCAATTACACCGCGATGACCAAGTATTAGAGCTTGGTTTAACACCAAACCGTGCAGACTGTTTAAGCATGCTTGGAGTCGCTTATGAAGTAGCAGCGATTTTAGGAAGAGAAGTGAAGCTTCCTGTTTCGGGAGTTGAAACCTCTTCAGAGAAAGCAACCGATTATATTCAAGTGACTGTCGATGCGAAAGAGGATAATCCTTTATATGTGGCAAAAGTGATTAAAAATGTGAAAATTGGTCCTTCTCCATTATGGATGCAGGCAAGATTAACAGCAGCTGGCATTCGCCCGCATAATAATGTTGTTGATATTACAAATTACATCCTGCTTGAATATGGGCAGCCGCTACATGCTTTTGACTATGACCGTCTTGGTTCAAAAGAAATCCTTGTACGCAGAGCAAAGGCTGGAGAGGAAATCGTTACACTTGATGATGCGAAGCGCAAGTTAACTGCGGATCATTTAGTCATTACAAATGGGGAAAATCCAATTGCCCTTGCCGGAGTAATGGGTGGGGCAAATTCTGAGGTTCAAGCAGATACAACGAATGTCCTTTTAGAATCTGCTTATTTCATCGGAGGACCTGTTCGAAAGGCATCAAAAGATCACGGATTACGCAGTGAAGCAAGCGCACGCTATGAAAAGGGTGTAGATCCGAATCGAGTAAGAGCAGCAGCAGAAAGAGCGGCACAGCTTCTTGCTGAATATGCAGAGGGTGAAGTGCTGGAAGGTTCTGTCGAAGCTAATTCACTATCAGTTGAGCCAGCTGTTGTTTCTGTTACTTTAGAAAAAATTAACCGTGTGCTTGGCACAGACTTAAGTATGAAAGATGTAGAGGATATATTTTCTCGTCTTCAATTTGAAACAGCCACTGACAATGGAGCGATCATTGTTACGGTACCGACACGTCGTGGAGATATTACAATTGAAGAAGACTTGATTGAAGAAGTGGGCCGATTATTTGGCTATGATAATTTAGCATCCACACTTCCAATCGGATCAGCAACACCAGGCCATCTTACTCCATACCAAAGCAAACGAAGAATGGTTCGTCATTACCTAGAGGGTGCTGGACTTTATCAAGCAGTAACTTACTCTTTAACAAATGAATCAAAAGCAGGACAATACTCACTTGAGAAGCGTGAACCTGTTCGATTAGCGATGCCAATGAGTGAAGACCGCAGCGTCCTGCGTTTAAGCATCATTCCACAGCTTCTCGAAGTATTAAAGTATAATACTGCCCGTCAAAATGATAGTCTTGCGGTTTACGAAACAGGCGCAGTATTTTTGGCAAATGGTTCGGAAGAATTACCAGAAGAACGAGAGCATCTTGCAGGTGCAGTAACTGGCCTTTGGCAGAGCCACCTATGGCAGGGTGAAAAGAAGCCAGTTGATTTCTTTGTTGTCAAAGGAATCCTTGAAGGCTTATTTGAAAAGCTTGGGGTTACTAGTGCGGTAGAATTCCGTCAGTCAGAAAAAGAAGGAATGCATCCTGGAAGAACAGCAGAAATCTATTTATCAGGGACATCTGTCGGCTTTATCGGTCAAACACATCCAACAGTAGAAAAAGAATATGATTTAAAAGAAACATATGTTTTCGAATTATCATTAAAGGCAATTTTAGAAGCGGACGTTCCACCATTGCAATATGTAGCGATTCCGCGCTTCCCATCAATTACACGTGATATTGCCCTTGTTGTTGATAAGGAAAAAGCAGCTGGTGAGCTGAAAAGCATTATTAAAGAAGCGGGCGGCACATTATTGAAAGAGGTTCATGTGTTTGACTTATATGAGGGTGAGCGCATGGAAGAAGGGAAGAAATCAATTGCTTTCTCTCTGAAATATTTTGATCCTGAACGAACGTTAACAGATGAAGAAGTTGTGAAGGCTCATGATAAAGTATTAGAAGCAGTGAAGGAGAAATCCGGAGCTGTATTAAGAGGATAGCAATGAAAAGGCAGCCGAAAGCGGCTGCTTTTTATCTGTATTTTTTGGCGTAAATATTCATTGCTTTTTCTGTGTTGGCAAAATGCAGTTTAACAAATGCTGGCAGTGCGTCCTTTCCTTTTTCATGAATCAGCCGTGCAGCTGCTTCATCAACTTTAGATCCTGCTCCTTTTGTAAGCGTGAAGCCTGCTGCTTTACTTAATCTTTCAAAATACTTAACAAATGCATAACGAGCCAAAATGGAGGCCGCAGCAACGGAGAGGTGGACACCTTCTGCTTTTGTACTGAAAAAAACATTCTTTCTTTGGATGATCTTTTCATTTTTAAGATATTGATAATAAATTTCTTCCTTTGCAAATTGGTCGATTAAAATGGCATCAGGCTGATCAGGGGCAATTTTTCCAAGTACATGGCCGATTGCTTGATTATGAAGCAAGGCTTTCAGTTTTCCTTGGGACATTCCTGATTTCTGCATCTTATTATATTTTTCATTGTGTAAAGTTAGTAAGCTGTATGGAACAATATCCTTTATTTGTTTTGCGATGTGTATGATTTGCTCATCCTTTAGGTTTTTAGAATCCTTCACACCTAATTCTTTTAATAATGGAATCTGCTCCTTCTTCACATAGGCTGCAACAACTGTGATCGGACCAAAGAAGTCACCTGTACCAACTTCATCAGATCCAACAACAGAAAGTGTTTCGAAATTCTCTGGCAAGTGGGACCCTGGGGTATTTGCCTTTTTTGCTGTATGGGCTGGTTTAGAAGCTGAAAGGCTCTCTCCCCATTTTGCTGCTTCTGCAGTGCTGTTTCCCCCTTGAAATAAGACTTTTCCAGATTTATAAGCAGTGATTGAACAACTGGGTGTTTTGGCTGCAAATACACTTCCAGGTGGGTATTTATCAGTTAAATAAGTTTGATAATATATTTTCATTTCCTCAATTTCGTTCAATTTTTTTATGATAACTACATTGCTCATGAAAGCACTCCTTCTGTTTTCTCATATTCCTTGTAAAATAGTTTACTACTTATCTTCGGTCGCAGAACCTGACATAGTCTGTTAAGTTTTGACAAGCTTCTACTTCCCACGTTTTTCTGTTCGTGTTATGATATTGTGTAGGATTCTTAAGAATGGGGGGCATGAATGTTGTCAGATGTACAAAAAAACCGTACAAGTGTTGATATATATGGAATTCAGTATATCATTATAGGTACCGAAAGCCCCAGCCATATACGTCTTGTAGCCTCGATGGTTGATGATAAGATGCGTGAAATCAGCTCGAAGAATCCTTCCCTCGGCAGCAACAAACTAGCTGTATTAACAGCGGTCAACGCAGTAAATGATTATATTAAAGCAAAAGACCGTATAGAACAGCTTGAAAATGAATTAAAAAGAGTAAAGGACTGAATAAGTCATGCTGGATCTCGCAATATTAATTATATTAGTTTTTGGATTTTTCATTGGACTAAAAAGAGGCTTTATCCTGCAATTAATCCATTTAACAGGATTTATTATTGCATTCATCATTGCAAATATGTATTATGAAAAGCTTGCTCCGAAACTAACACTTTGGGTGCCATACTTAAGCTTTGGGGATCGTTCTGCTTTTCAAATGCTTTTTGATCAAGCAAATCTTGAAGAAGCCTATTATCGCGCCATTGCCTATGTCGTGATTTTTATTGCTGTAAAAATAATTCTCCAAATTATTGGCAGTATGCTTGATTTTGTAACGAATTTGCCAGTACTGAAACAGCTCAATGTTTGGGCTGGCGGGATACTTGGATTTTTAGAAGTCTATCTTATCATGTTTATTTTATTATACATAGCCGCACTTGTACCAGTAGAAGCGATTCAAACTGCTTTAAATGATTCATTTATGGGCAAAGGGATCATCAAACATACCCCGATATTATCACAGCAAATTAAAGAGATGTGGATCGAATATATGGCTTCATAACTTCTCTAGAACTAGAGAAGTTTTCTTTTAATAGGCTGTTTTTGTAACATTATTGCTAAAGGAACGTAGTTAGTAGAGGTTGATTTGCGCTCCAGGTGCTCGCTTTCCGCGGGGTGGGCGCTGAGCCTCCTCGGCGCTAAAGCGCCTGTGGGGTCTCAGCTGTCCCACTACTCCCGCAGGAGTCTCGCACCTTCCGCTCCAATCAACAATTTTTTTTGCTAAAGGACAATTTACTTAAAAACAACAATTATTTGCAATTGCTAACCTTCCCTGTATGTTTATATACAAGAGAAATACACTATTTGTAAGTTAATCTAAATAGTTAAGGTGGGTGTGACCCATGAGTATAAATAAAAAAGATGTGATTAGGCTTCTTGAGACGATTGCCGTTTATATGGAGCTCAAAGGGGAAAATACATTTAAAACAGCTGCTTTTCGGAAAGCTGCTGCAGCACTTGAAACAAATGATAAAAGTCTAGATGAAATAGAGGATTTCACTAAGCTGCCAGGGATCGGAAAAGGCACGTCATCAGTCATTGTTGAGTATATGACTGAGGGGAAATCGACAGTTCTGCAGGAATTAAAAGAGGAAGTTCCAAAAGGCTTAATTCCACTCCTTCAGATCCAAGGCCTTGGGGGCAAAAAAATTGCTAAGCTGTATAAAGAGCTTGGTATTGAGAGTGCGATTGATCTGGAGGAAGCATGCCGCAATGGGAAAGTACAGACCCTTGCTGGATTCGGAAAAAAGACGGAAGAAAAAATACTTGCTGCTCTTGCGAATGCAGGAGCAAGACCAGAACGACTTCCGCTTGCCTACATGCTGCCAATAGCTGAAGCAATTGAATTGGAGCTTAGTCAAATCGATGAAATAGCGAAATTTTCTCGAGCAGGCAGTTTAAGACGGATGAGAGAGACCATCAAGGACTTAGATTTTATCATTGCAACAGAAAATCCCTCAGCAGTAAAGGACAAGCTATTAAAGTTTCCAAAAATAAAAGAAATTGTCGCAGCTGGTGAAACAAAGGTGTCGATTACCTTCGAGCACAGCTATGATATATCGGTTGATTTCAGACTTGTCCAGCCACATGAATTTGCAACAACTCTCCATCATTTCACCGGTTCCAAAGAGCATAATGTTCGGATGAGGCAGCTTGCGAAGGAACGCGGGGAGAAAATAAGCGAGTATGGTGTGGAAAATAATGAGTCAGGTGAAATTCTTACTTTTTCATCTGAAGAAGCGTTTTATCGCTATTTTGATTTACCGCTCATCCCGCCTGAGCTTAGGGAAGATGGGCAAGAGGTTGAAGCATACACGAAAGAATATGATATAATTTCCCTTGCTGATATAAAGGGCGATCTGCATATGCATACAACCTGGAGCGATGGTGCCTTTACAATCGAACAAATGGTGGAGGCATGCCGGGCAAAAGGCTATACATATATGGCGATAACAGATCACTCTCAGTATTTAAAGGTCGCAGGTGGATTGACACCAGAGAGACTAAGGCAGCAAAAGGAAGAAATTAAGCTTTTGAATGAGCGCTATGATGATATTACAATTTTATCAGGTGTGGAAATGGATATATTGCCTGACGGTACACTGGATTATGATGATGAATTACTTGCGGAAATGGATATTGTCATTGCGTCGATCCATTCTGCTTTTTCACAATCAAAGTCTAAAATAATGGAACGATTAAAGGCAGCCATGAACAATCCTCATGTAGATATTATTGCTCACCCTACTGGCAGATTAATTGGTCGAAGGGAAGGTTATGAAGTAGATATTGACGAGTTAATTGAGCTGGCAAAGGCAACTGGTACTGTGTTGGAGCTGAATGCAAACCCAAACCGCTTAGATCTGGCGCCAGAGCATATTCGAAAAGCGCAAGAAGCTGGTGTGAAGATTGTCATTAATACAGATGCACATAAAATTGATACACTCTCTCATATGGAAATCGGTGTTTCTACCGCTAAAAAAGGCTGGATTAAGAAGAACACAGTCCTGAATGCGATGAATATAGATGAATTGCTATCATTTTTGTCGAAGGATCTTTTCTAAAAGATTGTTGTTTTTGAATAAGTTTTTCATTGGTAAAAAAGGTTGTTGATTGGAGCGAAAGGTGCGAGACTCCTGCGGGAAGTGTGGGACAGGTGAGACCCCACAGGAGCGGATGCTCCGAGGAGGCTCACCGCCCACCCCGCGGAAAGGGAGCATCCTGTAGCGGAAATCAACCTCTACCAACAAAATGTCATTAGCAACAATGTTTGCAAAAAAAGCCTTGTCGAAAAGCAGAAATGAGCTAAATAGGAGGTAAATCCTCATGCAGGAACGTATTTTTAAAGTATTAGAATTTAATAAAGTGAAGGAACAATTGCTTGAGCATGTGTCGTCCTCATTAGGAAAAAGAAAGGCAGAGCAGTTAATGCCGTCTGTCGATTATGAGGAAGTCATTCGCTGGCAAGAGGAAACAGACGAGGCCGTTAAGGTTTTGCGAATAAAAGGAAATGTTCCTCTTGGAGGTATTTTTGATATTCGTCCCCATGTAAAAAGATCGGTTATTGGCGGAATGCTCAGCCCACTAGAATTAACGCAAGTGGCAAGCACAATTCATGCGAGCAGACAAATGAAACGATTCATTGAGGAATTCGTTGATGAAAGAAGCAGTCTTCCGATTTTATTAGATTATGTGAACCGATATACTGTTTTAGCATACTTAGAAACAACGATTAGAAATGCGATTGATGATAATGGTGAGGTGCTGGATAGTGCTAGTGATGCGCTTCGTGCACTACGTAATCAGCTTCGTACGAAGGAATCACGTGTAAGAGAACGCCTAGAAAGCATGATTCGTTCTTCTAATGCTCAGAAAATGCTTTCTGATGCAATTATTACGATTCGTAATGACCGTTTTGTTATCCCTGTTAAACAGGAATACAAGGGACATTATGGCGGAATTATTCATGATCAGAGCTCTTCAGGTCAAACCTTATTTATTGAACCTCAATCCATTGTGCAATTAAATAATGAGCTTCAAGAAATACGTGTGAAGGAACAGCAAGAGATTGAAAGAATTTTAATCGAGCTGTCTGGAAAAGTAGCTGAGGAAAGTGCAGAGCTTGAGATCATTGTTGAAGTGCTGACTGAAATTGATTTCATGTTTGCAAAGGCTCGTCACAGTAAACGCGTGAAAGGCTCGAAGCCAAAGGTAAATAATGAAGGAAGAATTGCTTTATATAAAGCGCGCCATCCACTAATTCCAGCTGATGTTGTGGTAGCGAATGATGTAACATTGGGAAAGGACTATTCTACGATTGTCATTACAGGTCCAAATACTGGCGGGAAAACGGTGGCACTAAAAACAGTCGGTTTATGTACATTAATGGCACAAGCAGGGTTGCAAATTCCAGCACTAGATGGATCTGAAACCGCTGTCTTTGAGGCGGTTTATGCAGATATTGGTGATGAACAATCAATTGAGCAAAGCCTTAGTACCTTCTCGTCCCATATGGTCAATATTGTTGATATTTTGAAAAAGGTAGACTATAACAGTCTTGTCCTTTTTGATGAATTAGGAGCCGGTACAGATCCACAGGAGGGGGCCGCCCTTGCCATTTCTATTCTTGATGAAGTATATAAGCGAGGAGCAAGAGTCATCGCAACAACCCATTACCCTGAATTAAAAGCCTATGGGTATAATCGAGAAGGAGTCATTAATGCAAGTGTTGAATTTGATATTGAAACCTTGAGTCCTACCTATAAACTATTAATTGGAGTACCTGGGCGAAGCAATGCATTTGAAATATCCAAAAGACTTGGTTTAAATGATGAAGTCATCGATATCGCCCGTTCTTATATTAGTGCAGATAGCAATCAGGTAGAAAATATGATTGCTTCACTTGAAGAGAGCAAAAGAATGGCAGAAGCAGAAAGAGAAGAAGCAAATGAATTCCTAAGAAATGCTGAAAAGCTTCATAAAGATATACAAAAACAAATGATAGAGTTTTATGAACAAAAGGATGATCTTCATGAAAAGGCGGCAGAAAAGGCAGCAGCCATTGTTGATCAGGCGAAAGAAGAAGCAGAAGCAATTATCCGCGATTTAAGAAAGATGCGCATCGAAAAGTCTGCTGAGATCAAAGAGCATGAGTTAATCGAAGCAAAGAAACGTTTAGAAGATGCAGCCCCTAAAGTAACCAAGACGAAGAAGCCTGTTAAAGCAAAAGAAAAACATGTCCTTAAAGCTGGCGATGAAGTAAAGGTACTAAGTTTTGGCCAAAAGGGTCATCTTATTGAAAAAACATCTGATAATGAATGGCATGTACAAATTGGGATTTTAAAAATGAAAGTTGCTGAAAAGGATTTAGAATTTATAAAGAGCCAAAAAGTAGTGGAAACAAGACCAATGGCCACTGTAAAGGGAAGAGATTATCATGTTAGTCTCGAACTAGATTTAAGGGGAGAACGATTCGAAAATGCCTTGCTGCGCGTTGAAAAATATATTGATGACGCACTTTTAGCTGCCTATCCGCGGGTGTCCATTATTCATGGAAAAGGGACAGGAGTACTAAGGCAAGGGGTACAGGAATATTTACGTAATCATCGTTCAGTCAAAAACATTCGTTTTGGTGAAGCAGGTGAAGGCGGTTCCGGTGTCACGGTAGTAGAGTTTAAATAATGGGCGGGGAGAATAGGTATGAACCAATTTTGGGAAAATGAGTTTGTGCAAACTGCGGGGTATTTCAGTGTTGTCGTTCTCTGTATGATTGTTTTTCTGGCTATTTTCGAACTAGTCACGAAATATAAGAACTGGGAAGAGATAAAAAAGGGAAATATAGCAGTTGCCATGGCCACTGGGGGAAAAATCTTTGGGATTGCTAATATTTTCCGACACTCCATTATGCATAATGATACATTATTTACAATGATAAGCTGGGGGGTCTTTGGCTTTTTATTATTGCTAATTGGCTATTTTATCTTTGAATTTATGACCCCAAAATTCAAAATAGATGAGGAAATTGAGAATAATAACAAGGCTGTTGGTTTAATTTCGATGATTATTTCAGTGGGCTTGTCATATATTATCGGTGCAGGGTTATCTTAAGGAGCGATTGAATATATGGAAAAATTAGCAAAGGTATTAATGGTTTTATGTGGCTTGTTCATACTTATTGGTGCATATTACTTAATATTTATAGCATAATGTTTTATGATAATTATTTTTCAAAAATCACCATGTAATGTGGTGATTTTTTTTTGGCTCAAAAAACTTTCCAATAGGTGAACAGACTTATTCTAATTGTCATGTAATCTGCATTAGATTATAATAGAAACGAACAGTTGGAATGTTCTAAAAATTTTATTTTTAAAGGAGGGAATCAATTGTTAGAACAAAGGCCGTGGCTTAAAAATTACCCAGACGAAATCCCCTCGACTTTGACTTATAAAAATCAGCAAGTCCAGGATTATTTAAAAAGGGCTGCAGAGGATAACCCTGAAAAAATTGCTATCCATTTTATGGGTAAGGAAACAACCTATAAAGATATTTATGAGTCTGCACTCAAATTTGCAGGGTACTTACAAGAGATAGGTATTGAAAAAGGGGATCGGGTGGCTATTATGCTTCCGAATATGCCCGCATCAGTGATTAGTTATTATGGGATTTTAATGGCAGGCGGGGTTGTTGTTCAAACGAATCCACTGTATATGGAGCGAGAGCTTGAATATCAAATGAAGGATTCTGGTGCGAAAGCAATCATCACAATGGATATTTTATTTCCGCGCGTGACAAAGGTAATGCCACAAACAGATTTGCAGCATGTGATTGTAACCGCTATCAAAGACTACCTCCCATTTCCAAAGAACTTAATTTATCCATTTATTCAAAAGAAGCAGTACGGAATTGTTGTGAACGTTAATCATGAGGGCAACCAGCATTTATTAACAGAAATATTAAAACAGCCAAAACGAGAGCTAAAGGAATATGATTTTAATTCTGATGATGAATTAGCTTTATTGCAATATACAGGTGGAACAACTGGATTTCCAAAAGGTGTTATGCTTACTCATAGAAATCTCGTTGCGAATGCTGCGATGTGTAGGGCATGGCTATATAAGACAAAACCGGGTCAAGAGATTGTACTTGGGATTCTCCCATTTTTCCATGTTTACGGAATGACAACCGTTTTAATTCTCTCTGTTATGGATGCGAATAAAATGGTATTGCTTCCAAAGTTTGATGCAGAAACAACACTTAAAACCATTCAAAAGCAGCGGCCAACATTATTCCCAGGTGCCCCAACGATCTATATTGGATTATTAAATCATCCAGATTTAAAGAAGTATGATTTGTCTTCTATTGATTCATGTATTAGCGGATCTGCAGCACTGCCTGTTGAAGTTCAGCAAAAGTTTGAAGAAGTGACTGGCGGAAAGCTTGTGGAAGGCTATGGATTAACAGAGTCCTCACCAGTTACACATGCCAATTTCTTATGGGATCGTCCGCGTGTGAAAGGAAGTATCGGTGTACCTTGGCCGGATACAGATGCAGCGATTTTTTCAATGGAAACGGGTGAAGCACTGCCAGCTGGTGAAGTAGGAGAAATTGCTGTTAAAGGGCCGCAAGTGATGAAGGGGTATTGGAATCGTCCAGAAGATACAGCAGAAACGTTAAGAGATGGATGGCTTCTCACTGGTGATCTTGGCTATATGGATGAGGATGGATATTTCTATGTAGTGGATCGTAAGAAAGATATGATTATTGCTGGAGGCTATAATATTTACCCACGTGAGATCGAGGAAGTACTTTATGAACATCCAGCTGTCCAGGAAGTGGTAGCAGCAGGCATACCAGATCCTTATCGCGGGGAGACAGTAAAGGCGTATATTGTTCTTAAAGAAGGGGCCAAGGTTAGCGAAGATGAATTAAATAAGTTTGCCAGAAAGCATCTTGCCGCTTTTAAGGCACCAAGATTGTATGAGTTTCGTGATGAGCTTCCAAAAACAGCCGTTGGAAAAATTCTTAGAAGGGCTTTAGTGGATGAAGAAAAAAAGAAATTAAATAATGAACAAGAAAAGCGGGCTTAATCGTAGAGACCGATTTATCGGCTCTTTATTTTTGACAAGTAATGCTTGTCCATATTCAGCAGAGTGGCAAAAGTGATCCTTATTTGTATATAATATTTGTAGGATAATTTCTTGACAGAAATGAATTGTGACACTATTATAAAAATATGAATGATGATTCATTCATTATCTAAAGAAGATAAATAATTAGCTTTTTATCTAGGCTCTTTCTAAAAGATTGTTGTTTTTCAAATAAGCTTTTGTGAATGAAAGCTGAAGCAATATAAGTTAGTTGATTGGAGCGGAAGGTTGCGAGACTCCAGCGGGAGTAGTGGGACAGCTGAGACCCCGCAGACGCTTTAGCGTCGAGGCGGCTCAGCGCCCACCCCGCGGAAAGCGAGCGACCTGGAGCGGAAATCAACTTCTACCCACCACATATTAATTAACAACAATGTTTGCGAAAATAGCCTTAAGCTAACAAAGTTATAGCTCGAGTTGCTCTTGCTTTTTTCTTGGAGGAGGAAAAGTTTGAAAAAGAATAAACCAAAATATCGACAAATCATAGATGCAGCAGTTATAGTCATTGCAGAAAATGGATATCATCAGGCCCAAGTATCAAAAATCGCTAAACAGGCTGGTGTCGCTGATGGAACCATCTATTTATATTTTAAGAATAAAGAAGACATACTAATCTCTCTCTTTCAGGAAAAAATGGGTAATTTCGTTGAAATGATTGAAGAAAAAATTGCAGGAAAAGAAACGGCTGCAGAGAAATTATTAATGATGGTGGAAACACATTTTAATATTCTCTCAGATGACCCGCATTTAGCCATTGTTACTCAGTTAGAGTTAAGACAATCGAACAAAGATCTGCGCCTTAAAATTAATGAGGTGCTAAAAGGATATCTTTCCTTGGTTGAACAGATCTTATCTAATGGGAAAGAAAGTGGAGAGTTTTCTCCTACTCTCGATGTAAGGTTGGCTCGCCAGATGATTTTTGGTACGATGGATGAGACAGTAACAACTTGGGTGATGAATGACCAAAAATATGATATTACTGAATTAGCGGGTCCTGTTCATCGATTGCTTCTTAGTGGATGCCAAAAGCAAGACAACTAGAAATGCTGTTGCACCTTCGAAACAAGTCAAAAGGGGGATGAAAATGGATTTTTTAAAATGGTCTTTTCAAGATGGGGTTGCCACGATTACGTTGGATAGACCTCCAGCAAATGCACTTTCGTCAGGTTTATTAAGAGAACTTTCTTCCGTCTTGGATGAAATTGAAACAAATGATGATATCAGAGTTATTCTAATACATGGAGAAGGCCGTTTCTTCTCTGCTGGTGCTGATATCAAAGAGTTCACTACTATTAAAACTGGTGACGAATTTGCCAATCTTTCTACATATGGACAAGATCTATTTGAACGTATGGAGCAATTTTCAAAACCGATTATTGCAGCCATTCATGGAGCCTCACTTGGCGGAGGATTAGAACTGGCAATGGGCTGTCATTTCAGATTAGTAGCTGATAATGCGAAGCTTGGGCTGCCAGAACTTCAACTTGGATTAATTCCTGGATTTGCAGGGACTCAGCGTCTGCCTCGATTAGTTGGGACAGCAAAAGCAGCAGAAATGTTATTCACAAGTGATCCGATCACAGGGCTTGAAGCTGTTCAATATGGATTAGCTAATCATGCTTATCCAGAAGGCGAGCTTTTAGAAAATGCGTATAAAATGGCAAAGAAGATTGCGAAGAAAAGTCCTGTTTCTATTAAAGCCGCTATTAAGCTTTTGAATTATTCTAAAACAGAAAAGTATTATGAAGGTGTAAAAAAAGAAGCTGAGCTATTTGGTGAAGTATTCGTTTCTAATGATGGAAAGGAAGGCATCTCTGCGTTTATTGAAAAAAGAGAGCCAAACTTTACTGGAAAATAGAAACTTTTCGAATTTTCATTATCAATCTTTCTAGTAATCTATTATAATAATCTATAAGGAGAGATTTTATATTCTCCTTATGCAATAAATTATCATAATCTTTCGAAGTGGTGAAATGTTTACATTTGTCATTATCGAGATTGAGCGCTTCTTGATTCAAGAATTCTTGGGTAAGGCGCTTCCACTTTTAATTTCAGGAGGGAAATCATGAACATCTATGTTTTAATGAAAAGAACCTTTGATACGGAAGAAAAAATCACCATTTCAGGTGGCAAAATAAATGAAGATGGAGCAGAATTCATCATTAACCCTTATGATGAATATGCGGTTGAAGAAGCAATCCAAGTGCGTGATGCACAGGGTGGAGAAGTAACAGTCATTTCAGTAGGCAGTGAAGAATCTGAAAAGCAGCTTCGTACAGCATTAGCTATGGGTGCGGATAAAGCTGTCTTGATTAATACTGAAGATGATGTGGAAAATGGGGATCAATTTACAACGGCTAAAATTCTATCCGAGTATTTAAAAGATAAAGACGCAGATTTAATCATTGCTGGTAATGTAGCAATTGACGGTGGATCAGGTCAAGTGGGACCACGTGTGGCAGAGCTTCTAAATATTCCTTACGTAACAACAATTACGAAGCTGGATATTGCCGGAAGCAATGCAACGGTTGTTCGTGATGTAGAAGGTGACTCTGAAGTAATCGAAACGACACTTCCACTACTTGTAACTGCTCAACAAGGCTTAAACGAACCTCGTTATCCATCATTGCCAGGTATCATGAAAGCGAAGAAAAAGCCGCTTGAGGAACTGGAACTCGATGATCTTGATCTTGATGAAGATGATGTAGAAGCCAAAACAAAGACAATTGAAATCTATCTGCCACCTAAAAAAGAAGCAGGAAAAGTTCTTGAAGGCGAGATAGCTGATCAAGTAAAAGAACTTGTTAGCCTACTTCATACAGAAGCGAAAGTTGTTTGATCGATAAAAGACGATATTCAAGGAAGAACGATATAAACTGAAATTTTGGTAGGTAGAGCTGTCGGTAATAAATAAAAGCAATCGGTCATTTGCCGATTGACACTAATCCAACCTCTGACCTCTAATCTCTAAAATAACGCAGGGGGTAAAACATAATGGCTAGAAAAGTATTAGTATTAGGTGAAGTCCGTGATGGATCATTACGTAATGTTTCCTTTGAAGCAGTAGCAGCAGCAAAAACAGCGGCTGAAGGCGGAGAAGTTGTCGGTGTTTTAATTGGCGATTCTGTAAACGCTTTAGCAGGAGAATTAATTCACTATGGTGCAGATCGTGTAGTTACAGTTGAAAATGAAAATTTAAAGCAGTATACTCCTGACGGATTCTCACAGGCATTAATGGCAGTCGTTGATGCAGAAAGCCCAGAGGGTCTTATACTAGGCCATACTTCATTAGGTAAGGACTTAGCTCCTAAAGTAGCAGCGAAACTAGCATCTGGATTAATTTCTGACGTTACAGGTTTAGAGGAAGTTGGCGGAAATCTAGTATTCACACGACCAATCTATTCTGGTAAAGCATTTGAGAAGAAAATTGTCACAGATGGATTAGTATTTGCTACTATTCGTCCGAATAACATCAGTCCATTAGCAAAAGACGAGTCTAGAACTGGTGATATATCTTCTTTATCTGTTGATGTTAAAGATCTTCGCACAATTATTAAAGAAGTTGTCCGCAAAGCAAGTGAGGGAGTAGATCTCTCTGAAGCGAAAGTAGTTATTGCTGGTGGACGTGGTGTGAAAAGTGAAGAAGGTTTTGAACCATTAAAGGAACTTGCAAAAGTTCTAAATGGAGCAGTAGGCGCTTCTCGTGGTGCATGTGATGCCGATTATTGTGATTATTCACTGCAGATTGGCCAAACAGGAAAAGTAGTTACACCTGACCTTTATATTGCATGTGGGATTTCAGGAGCGATTCAGCATCTTGCAGGTATGTCTAACTCTAAAGTAATTGTTGCAATCAATAAAGATCCAGAAGCTAATATCTTTAAAGTAGCTGATTACGGCATTGTAGGAGATTTATTCGAAGTCGTGCCAATGTTAACAGAAGAGTTTAGAAAATTAGTTGTAAATGCATAATAATCAAACGAGCGGCGAATAGCCGCTCGTTTTCATGATTGCTTAGTCAAACAGCTTTAAGTGTTAATGCCCTTCATGCATAGCTAAAAGAAATGAAGGGGAAATTACAAAGTGAAGCAAATTGGTAGCTTCACTACATAAACTAATGATATACTGTCGTTAGATTTTGAGTTGAAATTTAGGAGGCAAATAATATGGCAATTACAAATGTAACAGATCAAAATTTTTCTAATGAAACAGGTTCAGGCGTAGTTCTTGCAGATTTCTGGGCACCATGGTGCGGACCTTGCAAAATGATCGCTCCTGTATTAGAAGAGCTTGATTCTGAAGTAGGCGATAAAGTTAAGATTGTAAAGCTTGATGTAGATGAAAACCAAGAAACATCAGCAAAGTATGGTGTAATGAGCATCCCTACTTTACTTGTTTTTAAAGATGGCGAAGTAGTAGATAAAGTTGTTGGCTTCCAGCCAAAAGAAGCACTTGCAGAACTATTAAATAAACATGCCTAATTAGAAAATAGCTAATTGAAGAAATCCTCGGCTTTATTTAAGTCGGGGATTTTTGTATGATCAAAATAGGATAGAGTGGAGCTTAGGGAGGTGACATCCATGAATGAAATCATAAAAAATAAACTCATGCTTTTGCCAGATCAGCCAGGCTGTTATTTAATGAAGGATCGTCAAGGGACGATTATATATGTTGGTAAGGCAAAAGTATTAAAAAACAGAGTCCGATCGTACTTTACAGGTTCACATGATGGAAAAACATTAAGGCTTGTCAATGAAATTGAAGACCTGGAGTACATTGTTACTTCCTCCAATATGGAAGCTTTAATTCTCGAAATGAATTTAATAAAAAAATATGATCCGAAGTACAATATTATGCTAAAGGATGATAAGAGCTATCCATTTATTAAGTTAACTGCAGAGAGGCACCCGCGCCTAATCACAACGCGAAAAGTAAAAAAAGATAAAGGGAAATATTTTGGACCCTATCCCAATGTGCAGGCTGCAAATGAGACAAAAAAGCTGCTGGACAAAATTTATCCACTAAGAAAATGTTCGACCTTACCTGATCGTGTTTGTCTTTACTACCACTTAGGACAATGTCTTGCCCCTTGTGTTAACGATGTAAGTGAGCAGGAATATAAAAAAATGGTTGATGAAATTACTCGCTTTCTTAATGGAGGTTACAAGGAGATTAAGAAAGATTTAACTGAAAAGATGACAGCCGCGGCTGAAGAGCTAGATTTTGAAAGGGCAAAAGAGTTTCGCGACAAAATTGCCCATATTGATACGACAATGGAGAAGCAAAAGATCACTTCAACTGATTTAACAGATCGGGATGTATTTGGATATGCTGTAGATAAGGGTTGGATGTGTGTGCAGGTTTTCTTTATTAGACAGGGGAAATTGATCGAGCGTGATGTATCGATGTTTCCAATCCATGATGAGCCAGATGATGAAATATTGACTTTTCTTGGCCAGTTCTATTTAAAGGAAAACCATTTTAAACCGCGTGAAATATTGGTTCCTGATTCAGTAAATGCTGAAATGGCTGAAGAATTCTTAGGGGTAAAGGTTCTAAAGCCTCAGCGTGGACAGAAAAAGGATCTCGTTAAGCTGGCATATAAAAATGCAAAGATTGCTCTACAGGAAAAGTTTTCTTTAATCGAGCGTGATGAAGAAAGAACAATTAAAGCAATTGAAAATTTAGGTCAGCAGCTTGGAATATATACACCCCATCGAATCGAAGCATTTGATAACTCGAATATTCAAGGAACGGATCCAGTATCTGCGATGATTGTCTTTATTGATGGTAAACCAGAGAAAAGGGAATACCGCAAATATAAAATAAAATCTGTACAAGGTCCTGATGATTATGACTCTATGCGGGAGGTTGTCCGAAGGAGGTACACTCGGGTTCTAAAAGAAGGTTTGCCTCTTCCGGATTTAATCATAATTGATGGGGGAAAAGGGCATGTAGAAACGGTAAGAGATGTACTAGAGAATGAACTGAGTCTTGATATCCCTATATCTGGACTTGTAAAAGATGAAAAGCATCGGACATCTCAGCTGCTCTACGGGAAGCCACTAGAAATGATTCCACTTGCAAGAAACAGCCAAGAGTTCTATTTATTGCAAAGAATTCAAGATGAAGTGCATCGCTTTGCCATCACCTTCCACCGACAATTGCGTGGGAAGAATGCATTTCAATCTGTGCTTGATGATATCCCGGGAATTGGAGAAAAGAGGAAGAAGCAGCTATTAAAAACGTTTGGATCTATTAAGAAAATGAAGGATGCACCTATTGAGGAGTTCACAAATATCGGGATTCCATTAAATGTCGCAAAAGAACTAATAAAAAAATTACAGGAATAGATTGTTTGAAAAAAATGAATATGCTATAATTACTGAAAAATTAAATATCACTTTATAGTATTAAAGTAAGTTTAAAGGAACCAACCCTTTGAACTTCCTCTAAAGTGAAGGTAGAGGTGCGAACTTCAAAAGTAAAAGCTTGGAGAAGAATGAGCTTCAATGAAAAGCTTTGAAAGGGAATGTTTGCCGAAGTGAAGAAAGTCTCATCACTTTCTTTGCTGGTTTTGTATTGAATAAATGCAAGATTGTCAAGTTGAAAATGACTTGGAGAGCTATCTCACTGTGTGTGCGTATGCTTCTTTTGTACGTTAATCCCACAGCAATGAGATAGTTTCTCGTTGCTGTTTTTTTGTGTTAAAAATCAGATGTGCACTTGAAAATGGTTGCGTGAGACTTCAAAAGATTAACCGAAAAGGGTAGGAAGAGGGAAAATCATGGGATTAATCGTGCAGAAATTTGGTGGAACATCCGTTGGAGACGCGGAGAAGATTCAAAATGTAGCCACTCGAGTGATCGAAGAAAAGGAGAAAGGAAACGATGTAGTCGTAGTTGTTTCAGCAATGGGGAAATCAACAGACCATCTCGTTGACCTTGCAAAAGGAATATCCATACGCCCAAATAGAAGAGAAATGGACATGCTTTTAACAACAGGGGAACAAATCACGATTTCATTAGTAGCCATGGCATTAGCTGATAGAGGCTATCCGGCTGTTTCGCTTACTGGATGGCAGGCTGGAATCATAACAGAGCCCGTTCATGGCAATGCACGAATTATCGGCATGAATACAGAAAGAATAGATAGTGAGTTAAAGCAGGGAAGGATTGTTGTTGTAGCAGGCTTCCAAGGAATAACAGAAGATGGGGCGATTTCAACCTTGGGGCGAGGTGGATCTGACACAACGGCTGTCGCATTAGCAGCAGCATTACAAGCTGATAAATGTGAAATATACACAGATGTAACTGGTGTATTTACAACAGACCCGCGCTATGTGAAAGATGCTAGAAAGCTTTTGGCGGTATCTTATGATGAGATGCTGGAGCTAGCCCATTTAGGTGCTGGAGTTCTGCACCCAAGGGCAGTAGAGTTTGCTAAAAATTATCAAATTCAGCTAGAAGTCCGCTCTAGTATTGAAAGAGAAGCTGGGACGATTATCGAGGAGGAAGTAACAATGGAACAAAACTTAGTTGTGCGGGGAGTGGCTTTTGAGGAGGACATTACAAGAGTAACTGTTATCGGTTTACCGAACTCCTTAACAGGTCTTTCTGTTATTTTTTCAAAACTAGCAGAAAGTCATATTAACGTCGATATTATCATTCATAGTATATTAGCAGATCAATTAACCAATTTATCCTTTTCAATAAAAAACGAAGACCTGGAAGATACAATCAAGGTATTGGAGAACAGCAAGGAAAAGTTAAATTATGAACGAATTGAGTCAGAATCTGGACTTGCTAAGGTATCAATTGTTGGTTCAGGAATGGCATCCAATCCAGGGGTCGCAGCTGAAATGTTTGCGGTATTAGCATCCAATGATATTGAAGTGAAAATGGTCAGCACCTCCGAAATTAAAGTATCCACAGTGGTAGAACATGCCAAAATGCTGCATGCAGTTGAAGTGCTGCACCATGCTTTTAAACTTTCGGGCACCTTAGTTACACCTTAAAGGTAAAGAAAAAAGCTTCAAACCATCATATGGTTGAAGCTTTTTTCTTTGTTACTTATGGAAGAATACTGTCCTTCTTATCCCATTTAACAGTAAAATGGATCTTTCCCTTTTTTTTATTAGGGTGCTCAAATGCTTCACAAATGACTTCTTTTTGACTCTCTATTTGCTCGGCAATAAATCCAGCTTCCAGTTGAAAAGTACATGGATTGTTTTGACTGCATCGCATTTTTATTATAGGGCTGAACAATTCAAGTTCCATTTCATTTTTGGATTCCTTCACAATCGATAAATCTCCCCAAGCGGATTTCTGAAAAAACTCAACTACTTCATTCAGAGTGTCCATTGGGTATTTACGAGCAAGTCTTTTGCCTGCCCAGTATAAGATTTCCGGTGTATCATTGCCTAATAGTTCATGCAAAAGCACTTCCCGAATAAGTTCATAACCAAATAGTGGAACTGATTCAGTTGTATTTTCATATTTAATTGCATCTATTGCTGATTCGCCCAAGCTGTATTCCCCACTTTCTATTATTCTTCTATTATATACAAAACTGTTGAATTTTAGTCACCCAATCATGGAAAAAGGTTATTTTTCTTAGAGGAAATTATTGTTATTTTAGTATATGTGGAAAACCTAGAAGTCTATTGAAATATAAGGTTTTTTCTTTTATTTAAGTAATACCAATATATTTTAATAATTTTCTCTTTTATGAACACTTTATGTAATCGTTTCCTTGACGCTATATTATGTTGGGAGTAAAATGGACATGTCACATAATTGTAAGAATATGCAGTACTATTTTTATCGTGATGTTTAGGTGGAACATTTGTATACATAATGCTTATAAAAGTGGAAAGTGAAACCTCAACATCTTCAAAAACTAGGGGGGTAAAACATGGCGGGTAATCGTGAGTTTTTTAATCGCAGACTGCATTCATTGCTTGGTGTCATTCCTGTTGGCTTGTTCTTAATTCAGCATCTAGTAGTGAATCATTTTGCAACAGGAGGAGAAGAGTCGTTTAATAAAGCGGCAGGTTTCATGGAACATCTTCCGTTCCGAACTTTATTAGAGACTTTTGTAATTTTCTTGCCTTTATTATTTCATGCAATTTATGGCCTTTACATTGCTTTTACGGCTAAGAATAATACGAGCAGATTTGGCTTTTTCCGTAACTGGATGTTCATGATTCAACGTATATCGGGTGTTATTACACTAGTATTTATCACATGGCATGTATGGCAAACTCGCGTTCAAGCAGCATTTGGCGCAGACGTTAACTTTCAAATGATGGAGAATATCCTTTCGAATCCATTTATGTTCTGGTTCTACTTACTTGGTGTTATCTCTACAATTTTCCATTTCTCTAATGGCCTTTGGTCATTCTGTGTTAGCTGGGGAATTACCATTACACCTCGTTCACAGCGAATTTCAACATATGTAACCATTGGTGTCTTTGTTGCCCTTTCTATTGTAGGAATTCGTGCGCTTACAGCATTTATTTAATTTTAATAATCTATTAATTGTTCGGATCTAATAGTGTTAATTCGGATTTACTAAGTATTAGGGAGTGAGTCACAATGGGTAAAGGTAAGGTTATCGTTGTCGGCGGCGGCTTAGCTGGCTTAATGGCAACAATCAAGGTGGCAGAAACAGGAACTCCGGTTGAGTTATTTTCATTAGTACCGGTTAAACGATCACATTCTGTTTGTGCTCAAGGCGGTATTAACGGAGCGGTAAATACAAAAGGTGAAGGAGATTCTCCTTGGATTCACTTTGACGATACTATTTATGGTGGGGACTTCCTAGCAAATCAGCCGCCAGTTAAAGCAATGGCTGAGGCTGCACCAGGAATTATTCATTTATTGGATCGTATGGGTGTTATGTTTAACCGTACGCCAGAAGGATTGCTTGACTTCCGCCGTTTCGGAGGTACACAGCATCATCGTACGGCTTTTGCGGGTGCAACTACAGGTCAGCAATTGCTTTATGCATTGGATGAGCAGGTGCGCCGTCATGAAGTTGCAGGTTTAGTTACTAAATATGAAGGCTGGGAATTCCTGGGTTCTGTTATTGATGAAGAAGGCATTTGCCGTGGAGTTGTTGCACAAAACTTAACTTCAATGGAAATTAAATCATTTGCAGCTGATGCTGTTATTATGGCAACAGGTGGACCTGGTATTATCTTTGGTAAATCCACAAACTCCGTAATTAACACAGGTTCTGCAGCTTCAATCGTGTATCAGCAGGGTGTTTACTATGCGAATGGTGAGTTCATCCAAATCCATCCAACAGCTATTCCTGGAGATGACAAGCTTCGTCTAATGAGTGAATCAGCTCGTGGAGAGGGCGGCCGTATTTGGACATATAAGGATGGGAAGCCATGGTACTTCTTAGAAGAGAAGTATCCAGCGTATGGAAACCTTGTTCCACGAGATATTGCAACAAGAGAAATCTTTGATGTCTGCGTGAATGAGAAGTTGGGAATCAACGGGGAAAACATGGTTTACCTAGATTTATCTCATAAAGATCCACATGAGCTTGATGTTAAATTAGGTGGAATTATAGAAATTTATGAGAAGTTTACTGGGGATGATCCACGTAAGCTTCCAATGAAAATATTCCCGGCTGTTCACTATTCAATGGGTGGACTATGGGTAGATTATGATCAAATGACAAATATTCCAGGATTGTTTGCTGCTGGGGAATGTGATTATTCACAGCATGGTGCAAACCGTCTTGGTGCGAACTCCTTGCTTTCTGCGATTTACGGCGGGATGGTTGCCGGTCCAAAGGCTTTGGAATATATTAGCGGCCTTAGCAAGCATGCTGAGGATGTTTCTTCAACTGTATTTGATGGACATGTTAAACAGGAAGAAGATAAATGGAATAAAATTATGTCAATGAATGGAACAGAAAATGCGTATGTCATTCATAAAGAGCTTGGCGAATGGATGACAGATAATGTTACCGTTGTACGTCATAATGACAGACTTCTAAAGACAGATGAAAAAATCGTTGAGCTTTTAGAGCGTTATCAAAATATTAATATAAATGATACGTCTAAATGGAGCAACCAAGGCGCATTCTTTACGCGTCAGCTTCAAAATATGCTTCAATTGGCACGTGTTATTACAATTGGTGCTTATAATCGAAATGAAAGCCGTGGGGCTCATTATAAGCCAGAATTCCCTAAACGTAATGATGATGAGTTCTTGAAAACAACGATGGCGAAGTTCGTTGATGCTAACTCTGCGCCAGCCTTCCACTATGAAGAGGTTGATACTGGAATGATCAAACCACGTGAACGTGACTATACAAAAAAACATTAATAGAAAGGGAGAGTAAATGATGAGTGACAAAAAAACAGTTCGCTTTATAATAACTCGTCAAGATAATACAGATTCTGCCCCTTATCAGGAAGAGTTCGAACTAGCGTATCGTCCAAATATGAACGTCATCTCTGCGCTAATGGAAATTCGTAGGAATCCGGTAGATGTAAACGGGAAACAAACAGCTCCAATCGCTTGGGATATGAACTGTCTAGAGGAAGTGTGCGGTGCCTGTTCGATGATTATTAATGGGAAACCACGCCAATCTTGTACAGCATTAGTTGATCAATTAGAACAGCCGATTCGCCTGGAACCAATGCGCACATTCCCTGTTGTTCGTGATCTGCAGGTTGATAGAAGCCGTATGTTTGATTCCTTGAAAAAGGTAAAGGCTTGGATTCCAATTGATGGTACATATGACCTTGGCCCTGGACCTCGTATGCCTGAACCAAAGCGTCAATGGGCATATGAATTATCGAAATGTATGACATGCGGTGTTTGTTTAGAAGCTTGTCCAAACGTAAATAGCAAATCGGACTTTATTGGACCGGCTGCATTTAACCAAGTACGCTTATTCAACGCCCACCCAACAGGTGCTATGAATAAAGCAGAACGTCTAAATGCATTCATGGAAGATGGCGGCATGCAAGGGTGTGGAAACTCTCAAAACTGTGTTCAATCATGCCCTAAAGGCATTCCAATTACCACTTCAATTGCTGCAGTAAACCGTGATGCCACATTCCAATCTTTCAAGAACTTCTTTGGAAGCGATCAAATTTAATAACAGAACTTGCCCTCTTCTCCAATCTGGAAAAGAGGGTTTTTTGATAAGGAAATACAATAGAGTAAATGATACTTTTCATATTTTTCAAACTAATCTATAATTAAAATAGAGTGAATAGCGATTCATTTTTAAAAGCTCTTTTCAAAAGGATTGTTGTTTTTGAATAGGTTGTAAAAATTTATACTTTTGACAAAAAAGATTGTTGATTGTAGCGGAAGGTGGCGAGACTCCAGCGGGAGTAGTGGGACAGCTGAGACCCCGCAGGCGCTCGCGCCGAGGAGGCTCAGCGCCCACCCCGCGGAAAGCGAGCCACCTGGAGCGAAAATCAACCTCTACCACAACTGTTTAATTAACATCAATATTTGCGAAACCAGCTCAATAAAAAAAGATAAATTTTTACTGATATATACAGGAGGTATGGAAATGTCAAAAATAAATTACATTACAGAAATGACAGAATGGGAAAAGGATTTTAATTTCTATTATCCAATTAAAGTTCGCTTTTCGGAAACGGATATGTTTGGCCATTTAAATAATACAGTTCCCTTTACGTATTTTGAGATGGCAAGAATTGAATTTTTTAAATATAAAGGATTTATGCAAGAATGGGTAAAGCCTTCAAATGAAACGATTCCAGTTGTTGCAGACCTTCAATGTGATTTCCTGCAGCAAGTATTCTTTGATGAAGAGTTAAAAATTTACGTGAAGGCAAATAAAGTTGGCACATCTTCTGTAGATATTCATTATATGGGAAGAAGAGAAGATGGCTCCATCTGCTTTACTGGCAGAGGGACAATGGTACAAATATCAAAAAAGACAGGAAAAGGGGTCCCTTGGACGGAAGATAAGCGAAATTTACTTCAAACACATGAAAATATAAATGTATAAAGCAAAAAAAGCACATTTTCAAAAATAAAACGTTCTTCCAATAGGATTGCAGTCACTTCAGACCTTTCTTTCACATATGATATGGTGACTAAATATATACCCACTCCAAGGTTCATAGCTGGCGAAAGGCAAGGAGGGTTACAATACTTGAAGGAGAACGAATATACTCACAAGCCGTTACTCACCAAACGAGAAAGAGAAGTATTCGAACTGTTAGTACAAGATAAAACAACAAGGGAAATCGCTGGTGAATTGTTTATAAGCGAAAAAACAGTTCGGAACCACATTTCGAATGCCATGCAAAAGCTTGGTGTTAAGGGGCGATCACAAGCTGTTGTAGAGCTCCTTCGAATGGGAGAGCTAGAACTTTAATTAAGACCGGCACTCCATTTTTGGGATGCCGGTTATAATTATTGTAGGGCAGTCTTTTTTTTACACTGATTTCTTCTTGAAATTTAGTCGGAAAAGGGTGAAAATAAGTGGAAAAGGGAAGTAGTGCTAGTATTCATTTTTTATGTCTGAAAAGAAAAGTATAATGGGAGTTGTTTCGAGTGGAACTTGAAGATGTGAAAATAAATGAAGAAGCGGATACGGTGGCGGTAATTGAAAAGGAATTAAGGTACATATCCGGTATTATTAAGCAAAAGGGCCGGGAGATTTTAAGTAATTATAAAATTACCCCACCCCAATTTGTTGCGCTTCAATGGCTTTTTGAAGATGGGGACATGACAATAGGTGAACTATCTAATAAAATGTTTTTAGCATTTAGCACAACGACTGATCTTGTTGATCGCATGGAAAAGAATACGCTTGTTAAGCGGGTGAAAGACCCGAATGATCGAAGAGTTGTACGTATCCATCTCCTTGAAGAAGGTGGACGGATCATTGATGAGGTTATCAGGAAGCGGCAATTATATTTAAAAGAAGTGCTAATTAACTTTTCGAATGAAGAAGTTCAACTCTTAGAAAAGAGTTTAATAAAATTACACCAAGATATGCGCGTAGAATGAGGCGGTATGATTGAAACAACCAATTGGTATCATTGATTCTGGTGTTGGCGGGCTAACAGTTGCTAAAGAAGTGATGCGCCAGCTCCCGAATGAAAATATTATTTATTTAGGTGACACAGCACGTTGCCCGTATGGACCAAGGCCTGCAGAAGAAGTAAAGGCTTTCACTTGGGAAATGTCTAAATTTCTGTTATCGAAAGATATAAAAATGCTTATTATTGCATGTAATACGGCAACAGCTGTTGTGCTTGATGAAATCCGTAACGAGTTATCCATCCCTGTTCTTGGCGTTATTTCTCCTGGAGCGAGAGCAGCGATTAAAAAGACAGGAAGTCATAGGATTGGTGTGATCGGAACAGATGGCACCATTAAAAGTCGGGCTTATGAGACAGCGCTTAAGCAAATAAACAGACGAACAGTCGTTCATGGCCTTGCTTGTCCTAAGTTTGTTCCACTCGTCGAAAGTGGAGAATACGAAGGTCCTTTAGCTGAAAAAATTGTAACAGAAACATTGCAGCCATTAGTCAATAAGGATTTAGATACATTGATTCTTGGGTGTACGCATTATCCGCTCCTTGAACCACTTGTGAAAAATGTGATGGGGGATCAAGTGGAAGTAATCAGCTCAGGTGAGGAAACGGCGAGGGAAGCAAGTACAATTCTTTCTCATTATCGAATGCTGAATACATGCCAAGATGAAATAGATTATCAATTTATTACTACTGGATCTAGAACTATTTTTAAGAGAATTGCTTCGAAATGGCTTCAGTTCCCGGTTTTGAATGTAAGTAAGATTACCCTTTAAAAACCTTCTTCGAGAAGGTTTTTTTGATATTGTTTAAGTGTACCCTGACGGAAGGGAACATGATAAAATGGAGATAAATTTAATAGAATAGGGTGATTATTTGTTAAAGCAAGCTGAACATTATTTAATGCAATACTTTGGCTATTCCTCCTTTCGATCAGGTCAAGGGGAGATCATTCGTAATTTATTGGAACAGAAAAATACGCTTGGCATCCTTCCTACCGGGGGCGGGAAATCACTCTGCTTCCAAATACCTGCTCTCATATTCCCTGGAACCGCCATCGTCATCTCTCCCTTAATATCTCTCATGAAAGACCAAGTAGATGCGCTTCTAGCAGCGAATATACGAGCCACTTTTATAAACAGCTCCCTCTCTAAGCTAGAATATCAGGAAAGAATAAATGGGATTTACAAAGGTGAATATAAGCTTATTTATGTTGCTCCTGAACGATTTGAATCAGAAAGCTTTTTAGCGATGCTGAATTCTATCGATATCTCGATGATTGTATTTGATGAAGGGCATTGTATTTCCCAATGGGGGCATGATTTCAGACCAAGCTATCGATCAATTGTAGATAATTTAACTAGGTTAAACCAAACCCCTCTAATCGCAGCTTTAACGGCAACGGCAACAAAGGATGTAGCTGATGACATTAGAATGCTATTAAATATTGGAGCTGAGGATAGTTTTATTACTGGCTTTGCAAGAGAGAATCTAGCTTTTCATATGATGAAAGGTGTAAATAAGAGAGAGTTTATTAGCAAGTATATTAAGAATCACCCGAATGAGTCGGGGATCATTTATACATCAAGCCGTAAAGAGACAGATCAGCTTTATAATCATCTAAAGGATCAGCATCATTCAGTTGCGAAATATCATGCAGGGCTTAATGAGACAGACCGGAAAAATGCCCAAAATGAATTTGTTTATGATGAAGTTGATATTATGATTGCTACGAATGCATTCGGAATGGGGATAGATAAATCAAACGTCCGATTTGTCATTCACTATAATCTTCCTCGCAATATTGAAGCTTACTACCAGGAAGCAGGACGAGCAGGAAGAGATGGAGAAGAAAGTACATGCTATTTATTATTTTCACCACAGGATATCCAGCTTCAAAAGTTTCTAATTGAGGAATCGAACCTAGACTTTCAGAAGAGAGAGCAGGAGTACAACAAGTTAAAGCAAATGGTTAACTACTGCCATACGGAAAAATGCTTGCAATCGTATATTATTGAGTATTTTGATGCTAATAGTATAGTAGAGAACTGCGGGAAATGCAGCAATTGCCAAGATAAACGGGAGCAAGTAGATATTACGAAGGAAGCGCTGATGATATTCTCTTGTATCAAAAGGATGGGAGAACGCTTTGGTGTGACGATAACTGCCCAAGTTTTGAAAGGATCACAGAATAAACGCATTCAAGAACTAGGCTTTAATGGTTTATCTACTTATGGATTACTTAAACATTATAAAGAAAAGGAAATCAGCAATATTATCAATTATTTGCTTGCTGAAGGCTATCTGATTTTGACGGATAGCAAATATCCTGTCGTCAAATTAAGCGAGAAATCTTTGCCAGTGTTAAAGCAGCAAGAAAAATTATATATGAAAATAAGTATTCAAGCTCCTGTCAGTGAAGTGGAGGAAAATAGTGATTTATTTGCTATTCTTCGTGCATTGCGAAAGAAATTGGCAGATCAAGAACGAGTACCCCCATATGTTGTTTTTGCAGATACTGCCTTACGGGAAATGAGTCAGTACTATCCAATTTCAAAGGATGCGATGTTAAGAATTAAAGGCGTTGGTCAGATGAAGTTTGATAAGTACGGCGAATTTTTCATTGAAGAGATTAAGAAATTCATGACTGATCAGAATATTGTCATTGAAGAACAGATTCCAATAGAGAATCCTGCTAGAACTTTAAGAAAAACAGAGAATACAGATGTACCAAGCTTTATGCATTCTTATCAAAGCTATATAAATGGTTTATCAATTAAAGAAATTGCTAAAGAACGCAATTTCTCCCCCATTACTATTCAGGAACATATTCTTCGTGCAGTTAGAGAAGGCAATGATATCAATTGGGAAGAAATATTTGATGGACAAACAGAAGAACTTATCTTAGAGGCTATTCAAAGAGTAGGCACAGAAAAGCTTAAACCGATCAAAGAAGAGCTGCCTGATGAAATAGAATATTTCACAATCAAAGCAGTGTTAACGAAAAATGGAATTTCTTAAAAGGAGTTTCACTAATTAAAGGGTAGTTGCATTTGGAAATGCTTGATGAGAAAATCACTTTTTTTCTCCGAAGACGGTCTAATTTACAAATAGGCTCGTATACATGTTAGTACAAACTGTCTTTGGAGGGATTAAATATGTCCATAAATAAAAAGTCAACGATCGTGTCAGCTGTCCTTGTCTCATCTGTTTTATTATCAGGATGCGGATTGTTTGGGAGTGGTGGAAAAGAAAAGCTTGATCCACCGCAAGCGGTCACATATACGGATGATGAAGCATCAATAACGGAAGAAACAACAGGTGTTGAAAAGGAAAATGCTGGGGACGAAGAGGCTGTTACAGAAACGATTCAAACAGAATTATACTTAATTAATAAAGATGGCTTAGTTGTACCTCAAACTCTGGAGCTTCCAAAAACGGAATCAGTAGCAACACAGGCACTTGAGTATCTTGTAAAAGATGGTAAGGTTACAGAAATGCTTCCAAATGATTTCATGGCAGTCTTACCAGCAGAAACGAAGCTAAATATTGATATTAAGGATAAGGTTGCAACCGTAGACTTCTCTAAAGAATTTAAGGATTATCAAGCTGAAGATGAAATGAAGATACTTCAATCTGTTACATGGACTTTAACACAGTTTGATTCCATCGAAAAAGTGAAATTCCAATTGAACGGGAATGAACTAAAGGAAATGCCTGTGAATGGAACCCCTATTGGCGATTCCTATAGCAGAGAAAATGGAATAAATTTAGATACAACAGATGTAGCTGATATTACAAATACGAGACCAGTCACTGTATATTATATGGGCGGGAATGAAGGGGCCTATTATTATGTACCTATCACAAAGCGAGTCTCCAATAAAGATGCAAATAATTTAACTGCTGTTGTCAATGAGCTTGTAAAAGGGCCAAATTATGCATCAAATCTTGAAACGGATTTCTTAACAGATGTAAAGTTATTAGACGAGCCGAAAATTGAAAATGGAAAAGTGACATTGAATTTTAACGAAGCAGTTTACAGTAATTTCGAGGAAAAAATGATTTCCCAGCATTTATTGACTGCTTTAGTTCTATCTTTAACTGAACAAAAAGACATTGAAAGTGTTGCTGTGACTGTCAATGGAAAAGCAGAGCTAGTGGATGAGTCAGGTGAAAAGCTAACTGAACCAGTCACTCGTCCTGAAAAAGTAAATACAGGTAGTTTTTAAAAAAAAGTTTTTGATATACTATATAATAATAATGAAAAGAGAGGAGGCATACACTGCCACCTCTTTTCATTGTGTTTTTATTAAGGGAGGAACCAACTTTTGCGTGCAGATGGACGAGAACAGCTACAGTTAAGACCTATACATATTGAAACGAATTATTTAATGCATCCTGAAGGCTCTGTTTTAATTAGTGTTGGAAATACAAAGGTGATTTGTACTGCGAGCATTGATGATCGTGTGCCTCCTTTTATGCGAGGGGAAGGAAAGGGCTGGATAACAGCAGAGTATTCGATGCTTCCTAGGGCAACAGAGACAAGAAATATTAGAGAAGCGGCAAAAGGGAAAATTACGGGCCGGACGATGGAGATCCAACGCTTGATTGGACGTGCTTTACGAGCGGTTGTTGACTTGGAAGCGCTTGGAGAAAAAACGATCTGGCTTGACTGTGATGTGATCCAGGCAGATGGCGGCACAAGAACCGCATCGATTACGGGAGCGTTTGTGGCGATGGCACTAGCTTTAGAAAAAGTAAGTACATCGAAAAAGATGAAAAGATATCCCATTAAAGATTTTTTAGCAGCAACTAGCGTTGGGATATTAGAGAACAAGCAAGTGGTCGTTGATTTAAATTATATTGAGGATTCAAAAGCACATGTCGATATGAATATTGTCATGACGGGAAATGGCGAATTTGTCGAATTACAGGGGACAGGTGAGGAAGCGACTTTTTCTTACAATGAGCTTCAAGATTTGCTAAAAGCTGGGCAGGATGGGATTGTCCAATTATTTGAAATTCAAAAAGAAGCACTTGGCGAAGAAATCACTAGTAAAATACAGTCAAGAAACGAGAAATAAGGGAAGGTGCACGGGAATGTCTGAGGTTATTATTGCAACAAAGAATCAAGGAAAAGCAAAGGAATTTACTCGAATGTTCCAACCGCTAGGCTTTGAAGTGAAGACACTGTTAGATTTTCCAGAAATAAAGGATGTTGAAGAGACAGGAACAACCTTCGAGGAAAATGCGATATTGAAAGCAGAAACGATTGCTAGGCTTCTTGATAGAATGGTTATTGCAGATGATTCAGGTCTTGCGATTGATGCGCTAGAAGGAAGACCAGGGATTTATTCGGCTAGATATGCCGGAGAAGAAAAAAGCGATGAAGCCAATATGAACAAAGTGCTAGAAGAGCTTACAGATGTGCCAGATAATGAGCGAAAGGCAAGATTTTTCTGTGCTCTTGCAGTGGCATCACCAGGAAAAGAAACCTTTATAGTCTCTGGGACATGTGAAGGGCTAATATTACGTGAAAAAAGGGGCTCCTACGGATTTGGCTATGATCCGATTTTCTTTGCAATTGAGAAAGGAAAGGCGATGGCAGAGCTCACACCTGAAGAAAAAGCGCAAATTAGTCACCGTGCAAATGCCCTGCGTAAATTAGAAAGTGAACTACCCTCTCTTCTAGCTGGAGCCGGGAAAAAGTGAAAATTCTAATTGTCAGTGACAGTCATGGACTCACAGAGGAGCTGCGGGAAATAAAGGCACAATATGCCGATGAGGTTCAAATGATGATCCATTGCGGAGATTCAGAGCTTCAAGCAGATGAGAAAGTTTTAGAAAACTTTATAGTTGTTCAGGGTAATTGTGACTTTTCAGGGCAATTTCCTGAGGCTCTAGTTGAAGAAATTGGCGGTCTGCGTATTTTTGTTACCCATGGCCACCTCTATTCAGTTAAATCAACACTGCTGAATCTTTCTTTACGTGCCCAAGAAGCAGCTGCGAATATTGTTTGTTTTGGACATTCTCATTTCCTTGGGGCAGAAATGATTGATGGCATTCTTTATATCAACCCTGGAAGCATCAGGCTGCCAAGAGGAAGAACAGAAAAAACTTTTGTTATTTTAGAAGTAAATGAGAATGAGATGAAACTTCATGTTCATGATCTTAATCATGGAAAGCTAGATGACTTAACCCAAGTATTTTCACTTCCAAAAAGAGATTGAACAGCATATACTACTAGGGAAGCTAAAAAACTTCCCTAGTAAAAAAATATCAATTTTGTGTTGACTTTTAATTGTTTGCCTTATATAATAAAACTTGTCGTTGAAATACTTTTTAAAAATTTTATTAAGTCCCAGTAGCTCAGCTGGATAGAGCATACGCCTTCTAAGCGTACGGTCGGGAGTTCGAATCTCTCCTGGGACGTTATTTACACATCAGACTAGCTATATATTTTATTTTTAAAAACTCACTTCTTTAGATGAGTTTTTTTTATGTTAAATTTTCCTCGAATAATTGCCTTAATCATGCCCGCAATCGATTAAGAGGTGATGCTAAGAGAACGATAAGGAGCTAATCGTTCCCTTAATCGATCAAATCACAAAACAATGGTAACGATAATGCGTTTCAACATGAAAAGCTCATTGGAAAAATATTTTTATAATCTTACAGAATATTTACAGGTCAACGATGAAAGCGTATACAATTAATCAGATTAATTTAAATTATCAAACAATTTTTAAAAAGGGTGTTGACGGTTTAATAAAATGGGCGTAAGATAGTCCTCAATATAAGAAATCAAAAAATTATGAAATAAAAACCAGCCAACTTTTAGGTTAGCGAAACCAATTAATACATAGTTTTTTTTAACCTAAAAATTCAATGGTTTAAAGTGCTAAAACAAAAAATATAATAGCTATAAAGCGAAGAAGAGGATAAGTAGTTTTATGAATTGGAATTTACAGAGAGCCGGAGCTGCTGTGAACCGGTAATTCCCCCATAAAATGAACTCACCTCAGAGCATCAGCTTGAAAGAGTCAATCGAGTAGAGTTGATCGGGTGTCTATCACCCGTTATCAAAACGGACAGGAAATAGTTGTCCATAAGTGCATGCAGATTGCGTGAATTTAGGGTGGTACCGTGGAATGGGATTAAAGCCTTTTCACCCCTTATACCTAGGATTAGTAGGTTTTTAAGGGGTGGAAAGGCTTTTTATATTGAATTAAAGGAAAAAGAGGAGGTTTTATACAAATGTTGCAGCAAGCTGCCATGGCAGAATCAAAGGCTAAGACCGAAATGGTCACTGGTGCTGATCTGTTATTAGAGGCCTTGGAAAAAGAAAAGGTGGAAGTGATCTTTGGATATCCTGGAGGAGCTGTACTTCCGATTTATGACAAGCTCTATGATTCAAAAATTCTCCACGTTTTGCCAAGGCATGAGCAAGGAGGAATTCATGCAGCGGAAGGGTATGCAAGAATTTCCGGGAAACCTGGGGTGGTTATTGCCACATCTGGCCCAGGAGCAACGAACATTGTTACGGGTCTCACAGACGCAATGATGGACTCTCTTCCGCTCGTCGTATTCACTGGTCAGGTTCCGACAAATGTAATCGGTTCTGATGCTTTCCAAGAAGCAGATGTTTTAGGGATTACAACACCGATTACGAAATACAATTACCAAGTTCGAAGGATTGAAGATATCCCTCGAATTGTGAAAGAGGCATTTTATATTGCAACAAGCGGAAGACCAGGGCCAGTCTTGATAGATATTCCAAAAGATATTGCAGCAACTGTATCAAAACCTCCAGAAGAACAAGAGATAAAGCTACCTGGCTATCAGCCAACCGTACAGCCTAACTATTTGCAAATCAGAAAACTATCTGAGGCAGTTAGTCGGGCGAAAAAGCCAGTTATACTTGCTGGAGCTGGTGTCCTTCTTGGGCAAGCTTCGAGTGAATTAAAAGCATATGCAGAACAGCAGCAGCTTCCCGTTATTCATACACTTCTTGGTTTAGGCGGATTCCCAGCAGACCATCAACTGTTTGTTGGAATGGCTGGCATGCATGGCTGTTATGCATCGAATATGGGTTTAAGCGAATGTGATTTATTAATTAATATTGGAGCAAGATTTGATGACCGGCTTACAGGAAATTTGCAATTCTTTGCCCCTCATGCAACGGTTGCTCACATCGATATTGATCCAGCTGAAATTGGGAAGAACGTTCCAACAGCCATACCAGTTGTTGCAGATGCAAAAGAAGCATTAAAAGAATTAATCAAGCAAAATGGAAAACCGCCAGCCCATTCGGAATGGTTGGAACAAATTCATAAATGGCAAGAGGAGTATCCTTATCATTATGGGGAGTCAGACACTCTTAAGCCCCAAAAAGTGTTAGAGATGCTTTATGAAAAAACAGCTGGGGATGCAATCGTCGTCACAGATGTTGGGCAGCACCAAATGTGGGCAGCACAGTATTACCAATTTAAAAAAGCGAATCGATGGGTGACTTCAGGTGGTCTTGGAACCATGGGTTTTGGATTACCGGCAAGCATTGGAGCGCAGCTAGCTGATCCGGAACGATGTGTCATTGCTGTTCTTGGGGATGGCGGATTTCAAATGTCTACACAAGAGCTTACAGTCATTAAAGAATTAAATCTCCCGATAAAAATCGCAATATTCAATAATTTATCACTCGGAATGGTTCGGCAATGGCAGGAAATCTTTTATGACAAACGGTATTCCCATAGTAAAATTCCTATCCAGCCTTCCTTTGTGAAGCTAGCAGAAGCTTACGGAATAAAAGGATATGAAATAAATACAGCTGAAGAAGCAGAAGTCCTTTTTGAGGAAGTGTTGAATAGCCGAGAGCCTGTTCTGCTTGATATTCGAATTGATCCTGATGAGAATGTCTATCCGATGATTGCCCCAGGGAAAGGGCTGCATGAAATGGTAGGTGTGAAACCATGAAAAAAATTATTAGTATGACGGTTTTAAACCGCCCAGGTGTTCTCAATCGAATTACGAATCTTTTTTCTAAGCGGAATTACAATATTGAAAGCATCTCTGTTGGGTTAACGGAACAAGAAGGCGTTTCAAGAATTACTTGCGTCATTCATGTAGAAAGTGATCGAGAAGCTGAACAAATTACAAAACAGCTGAATAAACAGATTGATATTTTAAAAGTAACAGATATTAGTGATCAAGCAATTGTGGCAAGAGAGCTGGCATTAATTAAAGTGCTCTCAACCCCGCAAACAAGAAATGAACTCTATGCATTAATCGAACCATTTCGAGCAGCTGTTATTGATATAAGCAAGGATAGCTTAGTCATTCAGATAACAGGAGAATCCGATAAGATTGAAGCATTTATCGAACTGATTAAGCCTTATGGAATAAAGGAGCTCGCTCGCACAGGAACGACAGCATTCCCAAGAGGAACACAAAAACCAGTCAATCCGCAAAAAACATACTCAATTGTTTAATTGGATGTTAGTAAAAAGCTTAGTTGATTGGAGTGGAAGGTGCGAGACTCCTCGAAAATGCTGTCGCATTTCCTTCGTGCGGTGTCAATCCTAAGAAGACTACTCAATGTCCTGCGGGAGTAGTGGGACAGGTGAGACCCCACAGGAGCGTTAGCGACGAGGAGGCTCAGCGCCCACCCCGCGGAAAGCGAGCATCCTGAAGCGGAAATCAACTTCCACAAATTATCTATTAATTAGTAATAACCTTTACAAGAATAGTCTTAGATTTAAAAAAGAGAGGAAGATAATAATGGCGAAAATGTACTATAACGGAGATGCAAATCCAGCTTATTTAAATGGGAAAAAGGTAGCGGTGATCGGCTATGGATCACAAGGTCATGCACATGCATTAAATCTGAGAGACAGCGGAGTTGAAGTCGTAATTGGGCTTCGCAAAGGGAAATCATGGGATAAAGCAGCAGAAGATGGCTTTCAAGTATATTCAGTAGCGGAAGCGACAGCACAGGCAGACGTAGTCATGATTCTTTTGCCAGATGAACTCCAAACGAAAGTATATAAAGAAGAAATTGAACCGAATGTAACGAATCAAGCACTGATGTTTGCCCATGGTTTTAATGTTCATTTCAATCAAATTGTTCCACCAAAGGAAAGCGATGTGCTTCTTGTTGCCCCTAAAGGTCCAGGCCATCTTGTAAGGAGAACGTATGAACAGGATGCAGGTGTTCCAGCACTTTTCGCTATCCATCAGGATGTATCAGGTGAAGCACAAGAGCTTGCTCTAGCTTATGCAAGAGGCATTGGGGCGTTACGTGCAGGTGCATTAGAAACCACATTTAAGGAAGAAACAGAAACCGACCTATTCGGTGAACAGGCTGTCCTTTGTGGAGGATTGACCTCACTTGTTAAGGCAGGATTTGAAACGTTAGTCGAAGCAGGATACCAGCCTGAACTAGCCTACTTTGAATGCTTGCACGAATTGAAGCTCATCGTTGATTTAATGTATGAAGGCGGATTAGAAGGAATGCGTTATTCGATCTCAGATACAGCACAATGGGGAGACTTTGTCAGTGGTCCGCGTGTAGTGGATGGAAGAGTGAAGGAAGAAATGAAAGCAATTCTTAAAGATATTCAGGATGGGAAATTTGCGAAAGGCTGGATCCTAGAAAATCAAGCAAATCGCCCTGAATTTAATGCAGTAAATGAGAGAGAAAAGCAGCATCAAATTGAGCAGGTGGGCAGAGAACTTAGAAAAATGATGCCGTTCGTTAATAGCGGAAAAAAGAAGGAAGCTGTTGCTAGTGCAAACCATTAAAATCTTCGACACAACCTTAAGGGATGGAGAACAGTCAGCCGGTGTGAACCTTAATTTTTCGGAAAAGCTAGAAATCGCCAAGCAACTGGAAAGGTTAAATGTAGATATTATGGAAGCGGGTTTTCCGGCCGCCTCGAAAGGCGATTTCTCGTCCGTACAAAAACTTGCCCAAACGATAAAAAATTGTTCTGTCACGGGACTTGCACGGGCAGTTATCTCGGATATCGATGCAGCATGGGAAGCGCTGAAAGACGGTGCAGAACCAAGGCTCCATACCTTTCTTGCAACATCGCCGATTCATCGAGAATACAAATTGAAAATGTCGAAGGAAGAAGTCATCCATACAGCTGTAGAAACAGTCAAATATGCAGCTAAGAAATTCCCAATTATTCAATGGTCGGCAGAAGATGCTTCAAGGACGGAGCTACCCTTCTTAGCCGAAATTATCGAAAAGGTCATTCAGGCTGGAGCGAGAGTAATTAATATTCCTGATACGGTCGGATATGGAACACCACAAGAATATGGAGCCATTTTTAAATACTTAAAAGAAAATGTTCCTTCTATTAATAAGGTTTCCTTATCAACCCACTGTCATGATGATTTAGGAATGGCAATCGCCAATTCACTTGCAGCAGTTGAAAATGGTGCAACGCAAGTAGAAGGAACAATCAATGGCATTGGGGAAAGAGCAGGAAATGCTGCTTTGGAGGAGTTTGCGGTAGCCTTGCATGTTAGAAAGGATTATTATCAGGCATCAACTCGTCTCAATCTTCATGAGATCAGCCGCACAAGCAGTCTTGTCAGCAAGCTGACGGGAATGATTGTCCCTGCGAATAAGGCAGTTGTCGGCAAAAATGCCTATGCACATGAATCTGGGATTCATCAGGATGGGGTACTCAAGGAAAAAACAACCTATGAAATTATTTCTCCGGATCTAGTAGGATTCCAGTCGAACTCTTTAGTTTTAGGAAAGCATTCAGGCAGGCATGCCTTTAAAAACCGGTTAGATGAATTAGGACTTAATGTTCCTGAGGAAAATATTAAACCGCTATTTAATGCATTCAAAGACTTAGCTGACCGCAAAAAAGAAATGACTGACGAAGATTTGGTTGCACTTGTCCTTGAAGAAGAGTTATCAAAGGAAGAGCGTTTCTATGAATTAATTCATTTGCAAATCCAATACGGGACGAATCAAGTACCAACAGCGACCGTTACTTTATCAGGAGCGGATAAGGAAGTCATCCAAGAGGCTGGAACGGGAGCGGGAAGTATCGAAGCCCTTTATAATACATTGGAAAAATGTGTGGAAGGGTCAATCAATCTATTAGATTACCGCATCCAGTCTGTTGGAGCAGGAAGAGATGCACTTGCCCAAGTATATGTGAAACTCACCTATCTGGATATTGAAACAAGTGGACGGGGGCTTGCACAAGATGTGCTGGAGGCTTCAGCAAAAGCATATTTAAATGCGATTAATAGAGTTATCTATATGAAGGATAAGGGACCTGAAGCGGAAATGAGCTTTACTAACTAATACCGATTGAAACAACCAGTTATCAAATATAAATACATTCATAATCATAAGACGGAGGGATAACAATGAAAAAACGTATCGCAGTACTACCAGGAGATGGAATCGGCAAAGAAGTGGCAAAGGGAGCAATTGAAGTTTTACAGGCTGTTGGAGAGCGTTTCGGACACCAGTTTTATTTTCAATATGGAATGATCGGTGGAGAAGCAATTGATGCGGTGGGGTCCCCACTTCCAAATGAAACAATTGAACTTTGCAAACAAAGCGATGCGGTTTTACTTGGAGCGGTAGGCGGTCCTAAATGGGAGCGTCAGCCAGCACACCTTCGTCCTGAGCGTGGATTATTAAAGATCCGAAAAGAGCTTAATTTATATGCGAACCTTAGACCAACAAGTTATTATTCTAGTCTTGCAGAATCTTCCCCGCTTCGGAAAGAAGTCATTGAAGGTGTAGACATGGTCATGGTAAGGGAATTAACTGGCGGTTTATATTTTGGCAAACCGAGTGAGCGTACACAGGAAAACGGTAAAGATGCAGTAGTAGATACGCTCTATTACAAAAGAGAAGAAATGGAACGAGTGATCAAACTGGCATTCCAGCTTGCAAAAGAAAGAAAAGGGAAAGTGACATCAGTTGATAAGGCAAATGTGTTGGAATCCAGCCGAATGTGGAGAGAGGTAGCGGAAGCTGTTTCTAAACAATATCCAGATGTAGAGCTTGAGCATATGCTTGTAGACAATGCAGCCATGCAAATGATTAAGCATCCGAAACGCTTTGATGTCGTTGTTACGGAGAATATGTTTGGGGATATCTTAAGCGATGAGGCTTCCGTATTAACTGGATCATTAGGCATGCTTCCTTCAGCGAGCCTATCTGAAGAGGGGCCATATCTATATGAACCGATCCATGGTTCAGCACCTGATATTGAAGGGGAAAATACAGCTAATCCACTGGCAATGATTCTTTCAGCTGCCATGATGCTTCGTTTATCATTTGGGATGCATGAAGAGGCAGAAGCAGTTGAGCAAGCAGTAAACCAAGTGCTTGATGCAGGATACAGAACGAAAGATATTATGACATTCGGCAAAAAAGCTGTATCAACAAAAGAAATGGTAGAAGAAGTGAAAGCAACACTTATGGACAATGAAGCCATCATGCATATCATGAGTGCGTACGCATAATAGCTAGTACCTAGCTATGGAATGACAAAAAAATCTGAAACACGACCACAGTTGGTCGTGTTTCTTTTAAAAAGGCTCTATTCTAAAAGATTGTTGTTTTTGAATAAGCTTTCAATTTACAAAAAAGATTAGTTGATTGGAGCGGAAGGTGCTCGACTCCTGCGGGAAGTGTGGGACAGTTGAGACCCCGCAGGCGTAAAGCGCCGAGGAGGCCGGGCGCCCACCCCGCGGAAAGCGAGCACCTGAAGCGGAAATCAACCTTTACCTACTACTTTTAGCAACAAAGTTTATGAAAACAGCCTTTAAAAAAGAAAGCAGGAGGAAAAAATGGGGAAAACAATTATTGATAAGATATGGGAAAAGCATGTTGTCCATCAAGAGGAAGGAAAGCCAGATTTAATCTATATTGATCTTCATTTAGTACACGAAGTGACATCTCCACAGGCATTTTCCGGTTTAAGAATGAAAAATCGGAAAGTAAGAAAACCGGAAAGAACATTTGCGACAATGGACCATAATGTGCCTACCGTTAATAGAAATAAAATCGATGACCCAGTGGCCTTAAATCAAATGACAACTTTAGAAAAAAATTGCTTGGAATTTGGCATCCCTCTTGCTGGTATGGATAGCCCTGAGCAGGGAATCGTTCATGTGATTGGACCTGAGCTTGGTCTAACACAGCCAGGAATGACGATTGTTTGCGGCGACAGTCATACTTCTACACATGGTGCATTTGGAGCCATTGCCTTTGGAATCGGTACAAGTGAAGTGGAGCATGTACTGGCAACACAAACACTTTGGCAAACGAAACCAAAAGCATTGAATATCGAAATAAATGGACAGCTGAGAAAAGGGGTTACAGCAAAGGATGTCATTCTCTATATTCTTTCCCAAAATGGAGTCAACTTTGGTCAAGGGTATGTGATTGAGTACAGTGGAGAAGTAATAAAAAAGATGACAATGGAAGAGCGAATGACCATTTGTAATATGTCTATTGAAGGAGGCGCCCGAGCTGGCTTAGTTAGTCCTGATGAAACAACTTTTTCTTATTTAGAAGGGAGAAAGCATGCCCCGAAAGGAAGGGAATTCGAGAAAGCTATCCAAAATTGGAGTGAACTCGCATCAGATAAGGATGCCGTTTTTGATAAAGTAATTTCCGTCGATGCAACGAAAATTACTCCAATGGTGAGCTGGGGAACAAATCCTTCCATGACTTCAAGCGTTAGAGAAAGGATTCCCCTTTTAGAAGATTGCAATAGTAAAATAGAGCAAAAATCGTTGGAAAACGCTTTAGCATATATGGGTTTAGAAGCGGGTCAGAAAATTGCTGACATTGAAATCCAGCATGTTTTTATTGGATCATGTACCAATTCTCGCTTAGAGGATTTACGGCAAGCGGCTGAAATGGTGAAAGGGAAAAATATTCATCCGAAAGTTAGAGCCTTAGTTGTTCCAGGATCACAGCAGATTAAGAGACAAGCTGAACAAGAAGGATTGGATCAGATATTTCAAATGGCGGGCTTTGAGTGGAGAGAATCAGGCTGCAGTATGTGCTTAAGTATGAACAATGATATCGTTCCGAGTGGCGAACATTGTGCATCCACCTCGAATCGTAATTTTGAAGGGAGACAAGGGTCAGGAGCAAGAACGCATTTAGTCAGCCCAGTAATGGCAGCCGCAGCTGCGATATATGGGCGATTTGTGGATGTTAGTGAATTAGTTGAGGCAGAAGTAATTTAATAGAAGGGAAGTGAAGAGAATGAGCGGATTTACAATTATAGAAGGAAAGGCCATTGCTATGGACCGGGCAAATGTTGATACAGATCAAATCATTCCAAAACAATTTTTGAAAAGAATTGAGAAGACAGGATTTGGTCAATATTTATTTTATGATTGGCGATATACGAAGGATGGCGAGTTAAATCCCCACTTTGAGTTAAACCTGCCAGAGAATCAAGGAGCAGCGATATTAATTGCCAATGAGAATTTTGGCTGTGGCTCTTCGAGAGAGCATGCACCATGGGCGTTATCTGATTACGGATTTAAAGCCGTCATTGCACCGACTTTTGCAGATATATTTCATCAAAACTGTTTGAAAAATGGAATGCTCCCTATTAAATTAAAACCAGAAGATGTTTCCTATTTATTAGAAGAGGCAAAAAAACAACCTCTTCAGCTGAAAATTGATCTTGAAAATGAAACCGTGACAAATAACGCAAGTTTTTCCGTTTCCTTCCCAATTAATATGTATTGGAAGAAGATGCTGATGAATGGCTGGGATGAAATTGAACTTACCCTTCAATTAGAAGAAAAAATAGTAAAATTCGAAGATGACGCTGCAGCTATATCTTAGGGCTCTTTTCTTAAAGAATGTTGTTTTTGAATAGATTGCGTGAATGAAAACTGTTGATACAATGGCCAAAAAGCTTGGTTGATTGGAGCGGAAGGTGCGACACTCCTGCGGGAGAAGTGGGACAGGTGAGACCCCACAGGTGCTTTAGCACCGAGGAGGCTCACCGCCCACCCCGCGGAAAGGGAGCATCCTGGAGCGGAAATCAACCTTTACCAACTATGTGTATATTAACGAAAAAAGCCTGTAGGGTATTCGAACAGAAAATGATCAGTAAGGCGATCAAAATTTTGCTCGTACACCTCACAGGCTTTTTTCTCATTATCCTTGTTTGAAGTTATATTTTGTTTTTTCATGATTTACATGCTAAACTTACTTCAAATTTAAGTTAGAGGCGGGAATTGAATGAAGAAACGAGATCGGAAAAAATTAAATGATAAAGTAATTCTTTTTCCCGATCTGGAAAAAAGGCTCCTTGAAAAAGGCCTCGAAAAAATGAAACAAAAAAGATTTAGGGAGGCGATTGACCTTTTTGAAGAAGCTAATCAGTTGGAGCCCGAAAATAGTGATGTCCATATTGGCCTAGTACTTGCTCACTTTGAATTAGGCTCTTTGCAAAAGGCAAAAGAACTAGCAAATGATATGCTGCAAAAAGGGATAGGAGAATATTTCCAAATCATTGATTTTTACCTGATGATTCTTGTTCAGCTTCATCAGTATGATGAAATTGTTACAACGATAGAAATTTTATTAGAGGAAAAAGAAATTCCCGTAGAGAAATACGAAAACTTTGCACGTATGCTTGAATTTAGTAGAAGGATGGTGAAAGCATCCACAACGATAGAAGTGGAACAGGCACCTCCTGAAGATTATGACGAAGAAATCGATTTGTTTTCCTACATAGATCAACAAGAGCAAATGATGTTAGCTGCCAAGCTTGCAGAAAGAAATATAAGATCATATGTTGATCGGATAAAAAATTATTTGACCTCAAATCAAGGGGATCTTTTCTTTAAAACATTGCTTCTAAACGTCTTGTCAGAGCATGAGTATGATAAAGAAATCAAGGTTAGAAAACTAGATAGAGAACTTTCGGTTATTCCAGCCAATCTTCCTGCTGTTCATGAGCTCCCTGATATGGAGTTAATACTCCGACTGTTAAGTGATCAAATAGAGCATGATGATCCAATTTTATTTGAAAATAGTAAAAGTCTAATCAACCGGCATTTTTTCATCCTCTATCCTTTTTCATTTGATTCATTTAAGGAAAATGTTTGGGCTGCTGCTTATCATTCCTTGGCTGCAGAATATTGTGGAATTCAGTATTCATATGAGGATTTTGCCTTAAGTTATCAAGTGAAAATGGAAGAGATGAACCAGGCACATGCTTTTTTAATGAAACTAGAAGAAATTTCATACGGCAATTTTTAGTCTTCAATGTTGAAAGAAAAAGAACGTGTGTTATAATATAATGGTTGTATATGTAAATGGTATTTTTTACTTTGTGAGAAATATTGCTTGCAAAACAAGAATTATCTATACCAATTCGTGATATATGAAATGATAATAGATTGTTGGAGGGAACTAAATTTATGTCTGCAAAATTTGAAAAGCTAGAAGGGAACCAAGGGGTTCTTACAATTGAAGTAGATGCAGAAAAAGTAAACGAAGGTTTAGACGCTGCATTTAAAAAAGTCGTTAAACAAGTAAACGTACCAGGCTTCCGTAAAGGGAAAATGCCTCGTGGAATGTTTGAAAAACGTTTCGGTATTGAATCTTTATATCAAGATGCTGTTGATTTTCTTCTACCAGAAGCATATGCAACTGCTATCGAAGAAACTGGAATCGAGCCAGTTGATCGTCCAGAAATCGATGTAGAGCAAATGGAAAAAGGCAAAAGCTTAATCTTTAAAGCAACAGTAACAGTTAAGCCAGAAGTGAAACTTGGCGAATACAAAGGACTTGAAGTTGAAAAGTTCAATACTGAAGTGACTGAAGAAGACGTTACTAATGAATTAACTGCTATGCAAGAAAAGCTTGCTGAGCTTGTTGTAAAAGAAGAAGGCAAAGCTGAAAACGGCGATACAGTTGTTATGGACTTTGAAGGATTTGTTGATGGTGAAGCATTTGAAGGCGGCAAAGCTGAAAACTATTCACTTGAACTTGGATCAGGTCAATTTATTCCTGGGTTTGAAGAGCAATTAGTAGGAATCTCTGCTGGAGAGTCAAAAGATGTTGAACTTACTTTCCCAGAAGAATACCATGCTGCTGAACTAGCTGGTAAGCCAGCAGTTTTCAAAGTGACTATTCATGAAATTAAAGGAAAAGAACTTCCTGCACTAGATGATGAGTTCGCTAAAGATGCTGATGAAGAAGTAGAAACTTTAGATGCACTTAAAGAAAAAGTGAAAACTCGTTTAGAAGAAAGCAAGAAACATGAAGCAGAGCATTTTGTACAAGATACAGTAGTAGAAACAGCTTCTGCAAATGCAGAAATTGATCTTCCAGCTGTTATGATTGATACGGAAGTTGACCGTATGATGAATGAGTTTGGACAACGTCTTCAAGCACAAGGCATGAATCTTGAGCTTTACTTCCAATTCTCTGGTCAAGATGAAAGTGCATTACGTGACCAAATGAAAGAAGAAGCTGAGAAGCGCGTTCGCGTTAACTTAACACTTGAAGCAATTGCAAAAGCAGAAAACATCGTAGTAACTGATGAAGAAGTAACTGAAGAGCTGAATAAAATGGCTGAAATGTACAATATGACAGTTGAAAACATTCAAAAAGCTCTTGGAAGCCTTGAGGGCCTAAAAGGCGATCTTCAAGTTAAAAAAGCAGTTGATTTCCTTGTGGAAAACAGTAAAACTGTTTAATATAATAAAAAAGAAGCTAAACATAAAAGTAAGCTAGATAAAAAACATAATGAACAAGGCGCGATATAATCGTGCCTTGTTTTGTACAATTGACATACTTAATTTTTACTGGAGAATTTTTTAAAATCTTTTTGGCATGAATAAATCAGCATTTAAGCTTAATTTATTCTATTCCGACTTTTTAAACCTCACCTCCAGACTATACATATGCAGTTTTTGGATAAAAACTATCGACTTAATTTGACCATTATTGGTTAAGCTTATTTAGAATATCTTTTTTTCAGCCTAAGCGAATCGTCTATAAACATACATAACTGATCATGATCTTTTGTTAAGTGTTATCATTTCCTGTCCAAAGTGGAAATGTGTTACAATGCAATATACATAACTAATGAAGAATAAAGAAATAAACGTACGCTTTGACCAGCGATGATAAGTTCACATCGGCTGGCTAGGCGCTAAAAGCAAGATAGTTTTCAAGGCTGAAACTAATTTGTTTGTATACGATTCGCATAAGCTTTTTATAACGATTTGAAGTTTTCAAGGGGTGAAGGATTTGTTTAAATTTAATGATGAAAAAGGGCAATTGAAGTGTTCATTCTGTGGCAAAACACAGGATCAAGTTCGTAAGCTTGTTGCCGGTCCAGGAGTTTATATATGTGATGAATGTATTGAACTTTGTACCGAGATTGTAGAAGAAGAGCTTGGAACGGAAGAGGAAGTTGAGTTTAAGGATGTTCCGAAGCCTTCAGAAATTCGTGATATTCTTAATGAATATGTCATTGGTCAAGATCAGGCAAAGAAATCCTTATCAGTTGCTGTGTACAATCACTACAAACGTATTAATTCCAACAGCAAAATTGATGATGTGGAACTTTCAAAAAGCAATATTGCTATGATAGGGCCGACAGGAAGCGGAAAAACATTGCTGGCGCAAACATTAGCTCGAATTTTGAATGTGCCTTTTGCCATTGCTGATGCTACTTCATTAACAGAAGCGGGATATGTAGGGGAGGATGTTGAAAATATTCTCTTGAAGCTTATCCAATCTGCTGACTATGATGTTGAAAAAGCAGAAAAAGGAATTATTTATATTGATGAAATTGATAAAGTTGCCAGAAAATCTGAAAATCCTTCGATTACAAGAGATGTATCTGGTGAAGGAGTTCAGCAGGCATTATTAAAAATTCTTGAAGGGACAGTTGCAAGTGTTCCTCCACAAGGCGGACGAAAACACCCGCATCAAGAATTTATCCAAATTGATACAACAAATATCTTGTTCATTTGTGGCGGAGCTTTTGATGGAATCGAGCAAATTATTAAGCGTCGTCTTGGACAGAAGGTAATCGGTTTTGGATCTGACTCGAAGCAAAATGAGCTTGAACAAAAGGAACTTCTATCAAAAGTATTGCCTGAAGATTTATTAAGATTTGGTTTAATCCCAGAATTCATCGGTCGTCTTCCAGTTATTTCGAGTTTGACGCCTTTAGATGAAGAAGCATTGATAGAAATTCTTACTAAACCTAAGAATGCGCTTGTTAAACAATATCAGAAAATGCTTGAGCTTGATGATGTTGAGCTTGAGTTTGAAGAAGAAGCACTTGTTGAAATTGCCAAAAAAGCAATTGAACGCAAAACAGGTGCCCGTGGTCTTCGTTCAATTATTGAAGGAATCATGTTGGATGTGATGTTTGACCTTCCTTCACGTGATGATATTAAGAAATGTATCATTACGAAAGAAGCGATCGTGGATAACTCTGCACCGAAGCTAATTCTCGAAGATGGAACAATCATTGATGAAGAACGCAAAACGTCTGCTTAAAAAAGCATGGCTAATTCTTTAATTTAATTATTGCATAACTATGCTTTATGAAAGCCAAACCGTAAAAGGTTTGGCTTTTTTGCAGCTATTTTTAGTGTATCAATCCTTCTTCATTTCTAATAAATTCTTGTTTATTCCAACTCAGTGAAGGAGATACTAGCATTATCAGCGAGAACTTTTAATGCAGGAGGGAACTATATGAGTTGGACGGGGATTGCCTTATTTATTCAACTGTTTTTTGGAATCGTGATCGGGCTTTACTTTTGGAACTTACTTAAAAATCAGCGAACACAAAAGGTTTCCATTGATCGAGAGTCGAAAAAGGAGATGGATCAACTAAGAAAGATGAGATCTATTTCTTTAACAGAGCCCTTAGCAGAGAAAGTAAGACCATCTAGTTTTGCTGACATTGTTGGACAGGAAGATGGAATCAAGTCGCTAAAGGCGGCACTATGCAGTCCAAACCCGCAGCATGTAATCATTTACGGACCGCCTGGTGTTGGGAAAACTGCTGCAGCTAGACTTGTATTAGAAGAAGCCAAAAAAACGGCAAAGTCACCATTTAAACCTTCTTCTGTTTTTATTGAATTAGATGCAACGACTGCTCGTTTCGATGAACGAGGTATCGCTGACCCGCTCATTGGCTCTGTTCATGATCCAATTTATCAGGGGGCTGGTGCGATGGGACAAGCTGGTATCCCGCAGCCTAAACAAGGAGCCGTAACAAATGCGCACGGAGGCGTACTGTTTATCGACGAGATTGGCGAGCTTCACCCGATTCAAATGAATAAATTATTGAAGGTTTTAGAGGATAGAAAGGTATTCTTAGAAAGTGCCTATTATAATGAAGAAAATACACAAATTCCAAATCATATTCATGATATTTTTAAAAATGGGCTCCCTGCTGATTTCAGATTAGTTGGGGCAACAACGAGAACACCAAGTGAAATCCCGCCTGCGATCCGCTCAAGATGTATGGAGGTATTCTTCAGAGAATTATCAGAGGAAGAAATCATCGAGATTGGAAGAAAGGGAGCTCAAAAGGTTAATCTTAAGATTAGTGAAAATGCATTAGCTATATTAGCCTCCTATGCTAGAAATGGCCGAGAAGCGGTGAATCTGATTCAAATTTCTGCTGGGCTAGCCATCACAGAGGATAGGGACTACATAAAGGATGAGGATATTGAGTGGGTGATTCAATCAAGCCAGCTCACTCCAAGAATGGAAAGGAAAATTAATGCGAATGCAGCTGTCGGTCTTGTGAATGGACTTGCAGTATATGGGCCAAATACTGGGGCGCTTCTGGAAATTGAAGTTACGGTAATACCAGCTGCGGATAAAGGAAGCATTAATATTACGGGAATTGTAGAAGAGGAAAGCATTGGTGGGCAAGGAAAATCTATTCGCAGAAAAAGTATGGCCAGAGGGTCGATTGAAAATGTCATTACAGTCCTTCGATCAATGGGGGTTCCAGCAAATGATTATGATATTCATGTAAACTTTCCTGGAGGTATTCCAATTGACGGACCTTCAGCAGGTATTGCAATGGCAACGGGGATTTATTCAGCCATCTACAACCTTCCAATTGATCATACGGTAGCAATGACTGGAGAAATAAGCATCCATGGACATGTCAAACCAATTGGCGGCGTGTATCCGAAGGTGAAAGCAGCGAAGAAGGCTGGAGCAAAAACAGTGATTATTCCAGCGGAAAATATGCAATCGATTTTGAAAGAAATAACAGGGATAAGAATTGTTCCTGTAAGCCATTTGAATGAAGTTTTTGATATAGCCCTACTAAAGAATTTCCACCTCGAGAAATCGATAACTGCTTCAATCGAATTAGCGAAAAAAGAAAGCATTTAGATGGTGCGATAAACTTCGGCTTGCAATCGAATGCGATAAGCCGAAGTTTTCTTTATGCAGTTAAAGAAATGTGCTTGTCGGGGCTAAACAGTTGCCTCCGCTTTTCAGATTGTCTAGCTTCAGCGCCTACCCCCTCGAGGTCACAAGCCAATCCGACAAGAAGGTAAAGAACAACCTTCATGCCGGCTTGTCTTGTGCTTGTCGGGGGTAAACAAGGCGCTTCCGCCTTTCAGATTAGACACTATCTTCTAAATGCGATAGAATTGTACAAAGAAATTACTAGCCATTTTATGCTAATAAAGATTTACATTTGGAGGTGCTTTAGTTTGGCGAAAAAGAAAGAAATCATCGTCCCCCTCCTGCCGCTTCGGGGTTTGCTTGTTTATCCAACAATGGTTCTACATTTAGATGTAGGACGTGAAAAATCGGTACAAGCCCTTGAAAAAGCGATGGTAGATGACCATTTAATTTTCCTAACTACGCAAAATGAAATCTCGATAGATGAACCAGGAGAAGAGGATTTGTACAAAAGAGGCACGTTAACACGTGTGAAACAAATGCTTAAACTCCCAAATGGTACAATACGAGTATTAGTAGAAGGACTCAAAAGAGCTGAAATTGTTGAATTCTATGATGAAACAAATTACTATGCTGTAAGTATTGATGTTTTTGAAGAATCAACAACAAAGGATGTAGAAGATCAAGCCTTAATGAGAACTATGCTTGAGTACTTTGAGCAATACATAAAAGTATCAAAGAAAATATCAGCAGAAACCTATTCAGCTGTTGCGGATATTGAAGAACCAGGACGAATGGCAGATATCATTTCATCTCATTTACCTTTAAAGCTAAAGGAAAAGCAGGAAATCCTGGAGACGATTGATGTTAAAGAGCGGATGAATCAAGTAATCGAAATTATTCATAATGAAAAAGAAGTCCTTAATTTAGAAAAGAAAATTGGCCAGCGGGTCAAAAAATCAATGGAACGAACGCAGAAGGAATATTATTTGCGCGAACAGATGAAGGCGATTCAGAAAGAATTAGGGGATAAAGAAGGCAAGACAGGCGAAATTGCTGATCTAACTGAAAAAATTGAAAAGGCTGGTATGCCTGAACATGTTCAATTAACTGCTCTGAAGGAACTGGACAGATATGAAAAAATCCCATCCAGCTCAGCAGAGAGTGCAGTGATCCGCAATTATATTGACTGGCTTATTTCTTTGCCATGGAGCAATGCGACTGAAGATGATTTAAATATTCATAAGGCTGAGCGCATACTGAATGAAGATCACTATGGACTTGATAAAGTGAAGGAACGTGTTCTTGAGTATTTAGCTGTACAAAAGCTAACCAATTCACTAAAAGGGCCTATCCTTTGTCTGGCAGGACCTCCTGGTGTTGGGAAAACAAGCTTGGCCCGTTCAATCGCTACTTCCCTTAATCGGAAATTTGTCCGCATCTCTCTTGGGGGAGTGAGGGACGAATCTGAAGTTCGCGGTCATAGAAGAACATATGTAGGTGCAATGCCTGGCAGAATTATTCAAGGAATGAAGAAAGCTGGCACGATTAATCCTGTATTCTTATTAGATGAAATTGACAAAATGTCAAATGACTTCCGCGGAGATCCATCCGCAGCGATGCTAGAAGTGCTGGATCCTGAACAAAATCATAGTTTCAGCGACCATTATATCGAAGAGTCCTATGATCTTTCAAAGGTGATGTTTATTGCAACTGCCAATGATTTAGGAACAATTCCGGGCCCGCTGCGTGATCGAATGGAAATTATTACGATTGCAGGCTATACAGAGCTAGAGAAGATTCATATTGCCAAAGATCACCTTTTACAAAAGCAAATAAAAGACCATGGATTGTCTAAATCCCAGCTTCAAATTCGGGAAGATGGCATTCAAAAAATAGTCCGATATTACACAAGAGAAGCTGGTGTCCGTAGCCTTGAGCGACAATTAGCGACCATTTGCCGAAAAACAGCAAAAATCCTCGTTTCTGGGGAAAAGAAAAAAGTTGTGATCACAGAAAAGAATATTGAAGAGTTTCTTGGGAAGACCAAATTCCGTTATGGACAAGCTGAAGCAGAGGATCAAGTGGGGGTAGCGACTGGCCTTGCGTATACGACAGTTGGCGGAGATACATTGCAAATCGAAGTGTCTCTTTCTCCAGGAAAAGGAAAGCTTGTTCTTACAGGTAAGCTTGGGGATGTTATGAAGGAATCGGCTCAAGCGGCATTTAGTTATGTTCGTTCAAAAGCGAAAGAATTAGATATAGAAGAAGATTTTCATGAAAAGTATGATATTCATATCCATGTACCTGAGGGAGCGGTACCTAAAGATGGGCCGTCCGCAGGAATTACCATAACGACTGCACTCGTATCCGCTCTCTCAGGAAAGTCGATTCGCAAGGAAGTCGGAATGACTGGGGAGATCACATTGCGTGGGCGTGTTCTTCCAATAGGCGGGTTGAAAGAAAAATCATTAAGTGCACACAGGGCAGGACTAACAAAGATTATCATCCCAAAGGATAATGAAAAGGATATTGATGATATTCCTGAAAGTGTTCGAGAAGATCTAACCTTTATTCTCGTCTCCCATGTTGACGAAGTATTAAAGCATGCATTGAATGGGGGAGAGCAAGCATGAAAGTAAATTCAGCAGACATCGTAATTAGTGCGGTAAAGCCTGACCAGTATCCTGGGGAGGCTTTGCCAGAGTTTGCCCTAGCAGGCAGATCAAATGTGGGGAAATCATCATTTATTAATAAAATGCTCAATCGAAAAAATTTAGCAAGAACATCATCAAAACCCGGAAAAACACAGACATTAAATTTCTATCTTATTAATGAAATCTTACATTTTGTTGATGTACCGGGCTACGGCTACGCAAAAGTGTCAAAATCAGAAAGAGAAGCCTGGGGGAAAATGATCGAAACGTATTTAACGAATAGAGAGCAGCTAAGAGCTGTTGTCCAAATCGTTGATCTTCGCCACCCGCCATCTAAAGATGATGTAATGATGTATAATTTCTTAAAACATTATGAGATTCCATGTATTATAATCGCAACAAAGGCAGACAAAATTCCCAAAGCTAAATGGCAAAAGCACTTAAAAATAGCTAAGGAAACATTAGATTTGGACCCTAATGATCATATCATTCTCTTTTCTTCTGAAACAGGTCAGGGAAAAGATGAGGCTTGGGGATTATTAAGAAGTTATATGTAATAGAAAAGAATTCCATTGCGAATATGCGATGGGATTCTTTTTTTTATACTAATTATGTGATGAGATAGTATGAATTATCACTAAATGTGAATTTTGTGAATATTAGAGACGTATGATAAGGTAGGAAGCTCAAAAATTGAAAGAGAAACAAAGGGGGAATTCTTACTAGTGAAACATTTTGGAAAAGGTGTAATTCTGCTATTGCTCATTTTTGTACTGGCTGCATGCGGAGCAAAAGAAGCTTCGAATAAAGGCATGAAACTAGTGGATGATGGAAAGTTTACTTATGCATCTTCAGGAGAGTTTAATCCATTCAGTGTAACAAACGATGATGGGACAATGAGTGGGTTTGATATTGAAGTAGGTGAAGCGGTTGCGAAGGAATTAGGACTAGAACCAGTCCAGCATAAATTCAAGTTTGGCGGAATTGTTGAAGGTGTGAAATCCGGTCGATTTGATGCAGCTGTTGCAAGTCATACGATAACAGAAGAACGATTAGAAGCTGTTAATTTTTCAATTCCCTATTATTTCTCGGGGCCGCAAATCTATGTTCGTCCGGATAGCTCAATGGAGACACTGGATGATTTAAAAGGACTGGAAATTGCTGTAGCAAAAGGCACTACATATGCTGCAGATGCAGAAAAGGCAACAGATAATATTAAATTCTATGATAGCGATGTAGTAGCACTTGAGGCATTAAGCAAAGGAAAGCATGATGCGGTTATAACTGACTTTATCACTGGTAAAGAAGCAATCGGTGCTGGTATGAATATTGTTGGCAAAGAATTGCTTGGCCGCAGTGAACAAGCAATTGCTGTTGCAAAAGAAAATACAGAGCTTCTTGAAAAAATTAATAAAGCGCTTGAAAAGCTCCATGAGAATGGAACGCTAACAGAAATAAGCAAAAAATATATCGGTGAGGATATTACTGTTGTTCCAGAGTAGCAATAAGCATGCAGGCGAATGTAGCAGAAATACATTCGCCTTTTTTCATAACTATAACCTACTTTAAAGGAGGAAACCTGTGGGCTTATTAACAAAATTCATCGACACATACCCTGTCTTTTTAAAAGGAATGCTTCTCACTTTTGAATTAACAATCGTCTCAATTTTTATTGCTATTTTTATCGGCTTATTTTTTGCCTTTTTAAAAATATCCAATATAAAAATACTGGAATGGATTGCTGATTTATATATCTTCTTAGTTCGTGGTACCCCGCTTGTTGTCCAGATCTTTATCTTCTACTTTGGATTAACCGCTTTTAATATTTCCGATTTTCTGGCTGTTGTTCTAGGACTAGCCTTTCATAACGGGGCCTATATCGCGGAGATTTTCCGCGGAGCTATTCAGTCGATTGATCATGGTCAAATGGAGGCTGGACGTTCACTTGGAATGACAATGTGCTTAACGATGAGAAGAATTATTTTGCCGCAAGCAAGCCGTAGAGCGCTCCCGCCGCTGGGAAATCAATTCATTATTGCCTTAAAGGACTCCTCGCTCGCCTCGTTTATTGGTATGTACGAGCTCTTTAATGTGGCAACCACACATGGTTCTCTTAAATATGACTATATGAGCTATTTGCTTATTGTTGCTGTCTATTATTTAATTCTCGTTTTATTCTTCTCTATTATCGTAAGAATGATTGAGAAAAAAATGTCTAGCAGTGATTAAAGGAAGGAAGAGGAGTATGAGCAAAACTATTATGATAAATGTTGAAAAGCTGAATAAATCCTTTGGTAATTTACATGTTCTAAAGGATGTCGATATGACGGTTAAGAAAAGTGAAGTTGTTTGCCTAATTGGTGCGAGCGGATCTGGAAAGAGCACGCTTCTGCGCTGTATCAATTTTTTAGAAATAAAAGATAGTGGACTTGTCGTAATCGGGGGAGAAAAAATTGAGAAGGAAACTCATGATCTTAATGAAGTAAGAGCAAAAGTTGGAATGGTTTTTCAGCATTTTAATTTATTTCCGCATAAAACAGTACTTGAAAACGTGATGGAGGCGCCTATTTACGTTAAAAAGCGCCCAAAGGAAGAAGCAAAAGTGGAAGCAAGAGCCTTGTTGAAAAAAGTAGGTCTTTCAGATAAAGAGAATGTGTATCCATCAAAGCTTTCTGGCGGACAGAAACAGCGTGTAGCAATTGCAAGAGCCCTTGCGATGAAACCGGAAATAATGTTATTTGATGAACCAACCTCTGCACTTGATCCTGAACTAGTAGGAGAGGTGCTAGCAACAATGAAGGAACTGGCGGAGGAGGGAATGACAATGGTTGTTGTTACCCATGAGATAGGGTTTGCAAGAGAGGTTGCCGACTGGGCTGTCTATATGAATGAAGGTCGTATTGTTGAGGTTGGACATCCAAAGCAATTATTCTCTAATCCAAAGGAAGAAAGAACAAAAAACTTTTTAGATTCGGTACTGTAATCGAAAAGGACAGGGAAAACTATATACCCCTGTCTCTTTTTTATTTCTTCTTTATAAAGAGTAGATAACCGCCAATAAAAATGAGGCTGACAGGCCAAAATTTCCAAACCTTGGACACCCCATTCTCTAATAGTCCAAACCAGACAATTACACGATCATAAAAAAGCAGCAAAATTGATAATAGTAAGAAGAGAAGCCCTTGAAATAATCCTGACCCAGTCTTTTGATGCTGCAGCATCAAGCCGAGTGCTAGAATTAAAATAAAGATACCGATATGATCTGGCCAAATCTCCAGCCGATTGACCACATGAAAATGCAGACCAAATCCAGTCAGAATGACACCAGGCAGGATGGCATGGTACTCTTTCGCACCGTAGCCTTGAAATAAAAAAGCAATTCCAATAATCATTAGTAATGAAGGCCAAGTGAAATAAGGCTGCAAAACAGGTATATTGGATTGTTCAAGAAAAAAGTATGCACCAAAGCCAATTAGAATAATTCCAGGAAAAAAACGTTGATTTCTCATTGTCACACCGCTTCCAATAAGGTTCACTTGAAACTGTTATGTTTTTTTGTTACTGTACATATGGGAGGATTTTGTCGAATGATAGAAAGTGGATAGAGTACTGAATTCTTTCATCATGCACTCTTACTTTATTTTACCATATGAATTCACTATCTGTTCACATTTTACCATTAGATGAAACGATAGAAATGTTACAATTATAGTAGTATTTTTGTGCAATTTAATTGGGGGGGTCAATTGAAACATGCATATTTTAGTTGTCGGTATAAATTATAAAACAGCCCCTGTCGAAATTCGTGAGCGTTTGACATTTAACCCGTCTCAGCTTGCAGATGCTATGAACACATTAAAGAATAAGAAGAGCATCCTTGAGAACGTAATTTTGTCAACATGTAATCGGACTGAGATTTATGCGGTTGTTGATCAGCTTCATACAGGCCGTTATTATATTAAAGAATTTTTGTCAGAGTGGTTTCAGATAGAAAAGGAAGAATTTTCACCATATTTGTTTATATATGAGCAAGAGGGTGCGATGGAGCATCTATTTAATGTATCTTGCGGGTTAAACTCCATGATTCTTGGAGAAACCCAAATCTTAGGGCAGGTTCGTACAAGCTTCCTGCAAGCACAGGAAGAGAATACAACTGGAACGGTGTTTAATCATTTGTTTAAGCAAGCCATTACGCTTGCCAAACGTGCTCATTCTGAGACGGAAATTGGAGCTAATGCTGTTTCTGTAAGTTATGCGGCAGTTGAGTTGGCTAAGAAAATCTTTGGGTCTTTAGAGAATAAGCATGTTCTTATTCTGGGCGCAGGAAAAATGGGTGAGCTGGCTATTCAAAACCTCCATGCAAATGGAGCGAGTAAAGTAACGGTTATCAATCGTACGTTTGAAAAGGCACAGGATTTGGCTAACCGCTATGAAGGTCAGGCAAAAACACTGAAAGAACTTCAATGTGCTTTACTAGAAGCTGATATTCTTATTAGCTCTACAGGAGCAAAGGAATTTGTCGTAACAAAATGCATGATGCTGCAAGTGGAAAAAATGCGCAAAGGCAAGCCATTATTTATGGTTGATATTGCTGTTCCACGTGATTTAGATCCGCTGCTTGCTGAAATGGATAGTGTGTTCCTTTATGATATTGATGATCTTGAGGGAATCGTTGAAGCAAACCTTCAGGAACGTAAGAAGGCAGCAGAAAAGATTCAGCTTATGATTGAAGGGGAAATCGTCGAATTCAAACAATGGCTGAATTTACTTGGAGTTGTTCCAGTTATTTCTGCCTTACGTGAAAAAGCCCTAACAATTCAGGCAGAAACGATGACAAGCATTGAAAGAAAGATGCCGAATTTGAGTGAACGGGATATAAAGGTATTAAATAAACATACAAAGAGTATTATTAATCAGCTATTGAAGGATCCTATTTTACAGGCTAAAGAAATGGCCGGTCAGAAAGATGCTGACAAAGCGCTGGATTTATTTGTGAAAATCTTTAATATAGGAGAACTTGTTAATGAGCGGCAGGAAGTAAGAGACGCTGATCCACAGCACTTGGCCGTTCAATCGCCACAGGCTTCCTTTCAATCATAAAAGGAGTACTGTCCATGCTTGATATCTATATGACACGGCTGCATGAGTTTACAGTCGTTCTATATGCCTTATGTGTCTTATTATATTTTGTTGATTTTCTGACGTCTAACCGGAAGGCAAACCGAATTGCCTTCTGGTTACTTGCATTTGTATGGGCTTTGCAAACGATTTTCCTTATTTTGTACATGCTTAAAACAGGAAGATTTCCTGTTTTAACAATTTTCGAAGGCCTTTATTTTTATGCATGGGTGCTTATCACCTTATCCTTAATCATTAATCGCTTACTTCGAGTGGATTTTATCGTTTTTTTTACCAATGTTCTTGGTTTTATAATTATGGCCATCCATACATTTGCACCAATGCAATACGAATCAAATGTAATGGCCCAGCAGTTGATTTCTGAATTGCTGCTTATTCATATCACAGTGGCTATTCTTTCTTATGGCGCCTTTTCACTTTCATTTGTGTTTTCCCTGTTGTACTTAATTCAGTACGATCTTTTGAAGCAAAAAAAGTGGGGACCACGATTACTGCGGATTGCGGATCTTTCTAAGCTCGATAAAATGTCTTTCGTATTAAATGTCATTGGTGTGCCTATGCTTATTATCAGCTTAATTCTTGGCGTTACATGGGCATATATTAAAGTTCCAGATATGATTTGGTATGATTCTAAAGTAATTGGATCATTTATTGTTCTTGTCATTTACAGTATTTATTTATATTTAAAGGTTGGGAAAGGGCTAACTGGAAATAAGCTTGCGCTATGGAATTTCGCATCCTTTCTAATCGTTTTAATAAATTTCTTCTTATTTGGTACACTATCATCTTTCCACTTTTGGAATGCTTAAAGCTAAAATTTAGGAGGCAATCATGAGAAAAGTTATCGTTGGTTCACGTAGAAGTAAACTTGCATTAACACAAACAAATTGGGTGATTAATCAATTAAAGGCGCTAGATCCTTCTTTTGATTTCGAGGTGAAGGAAATTGTTACAAAAGGGGACCGGATTCTGGATGTAACACTTTCAAAGGTTGGCGGCAAAGGGCTTTTCGTTAAGGAAATTGAACAAGCAATGCTTGATAAGGAAATTGATATGGCAGTACATAGCATGAAGGATATGCCGGCTGTTCTTCCTGAGGGACTTGTCATTGGCTGTATCCCAGAAAGGGAAGATCATCGGGATGCACTTATTTCTAAAGGGCATATTCCGTTTGATCAGCTTAAATCTGGATCAATCATTGGAACAAGCAGCTTGCGAAGAGGGGCACAGCTTCTTGCTCGCCGTCCAGATATAGAAATTAAATGGATCAGAGGAAATGTTGAAACACGTCTTGCGAAACTAGAAACAGAAGAATATGATGCAATTATTTTGGCTGCTGCTGGTTTATCAAGATTAGGCTGGGCATCTGATGTTGTAACCGAATTTCTAGATCCAGATATTTGTCTTCCAGCTATCGGCCAAGGAGCTCTGTCGATCGAATGTCGCGGAAATGATGATGAACTTCTTGATTTATTAAAGAAATTCACATGTGAAGAAACAAGTGTAACAGTAAGAGCTGAACGTGCATTCCTTCATAAGATGGAAGGTGGCTGTCAGGTACCGATTGCGGGATTCGCTGAGTTAAATGCCAAGGGAGAAATCATTTTGACTGCCCTTGTTGGCTCTCCAGATGGAAAAATTATTTATAAAGAACAAATAACTGGAACAGATCCAGAAAAGGTTGGTATTGAAGCTGCTGATAGTTTAATTAAGCAAGGTGGCAAGGCATTAATCGATCAAGTTAAAGAGGAGCTGGCTGGTGAATGACTGCCATCTCCCTCCCTTTAAGAGGGAAAAATGTTCTTGTTCCTAGGAGCACGGGGCAGGCAAAGTCATTTTCGGACCTTGTGAAGAGCTATGGCGGGATTCCGGTAGAAATTCCGCTTCTTGCTTTTAGACCTGCTGCGCTGTCAGAAGAAATGGCTGTAATTATGAAAGAAATACATACGTATGATTGGCTTATTTTCACAAGCAGCATTACGGTTGAAACCTTTCTTTCCTTTGTATCTTCTTCAGAAAGAAAGCAGCTTCCGAAAATAGCAGCTATTGGCAAGAAAACTGAAAGCTTTCTGTTAGATAAGAAGCTTCAAGTGGATTTTACCCCAAAGGAATTTGTTGCGGAGGGTTTTGTGGAAGAGTTTTTACCTTATGTAAAAAAAGGAATGAAGGTATTAATTCCAAAAGGAAACCTGGCACGGAACTATATTGCTACTGTTTTATCAAAAAAAGGTGCAATAGTGGATGAAATCATTATTTATGAAACCTTTTTTCCAGAGGAGAGCAGGGAGCTTATAAAAGATAAGCTGTCACGGGACCAATTAGATATTCTAACCTTTACAAGTCCGTCTACCATTGATCACTTAATGGATGTGGTTAAAGAGTATAATCTTCATGATAAGGTAGAAGAATGCATCATCGGCTGTATCGGACCAGTCACGAAAGAAAGAATTGAGTCTTATGGACTTAAGGTTCATAGCGCGCCAGAAGAATACACCGTTCATCAAATGTTAAAGAGTATTATTAACTATTTAGAAAATGAATATCGGAGGGTATTATAATGGATTTACAATTCACACGTCATAGACGTTTACGTCAAAGTGCCAATATGCGTGCATTAGTGCGCGAAAATCATTTAAGAACAGATGATTTAATCTACCCGATCTTCGTTGCTGAAGGCAATGATATTAAGAGAGAAATCTCTTCAATGCCTGGCATTTATAATTTATCATTAGACCATTTAGAAGAAGAAATGAATGAAGTGGTTGCTCTAGGAATTAAATCAGTGCTCTTATTCGGAATTCCGCTTGAAAAGGATGAGTGTGGGCAGCAGGCTTATCACGATCATGGAATCGTTCAAGAAGCGACTCGTTTAATTAAGGCAAAGTATCCTGAAGTTCTTGTGATTGCAGACACTTGTCTTTGTGAATATACAAGTCATGGACATTGCGGGTTAATAGAAGGGGATCAAGTATTAAATGATGCTTCCTTAGAACTATTAGTACAGACTGCTGTCAGTCAGGCAAAAGCCGGTGCAGATATTATTGCTCCTTCTAATATGATGGACGGGTTTGTTACAGCGATTCGTGCTGGTTTAGATGAAGCAGGCTTCGAAAATATTCCGATCATGTCATATGCAGTGAAATATGCTTCTGCTTTCTACGGCCCATTCCGTGATGCAGCAGACAGCACACCACAATTCGGTGACCGGAAAGCTTATCAAATGGACCCAGCCAATCGGATGGAAGCATTGCGTGAAGCTGAATCTGATTTAATGGAGGGCGCTGATTTCCTTATTGTGAAGCCAGGTATGCCATATCTTGATATTGTTCGTGATGTGAAGAATCACTTCAATCTTCCACTTGCTATTTATAATGTAAGCGGCGAATATTCAATGGTAAAAGCAGCAGCACAGAACGGCTGGATTGATGAACAAAGAATCGTTATGGAAATGCTCACAGGCATGAAACGTGCGGGCTGTGACCTAATTATTACTTATCATGCAAAAGATGCAGCTAGATGGTTGAAAGAACAAATTTGATATAATTTGGTAAAGAAAAGCCTGTGGGGCACGCGTTCAAAAAGTGATCCAAAGGACGGATCAAAAATTTGCCCGCATACCCCACAGGCAATTTTGTTATATAAGACTAATGGCTTTATTAATGTTTATTGTTGATAAACAGCCTGTGATATACACGAGAATGGGTTTTATTCGAATGAATAACGTAATGAGCGGGTGTATCACAGGCGCTAAATGCACTAACAATATAATTTAATAAAGCCAAACTAATAAATGGGAAGAGGGATTGCATGCGCTCTTACGATAAATCTATTCAGGCTTTTAAGGAAGCGAAGACATTAATGCCAGGCGGAGTAAATTCACCTGTTCGTGCCTTTAAATCGGTGAATATGGATCCGATTTTTATGGAAAGAGGAAAAGGATCGAAAATTTATGATATCGATGGCAATGAATATATTGACTATGTTTTATCATGGGGACCACTGATCTTAGGCCATACAAATGATCGTGTGGTTGAGTCGATTAAGAAGATTGCTGAACTAGGTACAAGCTTCGGTGCACCAACTGTTACTGAAAATGAGCTTGCGAAGCTTGTCATTGAAAGAGTACCGTCCATTGAAATTATCCGCATGGTTTCATCTGGAACAGAAGCAACGATGAGTGCACTTAGACTTGCACGCGGCTATACAGGACGGAACAAAATTTTGAAATTTGAAGGATGCTATCATGGCCATGGAGACTCCTTACTGATTAAAGCAGGATCTGGCGTTGCCACATTAGGTCTGCCTGACAGCCCTGGCGTACCAGAGGGAGTTGCTAAGAATACGATTACTGTTCCTTACAATGACTTGGAAAGTGTTAAATTCGCTTTCGAACAGTTTGGTGAGGATATTGCAGGAATTATCGTTGAGCCTGTTGCTGGTAATATGGGTGTCGTTCCACCGCTGCCAGGGTTTTTAGAAGGTTTGAGAGAACTTACTACTCAATATGGTGCGTTATTAATTTTTGATGAAGTGATGACAGGCTTCCGTGTTGGTTACGAATGTGCGCAAGGCTATTTCAATGTAACGCCGGATATTACATGTCTTGGAAAAGTAATCGGTGGTGGGCTACCAGTAGGTGCTTACGGCGGCAAGGCAGAAATCATGGAACAAATCGCCCCAAGCGGACCGATCTACCAAGCTGGAACATTATCTGGGAACCCATTAGCGATGACAGCAGGATTTGAAACATTAAGTCAGCTAACTCCTGACACATACAAGGAGTTTACGCGCAAAGGGGATATTCTTGAAACAGGCATTAAAGCACTGGCAAAGAAATATGAGATCCCGAATACAGTAAACCGTGCCGGTTCCATGATTGGCTTCTTCTTTACGAATGAAGAGGTTATCAATTATGAAAAGGCAAAAACATCAAACTTAGACTATTTTGCAGCGTATTACCGTGAAATGGCCAATCAAGGTGTTTTCCTGCCTCCTTCCCAATTTGAAGGCCTATTCCTTTCAACGGCACATAGCGACGAAGATATAGAAAAAACACTTCAAGCTATTGAAATATCCTTTTCAAAAATTAAAGGATAATAATTTTGACACCCATCTAGATGAAGATGGGTGTTTTTTTATAGGCTATTTTCTATAAGATTATTGTTTTTTGAATAAATATTGTGATTGAAATCTAGACCAATATGTCTAGTTGATTGGAGCGGAAGGTGCGAGACTCCTGCGGGAGTAGTGGGACAGGTGAGACCCCGCAAGCGCTTTAGCGCTGAGGAGGCTCACCGCCCACCCCGCGGAAAGCGAGTACCTGAAGCGGAAATCAACCTCTACTATCTGCATCTTGATTAGTATTCCTGCAATCATATTTATAACAGAATGAAACTTTCCTCTTTTCTTTTTGCCAAGTCATGTTATTTCAGGTCATAAATAAATAATCTATCTCATAAATTGTAAATGACATAGTGATTAAACGTGAAGGTTATGAAAGGAGGAGACGAATTGTCTCAAGAGAACCCATCGTGTTTACGATTTTCTTTAGAAGAGTCCGTCTGGTTTCAAAAAGGACAGGAAGTACTAGATTTAATTTCTATATCGTTAGACCCAGATATTTTCATTCAGGAAAATGATCAATATGTTACGATTCAAGGAGCACTAGAGCTAACAGGTGAATATAAACGCAATGAAACAGGAGAACAGGAAAATGAGAACCCATTTGCCACTCCAAAATTCATTCAAGTGGTTGAAGAAAGAGGGGAAGGGCTTTGTGAATTTACCCATTACTTCCCAGTAGATATAACCATACCAAATAATAGAATCAAAGACATTAATCAGATTGATGTCCAAGTGGAATCATTTGATTATGTTTTTCCAGAGAGAAGCTGCATGAAACTATCAGCTAATTTAATGATTTTAGGTTTATACGGGGAGCAACAGCATAACAGGCCTGTCGAAGCAGTAGAGGAAGAAGAATACGAATCGCTTTATCGATCTTCCGCAGCATCTGTGGAAGTAGATGTGAATCTATTTGAAAAGCCTTCCGATGATGTGGAAGAAGAAGTTGAAGAAGAAAGAACAGAAATCCTTCTAAGTCCTTCTAATGTAGAAGTTGATGGATATGATGAGGGAGAAAAACTGGAAAAAGATGAAGTAGAGGAAATCTATGCTCCTTTTGAAGCGGAAGCAAGAAAGCAGCCAGCATTAGAAATAATTGAAGAAGATGTACGCGAAGAGAAAATAGAAGAAGTAAAACCGGAAATATCATTTTCAGCTCAAAGAAGTGAAGAGCCACAGCCTTCTGCAGAAGACATATTCGGGATACCTGATGAAAGTCCAATTCAAGCAGGTAAGCCAGAAGAAGTTGAAATGATTGAACAGGAAGTCAAACTAGAATCACCAGAAAAGGTAGAAGAAGCACCAGAAAAAAATACAAAGCAGAAAAAGAAATCCAAAAAGAAAAGCATGAGCCTTACGGAATTTTTTGCCCGCAAGGAAGAAGCGGATGATGTGGCCAAATTAAAAGTATGTATTGTTCAGAATGGTGATACGATTGATACCATTGCAGAAAGATATGATGTTGGCGTACATCATTTGTTAAGTGTCAACCATTTAGAAATCAATCAAGATATTTTCGAAGGGCAAGTGCTTTACATTCCAATTGCTGTAGCCCGTTAGAAACAATGAAAAAACAGGCTGGGCGGGTAAGTGAACACACCTGCTTAGGCTGTTTTCTTTTTTTAATAAGCTTTGTTAGTGTTGATAGTTGATCAAGTGCCATTGGTGTAGACAAGAATGAGTTTTATTCGAATGAATAACTTAATGAGCGGTTACACCAATGGCGATTTTGTGCACCAACAATATTATTGGTTTATACCCTCGTTTTTCTGTGAAAGAGAGTGAATTCTAATGAGTAAAGAAAACCGCCTATTAAAGGTTGCGCCGATTTTAAAACCATATGCGCTTGAGCCGCATTTTGTTGAGGAGTTCGGGCGTGTCCAGAAAATCTATACGAATAAAGGCGTTTTTGCATTAAAGAAGATTAATCCAAAGCATGGTGGTGAATTCATACGTCATGTGCAGGAATTATTTCAAAAGGGCTATAACCGAATCGTGCCCATCTTTCCAACTGTGGATGGAAGATATGCGGTTTTACATGAGAATGAGCTTTATTATTTAATGCCTTGGTTAGCTAATGAGGAAAAGGAAAATCGATTTGAGCGTCATCAACTGCTGTTCCGTGAACTGGCGAGGCTCCATACATTGTCCGCTCGAGAAATAACAATCAGCAAGGAAGAGCGAACAGAGCATTATGAAAAGACACTGCTTGAATGGGAGAAGGAAAATGAATTTTTGGAAGGATTTATTGAGGCTTGCGAAAAAAAAGAGTACTTGTCTCCATTCGAATTAATGTTTTCCCTTTCGTATCATGATGTTAGTCAGGCATTGCAATTCTCCATCAAGAGATTTAAAACTTGGTATGAAAAGACGGAGGAAAGTGAAAAAGCTCGTATGGTGGTTATTCATGGGAAAATTTCTACTGAACATTTCTTATATGACGACAGGGGCTATGGCTATTTCACAAACTTTGAAAAGTCGAGACCTGGTTCCCCCATTCATGATTTATTGCCATTCTTATCAAGAACTTTGAAAACTTATCCTAAAAAATCCGAAGAATGTATTGAATGGATTTATACCTATTTAAAATATTTCCCATTTAAAGAAGATGAGTTATTACTATTCCAAAGCTATTTTGCCCATCCAGGGGCAGTCATCAAATCTGCTGAAAGCTATTATAAAGGACAAAGCAATAAGGGAGAGAGGAAATCGGTCCAGCACTTCCAAAGACAGTATTGGCTCCTAAAGAACACGGAGTATATTCTAATGAGAATTGAGGAGATTGAAGCCCAAAAAGCACAAGCAAAAGCGCAGGCTGAGGCCCAAGCTCAGGCACAAGAAGGAGCCCAAAATTAAACAGATTTTTGGGCTCCTAAATTAGATCTAAGTGAAAAGCCAAAGCTAATAAGATTAAAACAGTGAGCAGCAATACATCGAGAGTAAATGGAAATAGGATCGTTCGTATCCCTTGAAAGACACAGATAGGGATAATAAATTGTGCACAAACCCCTCGAATCTTTCTTAACCATGGCGGGAGGATATATGGATTATACCGTCTCTTCAATGGACATGCCCCCTTTCACAACATCTCTATCTCATACTATTCTATGTGAAAGCCTTACTTAAAGTGCCTATAATTTGTGGAGCCCTTTTTTCAAAAAGGAGCACATCCAAGAATAAAACGTATAAAATATAAAAAAAATGGTGATAATTATTGACTAGAATCCTCTTTTTTCGGTAGTATATTGATTATATAAATAAATTGATCAGCAAAGATAGGGAAGAGTACAATAGCGATTTGCTTTAAGAGAGGAAAACCATTAGCTGAAAGGTTTTCTAAGCGGAACTGTTGGAAGGTCGCCCTTGAGCTTCTTTCGTGAAAGGATGTTTATCCAAGTAGTGAAAGACGGGAAATCCGTTATCTATTTAAGAGTCAATCATTTTTTTAGGAAATGTCAGTGCCTAAGAGCTTCTGCTTTTCTCACATGATTGAAAAAAAGGTGGTACCGCGAAGCAAACTCCATTCGTCCTTTTAAGACGAATGGGGTTTTTTTATTTTTCTTGAGAATATTAAAAACCATTGAACAGAAAGGGAGATTGACGATGGAAACGAAGGAACTGACAATGCCAACTAAGTATGATCCACAGGCAATTGAGCAAGGACGTTATGATTGGTGGCTAAAGGGGAAATATTTTGAGGCAAAGGATGACGAAAAGAAGGAGCCTTATACAATCGTTATTCCGCCGCCTAACGTAACAGGAAGATTGCATCTTGGGCATGCATGGGATACGACTCTTCAAGATATCCTTACACGTATGAAGCGGATGCAAGGGTATGATGTATTATGGCTGCCAGGCATGGACCATGCTGGAATTGCGACACAGGCAAAAGTAGAAGAGAAGCTTCGCAATGAAGGAAAGAGCCGCTATGATCTAGGCCGTGAGAAATTTGTTGAAGAAACGTGGAAGTGGAAAGAGGAATATGCAAGCCATATTCGTCAGCAATGGTCTAAGCTTGGTCTAGGACTTGATTACAACCGTGAGCGCTTTACGCTTGATGAGGGCCTATCAAAGGCTGTTCGTGAAGTATTTGTTTCTCTTTATAATAAGGGACTAATCTACCGTGGTGAATATATTATTAACTGGGATCCATCAACGAAAACGGCCCTTTCTGATATTGAGGTTATTCATAAAGATGTTCAAGGTGCATTCTATCATATGAGATACCCACTGGCTGATGGGTCAGGACATATTGAAATTGCGACAACACGTCCAGAGACAATGCTTGGAGATACAGCTGTAGCTGTTCATCCAGAAGATGAGCGTTATCAGCATTTAATTGGCAAAACAGTGAAGCTCCCAATCGTTGGCCGTGAAATCCCAATCGTTGCGGATGATTATGTAGATATGGAGTTTGGTTCTGGGGCTGTTAAAATTACGCCTGCACATGACCCGAATGATTTCGAAATTGGAAACCGACACAATCTTGAACGTGTTCTTGTTATGAATGAAGACGGCTCTATGAATGCAAAGGCTGATAAATATCAAGGAATGGACCGTTTTGAATGCCGGAAGCAAATTGTGAAAGATCTCCAAGAGCAAGATGTACTATTTAAAATTGAAGAGCATATGCATTCGGTTGGCCACTCTGAACGAAGCGGTGCAGTTGTTGAGCCATATCTCTCTACTCAATGGTTTGTAAAAATGCAGCCACTAGCAGATGAAGCAGTTGCCCTTCAATCGAAAGAAGATAAAGTAAACTTTGTTCCGAATCGATTTGAAAATACGTATCTTCGCTGGATGGAAAATATCCGCGACTGGTGTATTTCTCGTCAGCTATGGTGGGGACATCGTATTCCAGCTTGGTATCATAAAGAGACAGGTGAAGTTTTTGTAGGCAACGAAGCTCCAGCTGATATTGAAAACTGGGAACAGGATAAGGATGTTTTAGATACTTGGTTCAGCTCTGCATTATGGCCGTTCTCCACAATGGGCTGGCCTGATACAGAAGCGGCTGATTACAAGCGTTATTATCCAACAGCGGCTCTAGTTACTGGGTATGACATTATTTTCTTCTGGGTATCTCGGATGATTTTCCAAGGACTTGAATTTACAGGTGAACGTCCATTCAAAGATGTACTTATTCATGGGTTAGTTCGTGATGCTGAAGGGCGCAAGATGAGTAAGTCGCTTGGAAACGGTGTCGATCCAATGGATGTTATTGATAAGTATGGTGCGGATTCTCTACGCTATTTCTTATCGACAGGCAGCTCACCAGGCCAGGATTTACGATTCAGCATGGAAAAGGTTGAAGCAACATGGAACTTTGCCAATAAAATTTGGAATGCATCCCGTTTTGCTTTAATGAATATGAATGGCTTAACATATGATGAAATTGATCTGAGCGGTGAAAAATCAGTTGCAGACAAATGGATTTTAACTCGATTAAATGAAACGATTGAGACGGTAACACGATTATCTGACCGCTATGAATTTGGTGAAGTGGGCCGTGTGCTTTATAACTTTATTTGGGACGATTTCTGTGATTGGTATATTGAAATGGCGAAGCTCCCTCTATATGGTGAAGACGAAGCAGCGAAGAAAACAACTCGATCTATTCTAGCTTATGTATTGGATAACACGATGCGTCTGCTGCATCCATTTATGCCATTCATTACCGAGGAAATTTGGCAAAACCTTCCTCATTCAGGTGAATCGATTACAACTGCTGCATGGCCTGAAGTGAAGCCTGAATTCACGGATGAGAAAGCTGCAGATGAAATGAAGCTATTAGTTGAAATCATTCGATCTGTCCGTAATAGCCGTGCAGAAGTGAACACACCATTGAGCAAGAAGATTAAGATGATCTTAAAAGCGAAAGATGCGGAAGTTCTTCATACTCTTGAGAAAAACAGCGGATATATTGAGCGCTTCTGTAATCCAGAGCACCTGACTATTGCGATCGAAGTGGAAACACCAGAAAAAGCAATGACTGCCGTTGTAACGGGTGCAGAAATTATCTTGCCGCTTGAGGGATTAATCAATATTGAAGAAGAAGTGGCCCGTTTAGAAAAAGAATGGGATAAACTGAACAAAGAGGTAGAACGTGTTCAGAAGAAACTAAGCAATGAAGGCTTTGTTAAAAAGGCTCCTGAGAAGGTAATTGAAGAAGAAAAGGCAAAAGAGCTTGATTATAGTGAGAAGAGAGCGGCTGTTGAAGCGCGAATTAAAGAGCTTAAAGGCGAAGAATAATGTAGAGGGAAGGCGAATCCAATTGATGGATTCGTCTTCCTCATGTAGATAGGAGGAAAAGTGGCATGTTTACAACATATGAAGAAGCGGTTTTTTGGATTCACTCACGCTTAAGACTCGGGATAAAGCCTGGATTAAAAAGAATGGAATGGATGATGGAAAAGCTTGATCATCCAGAAAGAAGAATAAAGTCTATCCATATTGGTGGAACAAATGGAAAAGGGTCAACTGTTACGTATCTTCGCAATATTTTGCAAGAAGCCGGCTACCAAGTTGGGACTTTTACCTCCCCATATTTCGAACAATTTAATGAAAGAATTGCCTGGAATGGGGTTCCAATAAAGGATGAAGAAATTGTTCGACTGGCAAATGACCTGTATCCCCTTTCTTTAGAATTAGAAAAAACAGATCTTGGCGGGCCAACAGAATTTGAAATTATCACAGCCATGGCTCTCCAATATTTTGGTCATGTACAGCCAATGGATATCGTCCTTTTTGAAGTAGGACTTGGGGGAAGATTTGATTCCACAAATATTATTTATCCGCTGCTATCTATCATTACGAATATTGGCCTTGACCATACAGCCATTCTAGGCAATACATATGCAGAAATTGCAGGGGAAAAGGCAGGAATTATCAAGCCAGGGACGAGTGTCATCACAGCTGTGAAGCAGGAAGAAGCAAAACCGATTATTGAAAATAAAGCAATTGAAATGAAGGCTACAATGTATTCTCTGGATAGTCAGTTTTGCATTGAAAACCATCGATCAACATTGAATGGAGAAACTTTTTCACAAAGAACGCCTTTCCGTGAATGGACTGATCTTGAAATTACGATGGCAGGCACTCACCAGACAGAGAATTCTTCTTTAGCGATTATGGCTGTAGAACTGTTAAATCAATATTATTCCTTTTTGATTGAGGACGAGCATGTCTATAAAGGACTCAAAAAAGCCTATTGGCCAGGTAGATTTGAAAAAATTTCAAATGATCCAATAGTGATTATAGATGGAGCACATAATGAAGAAGGAATTATGGCCTTAGTGACGGAACTTCAAAAGCGCTATTCAGCTCAAAAAATCAATATTGTCTTTGCCGCACTATCTGATAAAAAGCTAGATCAAATGATTATGAATTTAGATACAATAGCTGAAAGTATTACATTTGTAGACTTTGACTTTCCAAGAGCAGCAAGTGCAGAGGATCTCTATACAATAAGTCGAAATATCCATAAAGAGTATTCGAAGGATTGGAAAAGAGCAATTGAGGAGAAATATTCCTCCCTTCAAAAAGATGAAATCCTTGTGATTACTGGTTCTCTCTATTTTCTTTCTGAGGCAAAACCCTATCTATTAGATGTTGTAAATAGGTAAATATATGAAATATTCATGTGACAATAGTTTGAAAATTTGATAAGATGTTCATATTGTATGACGTATTTCCTATAAAGAGAATAGGAGAAGGGGGGATATAAATGGTTGGAAAAACAAAGAAAAGAATCATTTGGCTTATTTGGCTGCTAGGTTTTCCGTTAGGCTTGTGGTTCACTTATCATCTATATCCTCCTCAATTCACTGGAAAGGGAATAGATATTCTCGTTTACTTACTACTAACGGCTTTTGTAGCTGCAACACCGATGGTGATAAATGGAAGCCCTATTTTCTTAATCCAATGGGTCTCATGGGCCGCTTTTTTAACATTTGGCCTATTCGTAGAGCTAATGATGGCGCAGCTCGCATTAATCATTTTATTTATTCGAATTAAACTCCCTAGAAATGATTATTTTCGACTTCCTTTAAACTCTTTAATGTTTTTCCTCGTTTCATTATTAAGTGGCATTTTTTATTACACATTCGGTGGAAAAACAGGATTGAGTTTGATTGATGTGAAGCAAACCTTTTGGCTTGTTGTTACTTATCCTGTTCTCAACTATTTTCTAAATCAATTAATCATTATCTTTCTAAATTTTGCAATCTATAATAATACGAAGAACATTTTTGGCAAGGACTTTATTTGGGAAACCGTAACAACACTTATTACTTTTCCAATTGGTTTTGTTCTTTACATACTTTATACAGAAGTAGGCTTGGTATCCTTATTGTTTGTTGGTGTCCCATTTGCTAGTTTATCAATAATATTAAATCTATATTATTCAAGTGATAAAATAAACGGCTATCTCCAAACAGCTACAGATATTGGCCATCAGCTTGCCGAAAAGCTTATCGTAAATGAAGTAATCGATTTATTTATTGAGAAAATAACAGAAATGCTTACCGTTGATTATGCTTATATTCTTGATATTGTGGATGACAAGGAATTGCAACTGCTCCGATGTATTGAAAAAGGAGAAGAGAAGTCTACTGATATTCGCCCACTCAAAAAAAATGAAGGAATTAGCGGCCTTGTCTGGGATAAGGGAGAAGCGATGCTATTCCATTCAAAGAAGGAGTGGAAACATATTGTAAAAGGCTATATGCCTGACACAATTGAAAGTGTGATATGCGTACCAATTGTCCGAAATAATAAGGCAGTCGGTGTTCTTCTACTTGCTTCAACACAAAAAAGAGCATATGAAAAATCCCAGCTTATGATTGTTGATATCCTTTGCTCCCATTTTGCTATAGCAATTGAAAATGCAAGATATTATGAAGAAACAAAGGAAAAAAGCGAACGCTGTGCATTAACTAAACTCTTCAACTACCGTTATTTTGAAAATCTATTAAGTAATGAATTCAAGAGACTGCAGACCTTCCAAAGAGAGAAGCTATCGCTCATTATTCTCGATATTGACCACTTTAAATCCGTAAACGATACATACGGCCATCAAAGCGGCAATGAAATCCTTTCCCAGCTCGCAGATCAATTAGCTGATTTAATTGGTGATAGAGGCACAGTCGCCCGCTATGGTGGGGAGGAATTTGTTATCCTGCTTCCAAATGTGGCAAAAGAAGAAGCGCTCCAAACAGCTGAAGTCATAAGGCAAACGATTGCAGACCATCCATTCATCTTAACACAGCAAATGGAATGGGAAGGCATCCCCCTTCAAGTGAACATCACAGCATCCATCGGAGTAGCAACCGCACCAATGGATGCAGAGGATTCCCTTGGGCTGATCCGCCATGCAGACAGAGCACTATATGTCGGGGCGAAGAGGGCTGGACGGAATCGGGTGGCGGAGTATGTGAAGTGAAAACCCCATGGTTGGGGTTTTTATTATGTTTTTTACAGAATATACATTCTGTATCAGGAGAACAAAATCAAAAACATTTATCTGCGTTAACATACTTTATTGATTACGAAATTAAAAAACTAAATTAATACAAAAAGAAAGGAAATGACTGCTTATACCATTTAATTGGTATAAGCAGTCATTTCCTTTTGTAGTCCCCAAAAAAATTTGAGACTTTTGTCTTTTGTTGAAAAAGTGGAAAAAGATTTAATAAATTTGTATAAATTAACGCTATGGATTAAATAGGAAGATTGGTATAATAGTAGTAATATAGACATATGAGTTTTATTAAGGAGGAGACAATTTGAAGAATAAAAGAAAATGGTTTATCTCTTTTCTTGCCTTGCATTTTATTTTGCTATTATCTTTTTCCTCACTAACTGTTTCAGCAAATGGCATAGACACTCCTTCTATTGATTATACAGTTAAGCCTTCACAAAATGAAATTGTAAAGCCGCAAAATAGTAATGCAGAAGGCAGTCTTGATTTTCATTTAACACCAAGTGGGAAAACAACAAATGAGTATAGAGATCCGATAGATGTTGTTTTTATTTTTGATAAATCAGGTTCAATGAAAGATTCTGGAAAAATGGACAGTGCAAAAAAAGCAATGATAGAAGCAGTTGATTTCTTTAAAGAAAATGCGGGGCCAAAAGATAACTTTGCTTTTATTCCTTTTGCTAGTGATGTTGAAAAGGAAGTAGGCTATAGCCCGTTAGATATTAAAGGTGGGCTAGATAAAATTAAAGAGAGAGCAAATGGCTTACAACCAAATGGAGGAACAAATTATACACAATCCTTTGAAAAAGCGCTTGAAATATTACAAAATGAAAAACCTAAAGTCGAAAAGGAAAATAATAAGTATATAATCTTTATGACAGATGGAGAGCCGACTGTTTCAAAAAATGATGAAGTTTTAACATTTAATAAAAAACTTTGTATTTGGAATTGCAAAGTCACTAAAGAAGTAAATGTTGAATATCAATTATTAGGTAGCAAACCTTATTCTGGATATAATGCCACTTTTAGTTATAGTTTGTTTTCATATGATAAAGAAAACTTCGGTAAAGACGATACAATTAAAGCAATCAAGCAGCATGGAGAAGATAGAGCACAATTATTAGCTGAGCAAGATGTAAAGTTGTTTTCAATAGGTTTTGGAAATAAAAATGATGTAGATATGGAATACTTACGTAAGCTTTCATCTATTACAGGAGCTACTGCCCGACAGGCGTCTCAAGACAACATTACATCTATTTTTCGGGAGATTTCTGAGGATGTTGGAACTCCCTCAATTACAGCTGAAATTAAGGTTGATTTAAGTAAGTTTAATGGAAAAGTTAAACTAGTTGAGAATCCAACAGCCACAGAAAAAAATAATATTGTAACTATGAAATACAATTTTAAATTTCCATTTAATCAGAATGCCTCTCAGCCAGTTGATCTTTCTTTACCATTTAGTTTTTCAGAGATTGGTACTTATACTTTTGATGATATAACTATGACCTATACTGACTTGAAAGGTGAATTTAAAGAAAAGAAACATGGACCAGTAACGATAGAAGTGAAGAAAGATGCTGCACCTACCTTCCAAGGAACAATGGGCTTAGAAGGAATTACAAATACACCAGATAACTTAATTAAAGTTTCTGGTTCAACAGAACAATCTAACCAATTTAAAGTGAACTATACATTAACCCCATTTGGATTAGTAGATAACAAGGTGATAGGAAAACTGACAGATATCAAGATTATTCAGCCATTGCCAGATGGTGTTTCTATTGTACCTGCAAATGGTGTTTCATCAGTTACTACTCCTGACGGAAAGAAAGGAGCACAAATTAATATAGCCCAAGTGGTTAATTACAGTAATGGAAAGTTTGACCCAACTCAGTTGGCTGCTACGTTTCAATTAAAGGGAGAGTGGGCATTAAGTAATGTAAAAATGCCTTTAGCTACTGTTCAATATACTGATAGTAGGTTTGGCAACCAGACTAGTTCGATTGCAGCATCAAATCAATCGATTAATTTAAAGGTCAGATTGAAGGAGTTTCCAAATAACGCATATGATGGAGATGCTTCCGGGCTAATCACAAAGGTTGATTTAAACCAAAACGGAGCAAAGATAGGACAAACTGAGTTTCCAAATGATTATGGTCTAAAGAATAAGGCAATTAAAGACATGACTTTTAGTGGTGAAAAGAGTACGGCAATAGAAGTTACGTATTTTGATAATGAGAAGGCAATGATTTATTTACAGCCTGACTTTGAAATGATAGGTATGAAAACTGGTGATAAATATAATAGTGGAGATAAAGCAGTTGAAACTATTCAAGTCAAACTCTCCAATCTTGTAGCAGGTAAAGGTGTTAAATATTATTATTCCATCCAAAACGAAAAGCAAAATGTTAGCTGGACTGAATTCAATCCATCTCAACTTATAGGAGTCACTACTTCTGGATTAAATACGATTAAAGTAAAAGCAGTTGGCGGTTTTGCAATTGATAAGATCGAGATTACAAAAACAATAATAATTGAAAAGCCAATTGAAAAAGTTACGATTAATCCAAATCCAATAGAAGTTGAAGTTGATAAAACAAAGTCTTTTGAAATTGAGATAAATCCTGTTGAGGCTACGAATACCAAATTAGAAATATCAATAGAAAATAGAAATAAAGCTGAATTAATTGATGATAAAACTATACTTGGTAAATCAGATGGAGAAACGTATTTAATTGTCAAAACAACTGATGGTTCCAACATAGAAGTGAAAGTTAAAGTTATTGTAAAAGATCCATATATTTCATTAAAGGAAATAAAATTTAATAAACCAGTTTATAAGATTGAAAAAGGTGAAAGATTAGCAGTGAAAGATTTGCTGATTTTTAACCCAATAAAAGCAACGAAGAGAGAGTTAGATAGTGTAAAGTCATCAATGCCAGCTCAAGTCGGTATTGTAAATGATAATGGAGAATGGTTTATTGTAGGGAAAGATATTGGTTATTCAACGATCACAGTGCAAGCAGAGGAGCAGAAAGATAAGACCAAACCAAAAGCTTCTGCATTGTTTGAGATTGTCAATAAAAATGAAGGAAACAACAGTGGCCCTCCAGGGGGAGGAAGATGGTAACATTCAAAAGCTTTTTAATATGAAGTCAAACAAAAAATGGGGCTGAATTTAATCAGCCCCGTTTTTGTTAACTCTTATTTTACGATCAGCTCGTCAGAAAAAATTTGTAGTTGGTCAACAATCGGTAGGGCTTCAATTCTTTTTAGCAAAACATCTTGGTCATAATTAACAATGAAACGGGAGAAGTAATCTTCTTGTAAATGGGGGAGGTCGGTAATATCCTCTACTTCACCTCGAATCGCATTAATTGTAAGACTTTTCTTAGCAAATATGCCACCGTCAATATAGAAAAGGGAACCGACACCATATAATTCAGCTTGGTCTTCAGTATAAAAGAATCCTTTCAATGGTTGGATATCATTATCATCAATAGGCAAATAGGGTGCTCCATTTTCCTTTAAAGGTTTAAAGTTTTTAAATTCATTGATTCTTGTAATAAGCAGCTCTTCTTTTGCTAACAGGATAAGCTGTTTTTTATTATTATCAGCTCCGGATATATTCACATTCGAGATATAGGCATTCTTTCCAGCATACACAACCGAGTCGAAAATGACTTCATCATTTTCCTTCGATGTACCTAATTCATCGTCCCCCATAATAGATAAATCGTCATAGGCAAAGATATTTTTATTTATTTCGATAGCTGAATTAATTGGTTTAATAAAAATTTCATTAGCACCAATAATGTCTCCATTTAATGTAGTGGTAGCTGCGGCTATACCACTTTCATTATCTGCATGAAATTCTGAAGTAATCGTAATCGTATCCGCAGAAATAAGATTTTTTTCGAGCGTTAACTGCCCACCGAAGTTAATTACATGCGTTTCTCCAGTAACATATACATTATCTTTAATGGTAATATCTTTATTACTGACAACGTATAAATCCCCATCAACCACTAAATTCTTCTCCAAGTCTATTGGATGATTGGTGCTTGTTATAATAAGGTCGCCATTGACTTTAAGAGGCTTTGTTATTTTAAACCATTCATTGTCACTATTAATGCAGCTAATACTGACGGGGTCTACTGATTTATCAATAATAGATAGTGGATTTAGCTGTGATCCATTTCCCTCATCGATATTTTTCATATCTTCATTAGGAATAGTACAATTATTTATAAACTCTGATTCGATAGGAAAATCTTTAATTTCTGTTTTAAGATCTTCTGAAAAGGAGTTTACAATTGTTTTTGTTTCCAAGTCGCTGTCTGCTAATACTTCATTTGTACTTTCAATCATCGTTTTATCAAATTCAATATTAATAAATTGACTATCATGCTTTAGGATTGGAACTTTTCCTTTGTAAAAGTTTTTTTCTTCTAAAATGGACAAAAGATTAGCAGTTCTACTATATAAGTCTCCATTAATGGATGACTTTGGTGTGTTAATTTTTTGAGTATCTTTCTCATCCCTTAATTGATATTCAGCTTCATTGTTTAATGTTAAATGATTAGCATAAACATTACCCGCAAAATTTGGAGAACCATTAAGGATTAGATTTCCATCAGCTCCAGCCGCATATTTTAGAAAACTTGGCAATGGTGATAAGATAAGCCGCTTTGTGATGGTGCGAGAGATTTTTCCTTCTGTTTTTATTGGGTTTTTAGTAACAAGAACAATATCGAAGACCCTTGTGAAATCATCCCTTTTATCAATATTAAAGGAATGGTAGCCGGATAAAGCTCCAAGACAAGCGTTTTCACTATCGATATAGCGTGTATCGCCTTCTTCGCTAAGATCAATAATATTTATACATTCTAATACTTCATTGTTCTTATTTGGCATAATTAACTTTTCAAGTAATTCTTCTTTTAATTTTGTATCAAAACTACTATCAACCGTTATTGTCTGATTGCTTTTGCTGCGGTATTTTTCTAGATCTAATTGCTTGTCTTCTAATACCTTAGCAAGATCTGAAGTCATCTGGTCAACAAGTTTAATCGCATCATAGGTTAGTGAAATATCACTTTCTCTTGTTTCTGTTTTCTTCGCACCTCCTAATGAAGAGGCAACGATAGCCATGCCAAGTACAGTAAAGACGAGGGAGGCTAAGAGAACAGTAATTAAGGTGTTTCCACGATCATTATTAATCATTTAGTATAGCCCCTTTTAAAATCCGAATTGGCTTTTTAATTCTAATGGCTTTTTTAATCTTTTATCATCAAGTTTAAAGTCTAAAGTAATCATCCCTTCTCCACATCCATCACATGATAGAGTTATTGATGAATTGCTGAAATCAGAAACAGTATCAATTGATTTCCCATCTATTAAAAATACTTTTTTAATTTCATCGAGTTCTAATTTCACCGATGCTTCTGCTTTTTTATGATCTTGATCAATACGATAGAACGTTTGATTCTCATTATTATCTTTAGTTATAGACGTTTGTGTATTATCCACTAATTCGATACAGTTGTCCCCACATTTCCTTACATAATCAAAGGGAAAAGAATAAAAAGTATTCATAATCATAGTAGCAGTATAATCTGCATCATCTCGTAATTGTCCTTCTACTTGAATTTTATTATATAGATTTACTCCCGAAGAGAATACGCCATAAATGACTGGTAAAACAATCACCGAAATGACTAAGGTAGCTAATAATTCGTATAAGGTCACTCCTCTTTCATCGAATATCTTCACTTTTTATAGCCCCTTCCAATACTGTGGAATTCTCTTTTCCATTTATCGTCCAAGTAACATACGCTGTTAAAGGAAAATAGTATGAACGAATTTCGTTATAATTCACTTTATCTAATTCGTCCTTATCAGCACGGATCATTACTTTATATTCAACATTATTAATTTTAATCGGATTACAGCTGGAATCAATATCGTCTTCCTTCCAAAACTTGCTATATTTATCTTTACATATATATATGGATAATTCTTCGTCCGTTTTGTTTTCAAACGTATCTCTTATCACAATAAAATTATCCTTCTCAATATACATCAGGGCATTTCTCGCAACATTAATAGCAGCTGTCTTTTTTTGATTCATATTCGTATAGCTATAAGCCTGGGAAAAAAACTTCATTGAACCCATTAATATAATTCCTAGAATGGTTAAGGAAAGTAATACTTCAATTAGAGTTAATCCTTTTGAACTAGATAGGACCTTTTTAAATTTCATTTTTTCCCCTTCTTTCAAAATAGCTTATCTTATTATACAATATTTTAAAGTCTATATTTGTTGTAATAGGTCCGAATATGTTGTTTATTGAAAATTGTAACAAATTATTACAAAAATCGACCTTCACTATGTTTATAATAAAGAAAGGGGTGAGTTTATGAATATTTACCTACTTGCATTTGCATCATTGATTTTAGTAGTTCCTTTGGTCTACTTCCTTCCTCTTGGTCTAACTAAGAAAGGAAAGCTGCTTATTATTGCTGTTTCTTTTCTGCTTGCATTAATAGGACTTTCTGGAAATGCTATTTTTGATTGGTGGCAAAGCGTCTTACTTATTTTTAGCCTTGTTGTTCTTAGTTCATATTTATTGGATAAAAAAATGAAACACCTAATTTTGATTGATCAAGAAGAAGGGACTAAAAGTTCCTTTGATACACCTGCTCATTTAGAGGATTTGCCTGATAATGTTCATATGTTAGACGGAATAGGGCAAATTGATTTTGAAGACGAGAAGATTGAGGACATTGCGGGAGTAGGTGAAGAAGAACAAATTAAAGAGGAAATTGATAATGATGAACTATTTGTTATTGATGAGTATGAAAAGATAATAGAATCTTCAGTTGACCCGCATGCAAATCTAGAAATAGAAGAAGAAATAATTGAGCCTTTATTTAACAAGAACAATGATGTGGAGGTTGATGATAAGATTGAAGAAATAGAGAGTATCGTGGAATTAGGTTATATGTCTGAACTCGAGAAATTGATACTTGACTCATCAGAAGAATCACTTCCTTCCATTAATGAATCTGAAGTAGAAGAAGAACAGAATAAATTAATTTCAATAAATTTAGAAAAAGAAGCTAATGAGCATGACGATGAATTTTTAGAAATATTGTCAGAGTTTGAAAGTGTAAAGCAAGAAGCAGCAAGTACGATTGAACTATTAGTGGATATACCGGTTGCTGAGGAGAAGGAATTAGAAGAATTCAACAAAGAAAACCCTGTTAATGAAGAAGGGTATATAGAGATTTTATCACAGTTGGATAATACAGAAGACGAACTAACTGACAAGCCGCTTGAGTCAACATTAGATGTGAAAGATGTGTACGAAGAAATAGTAGTGGAAGAATCGCTTATCATCGTATCTCAAGAACCATCTGATATTGATTCCATCAATACAACGGAAAAAGGGGAAAAGAATGATTTGCAGCGGCAAATGTTTCAGACATTAATTGCTCAGGTTGAACTGGCTAAGAAAATGCTAGACGCTAATCAATATGAGCAATTGCTTAAGGAATGTATGCATCCGAAAATGCCGTATTTTGAGTATTATACTTTTGCTAGTCTGTTAATTAAGCATTACCACTCTATTAATAAATATGCAGAACTAAAGGAATTACTGAAAAGTTTAAAAGCGAAATACCGTGAATATCCAATATTACTTCAAGAAGTCCAATTTTTACTAACATATTATGATAAAAAATTTGACGAAAAATAGTGTGAAATGCCCTATAATAGGAATTACGAATAAATAGTCAGGTGTGGTGGAGAAAATGAAAAAAAGCTCACAAATTACAGGTTTGCCAATTATTAGTATTGCTGATGGCCAACAAATTGGGGAAGTTAAATCATTAGTAATAAATCCAGAAAAAGGTTCCATTGATTTCTTAACAATTGAAAATGAAGAGTGGCAAGTAAGTGTAAAGGCAATCCCTTTTAAAAGGGTTGTTGGAATAGGGGAGTATGCAGTTACGATTGAAAGTGATCATGCAGTAATTGACTTGAATGAAATTCCTATTGCGAATCAGCTCGTTAATAAAAAAATTAAGATTAATAATACGAAAGTGATGACAAGAAAAGGGGAACTCATTGGTGAGGTAACCGAATTCTATACGGATGATGCAACTGGGCAAATCTTAGGTTTGGACCTTATTCTTGGGGAAAGTGAAGCGACAATGCTATCCAGCTATGTATTAACATACGGAAAGGATATCATTATTGTTAAGGAAGATGTGAGTGAAGGATTTCTAGAGCACTCTTCACATTTAGATCCAAACTACCAGAAAGATGTAGAAGCTGGTTTAACTGGAGAGCTATTAGAAGATAACGTTCCTAGTTCTTTGGTACTGCAAGAAAATGAGGAAGAACATGCATTAAAAGAAAAACAAATTGAGTTATTAAATGGGAAAAGAGTTCTGAAAGATATCATGGATTTAGAAGGCAATGTTATTATATTTGAAAATGCAGTTTTAACACGTGAAGATATATTGAAAGCACAAAAAGAAGGCCCTAGTGTAGTTGTCGAATTGTCGATGAATGTGGAAGCATAAATAAAGCAGGGTGGTTAGTTTGAAAAATACTTTCAGTTTAAAGTTGTACATGATTGTAACGATATGTACAGCATTTATATTCTGCTTTTCTTATCTTGGGAATTCTGTATATGGAAAAGTATTCAACAAAAGTGATGTATTTGCGATAAACACAAAGATCGGGTCAGTAGAAGTTTCAAATATGTCCCAGGTGGAAGCATTAAGGCACTTAGCTGAAGAACAAGAGAAGTGGCGTAATGAGATAAAAATTACATTGCAGTATAAAGAGAAAGCAATAGAATTAGATACTAGCCTTTATACATTTCAGCCTGAAAAAACAATCGAAAATACACAGCAAGGGAAAGAAAATGAGTTATTTGTTGATATAGACGATGATGCGCTTAGTAACTTCCTTTTGGAAATATCACCTGAGCTAACAAGTGCTGATTTTAATATTGGCCAGTTAAAAAGTGGACTGTTAATTTATGCGGCTAGACTACAGCAAGGTGAGCATACGATAAAGCTGCAGGAGTACTTTTTAGAAAGTAAAGAGGATGAACTTGTTGCTGAATCAACTACTTCTCTGCAGGATTCAGATCATTCTCTTAACACTTGGATAAAGAACTTTCCAAAGATTGAAATCGAACCGCATAGTCAATTATCAATACTGAAGTTATTAGAAGAAAGTGGATTGAAAACATTTGATCAAAAGACATTGAGCATTGTTTCCTCAACAATCTATAAAACAATTTTATCTACGAATTTTGCGATTACTGAAAGGCATATTAGTAGAAGATTGCCAGATTATGCAGAGATCGGATTTGAGGCTAAGGTAGATCCGAATAAGAATATGGATTTTATAATCACAAACCCAAATGATGAAAAATACATCTTACAGTTTAAATATGTTGATAATTTATTATATGTCTCACTAAAAGGTTCTAAATTTATTTATCAATATCAAGTTATCTTGAAGGACAAAGAGACATTTAAACCTAAGAAAATTATTCAATATGATGGGAAACTTTCTTTTGGAGAAGAAAAGATTGCGGAAAAAGGAATCGAAGGCATCCTTATTAAAGTAGACCGGGAAATCCTTGATGAATCTGGAAACCTACTAAGAACTGAATCGGTGTCGGAGGATTTCTATCCTCCTGTACATGAGGTAATTATTCATAGTTTGGTTGTTAACGAGTCAACTAGTTTAAATGGGGACAATAGTCAAGATCCAACAGTTCCAGGTGAAGGCCAAGCAAACGAGACAACAGATAATCAAGTTGATATACCAGGAAACAGTGAAAAGAATACTGACTCCGATCAGAATATGGATCCAAGCAACAATACGGTTGGACAAGAATCCGATTTATGGGGTAAACCAAATGAATCGCTAAAATAAGTCGTTAAAGCAGGGATTGAGATGAACCAGATTCGAAAGCGGCTCGGGGACCTGTTAGTTGAATCAGGGCTAATTACTGAGGAGCAGCTTCAGGTTGCTTTAAAGGAAAAAGATGATGGACAAAGGCTTGGAGATGCCTTACTAGAAAGAGGATATATCACAGAACAACAGCTTATTGAAGTGTTGGAATTTCAGCTTGGGATTCCCCATGTCAGTCTATATCGATATCCGTTTGATGTGAAATTATTTACGATCGTTCCAAAAGAATTAGCGAAACGAAACCTTATCATTCCTCTGAAAAAAGAAGGAGATAAGCTGCTTGTAGCGATGGCAGATCCAATGGACTTTTTTACGATTGATGACTTGCGATTATCGACAGGCTTTCATGTCGAGGCAGCCATTGCTACAAAGGATGATATCCTTCGGGCGATTAATAAGTATTATGATATGGACGAAGGATTAGAAGAGTTATTTGGTGGTCCCTCTAGTACGGAAGAAGTTCAAGAGGCTAAGATTATTGATCAAGATTCACCAATTGTTCGACTTGTAAATCAAGTGTTAACGAATGCTGCCGTAATGAAGGCCAGTGATGTCCATATTGACCCACATGAAACAAAGGTAATAATCCGTTATCGAGTAGATGGTGTTTTAAGAACAGAAAGAGCGCTCCCGAAGCATATGCAAAGTGTACTTACTGCGAGAATAAAAATTATGGCTAATCTGGATATTACAGAACATCGCATTCCACAGGATGGACGAATAAAAATGAATTTAGATTTTCATCCTGTTGATCTGAGGGTATCTACATTGCCAACCGTTTATGGGGAAAAGATTGTTATGCGTCTTCTGGATCTTGGGAGTTCATTGAATGATCTGAATAAGCTAGGATTTAACAAAGTAAACTTACATCGTTTTACGGAAATGATTGGAAAGCCGACAGGAATCGTTCTCATTACAGGTCCAACGGGTTCTGGGAAATCCTCGACTCTATATGCAGCATTGAATCGATTAAATAGTGAAGAAGTGAATATTATTACTGTTGAAGATCCGGTAGAATATCAGCTGGAAGGAATCAATCAAATCCAAGTTAACTCTAATGTTGGGATGACGTTTGCAGCTGGGCTAAGGGCGATATTGCGTCAAGATCCGAATGTAATTATGGTTGGGGAAATTCGTGATAAGGAAACTGCAGAAGTAGCAATTAGAGCTTCCTTGACAGGGCATCTTGTCTTAAGTACGCTGCATACGAATGATTCACTTGGCTCGATTACTCGTTTAATCGATATGGGCGTTGAACCATTTCTAGTTGCATCCTCAGTTAGTGGTATCATTGCCCAGCGGCTTGTTCGCAAAGTTTGCCGAGATTGTGCTCAAGCACATGAGCCATCAAAGCGAGAAATTGAGATTTTTGCCAAACGAGGAATGAAGATTGAGAAAGTTGTTCGTGGCCGAGGATGCTCTTCCTGTAATATGACGGGCTATAAAGGAAGAGTCGCGATTCATGAAGTGCTTGTTATTGATGATGCCATCAGAAGGGTCATTATGAATGGGGAAGCATTCTCCAAGCTTAGAGAGCTCGCCGTGAAAAATAAGACAATTTTCTTAATTGATGATGGGTTGTTAAAAGTGAAACAAGGTATGACAACAACAGAGGAAGTTTTACGGGTAGCAATCCCTGATTAGGAGTGCAAATGATGAAAAATAAAATTGATCTTCTGCTTAGGGCCGGTTATGAATTAAAAGCCTCGGATGTTCACTTGACGATTGGAGTACCACCCGTCATGCGAATAAACGGTGATCTGAAGAAATATGGAAAAGAAACATTGCTTCCTGCCGACACAGAAGGAATGGCTAAAGCAATTATTCCTGAACATATGTGGGAGAAATTCAGGGAAAAAGGGGAACTAGACTTTTCATATGGGATTCCAGGTGTGTCTAGGTTTAGGGTAAATGCCTATTTCCAGCGTTCATGTATTGCAATGGCTATTCGAGTCATTCCAACTAGTATACCTTCGTTGGATGAATTAGCACTGCCAGAGGTTCTAAAGAAAATTGCCTTGAAACCACAGGGACTTGTACTTGTTACTGGTCCAACGGGAAGTGGGAAGTCAACTACATTAGCTTCGTTGATAGCCTATATGAATGAAACAATGAGGAAACATATTATTACGCTAGAGGATCCAATTGAGTATCTTCATAAACACAATAAATCGATTATCGACCAACGTGAAGTTGGTTTTGATACAAATAATTTTGCCAATGGATTAAGGGCAGCACTTCGTCAAGATCCGGATGTGATTCTTGTTGGGGAAATGCGTGATCTTGAAACAATCCAGACGGCAATAACAGCTGCTGAGACAGGGCATTTAGTATTAGGGACATTGCATACATCAAGTGCACCAGCAACGATAAACAGAATTATTGATGTATTCCCACCAGCCCAGCAGGCGCAAATAAGAATCCAACTGGCATCTGTTCTCGTTTCGATTATGTCGCAAAGGTTATTTCCGATGATTGATAAAAAAGGCAGAAAAGCGGCAACGGAGATTTTAATGAATAATGCAGCCGTTGCCAATTTAATCCGCAACGAAAAGATCCATCAAATCGTTAATATCATGCAAACCTCCCGTGCCCAGGGCATGCATACGTTAGAATCAAACATTAAAGAGCTTTTGCAGGAAGGTCTCATTGCGAAAGAATTGGCATTACCTTATCTGCAGGAAAAGGTGAATGATCATGCCCCGGTTTAAATATAGCGGTCGTGATAAAAAAGGTAAAAAGTCAGGGATGATAACATCTGCATCTAAGCGTGAAGCCATTCTGCAGCTTAAAGAAAAAGGAATACGGGTGCTAGAATTTAATGAAATTCCAGAAACACTGCTAACGAAAGATATAACCATTGGGAACCCGGTAAAGCTTCAAGATTTTGTTATCTATTTACGGCAATTTTCTACACTGCTTAAAGCGGGTGTTTCTGTCGTAGAGTCTACGGCCATACTCGCCCAGCAAACAGAAAGTAAAGCATTAAGAAAAGCTTTGCTTGTAATAGAGCAGGATTTACGAGAAGGAAATCCGTTATCGGCAGCGGCTGCTAAGCATAAAAAGATTTTTACAGGAATGTTTGTCAATATGATTAAGGCAGGTGAGGCCGGCGGAAATATGGATGATACACTTGAAAGGCTTGCAGTTCATTTTGAAAAGCAGCATTTTACGAAGCAAAAGATCGTTTCAGCTCTTGCCTATCCCGTTGCAGTTGCAATTATTGCAGTTGCTGTAGTTATCTTTTTGCTCGTTTCAGTTGTTCCTACTTTCGTAGAAATGTTTAAAGATTTTGGCGGTGAATTGCCGGCTATTACACAGTTTGTATTAAATTCCAGTGAATTCATGCAAAAGTTTTGGTGGCTTGTTATTCTATTGTTTATTGCAATATTCATAGGTTTTGTTCTTATAAAGAATAACAAAAAAACAAAGTATTACTTAGATTATGCGATCCTTCGAATGCCTATTTTCGGAAAAATGCTTCAAAAGGCTGTATTGGCAAGAATGACAAGAACATTAAGTTCATTATTTGCTAGCTCGGTACCAATATTGGAAGCAATGAGCATTGTCGAAAATATTGTTGAAAATGAAGTCGTTGCAAAAGTAATTCGGAAATCAAGGGATTCACTTGAGCAAGGGAAATCGCTCACCGAACCGATGAGAAAGCACTGGGTCTTTCCACCTCTCGTCTCGCAAATGATTGCAATTGGGGAGGAAACAGGATCTTTGGATGCCATGCTGTCAAAGGTTGCCGACTTCTATGAAAAGGAAGTTGAAAGTGCCACAGATCGCCTGAAATCATTGATTGAACCGTTAATGATTGTCTTTCTAGCTGGAATTGTCGGAACAATCGTGACTTCGATTATGGTGCCAATGTTCGATATTTTCCAACATGTCGGATAAGATCATATTTTGCAAAAAATTAACAATTTATGTTTTTACTACTTTAATAATCTAGTATAATAAATCTAGGTAATAAATCACAAAATACTAAAAAAGAGGAGAATCTTCATGTTACAAAAATTAGGCCAAAGATTAAAGAATCAAAAAGGTTTAACATTGATTGAATTACTTGCAGTTATTGTTATTTTAGGGATTATTGCGGCAATTGCGATTCCGAGTATTGGTGGGATTATTCAGAAGTCAAAGGAAGATGCTGTGAAGGCAGATGCGATACAGATAATTAATGCTGCTAAAATGTATGTTGCTGCTAATGGGGTAGATAAATTACCGGAAAATAAGCAGATAGCAAGTACTGATTTACAGGAATATCTTGAAAGTGTAACAATTACAGGTGCTTACTATGTTGTCTACGATGGTAAAGATTATAAAATTACTACGCCGCAACAGACCGTAGGAAATAACAAAATAACATTCTCAGGTGCAACTGTAAAAGCTATTAATGATGATAAACAAAAAGGAAGCACAACTGGAATAACTATTACTACTCCAACAGGAGGTTAATAACCGGAGGAAGTATAATACGTTATGGATTTAATGATTTCTATTTTTTCATTCATTTATGGTATTGTTCTCGGCTCCTTCTTCAACGTCGTCGGACTCCGAGTCCCAATGAAGGAGTCCATCGTCAAACCAAGATCACATTGTCCAAAGTGTAACCACACATTAGGGCCGCTTGAGTTAATCCCGGTCATTTCATTTTTAATTCAAGGTGGAAAATGCCGGTGCTGTAAGGCGCCGGTTTCTCCTCTTTATGCGATTGTTGAATTGATGACAGGTTTGCTGTTTATGGCAGCTCCTCTTATCATTGGATGGAGCTTCGAGCTAATAATTGCATGGACGCTTATTTCATTAATGATCATTATATTTGTGTCTGATTATAAATATATGCTTATCCCTGATAAGATACTGCTTGTATTTGCAATCATTTTTATAGGCGAAAGAATCTTTCTTCCATTAAGTCCTTGGTGGGATTCAGTGGCAGGTGCAGCTGTTGGTTTTACCCTCCTCCTCTTTATTGCTGTTATTAGTAAAGGCGGGATGGGCGGCGGCGATATAAAGCTATTTGCGGTTATTGGGATTGTGCTTGGTGTCAAGCTAGTCTTGCTTTCGTTTTTCTTCGCAACATTATTCGGGGCTCTCTTTGGCATAATTGGAATGCTTTTAGGCAAGGTGAAAAAAGGCAAACCGATGGCATTTGGGCCATATATCGGTTTAGGTACACTTGTAGCCTATTTTTATGGTGAGAGAATACTAGAATGGTATCTTTATTCATTTATTTAAGGAGTTTTCAAAATGGGATTTCGTCTTCAGCTTGGAAAACAGCGCACGATTAGTTTAATTATAAAAGACCATGTCATCCGTTATGCTGAAATTAAGAATCTGCAAGGGATTCAAGTGCAGAAATGGGAAGAACGCCATTTGCCTGCAGGGATTATTAAAGACGGGAAAATCCTTGATCATGAAACACTTATTGCTATTTTAGAAGAATGTGTCGGAGATTGGAAGCTGAAGAATCGATCGGTTTCCTTTCTTGTGCCTGATCAATTTATTGTTCTTAGGAAAATGCCCATTCCGAAAGATGTAGAAGAGGATGAAATTAGAGGCTATTTGTATATGGAATTAGGGACGAGCATCCATCTTCCGTTTGAAGACCCCGTATTCGATTTCCATTTGCTCCCTGAAAGAGAAAACACCCAAAAGGAGATTTTATTATTCGCTGCTCCAGAGGATATTGTAAGGGATTATACAGATGTCCTTGAAGAGGCAAAACTAAAGCCAAGTGTAGCAGATATATCCCCTTTAGCATTATTTCGTTTATATTACGAGCTTGACAATAAGAAGATAGATGAAAATTTATTAATTGCTCAATTTGATTTAACAACTGTTAATGTGAGTGTATTTGAAAATCATAAACCTGTTGTTATGAGACATTTACCGATGAATATTGACCTAATGAATTGGGAAAATGCAAAGCCTGAAAAGGGTATTTATAAAGCTCCTGTATATAAGGAAGACCATTTGGAAGTACTCAACGCATTAAAGGATATATACTCCGAAATTGATAAGGTCATGAACTTTTACCGTTATTCTATCAATAAAGGCAAACGACAAATTACAAAAATATTAATAGATGGAGATCATCCGTGGCTTGAGGATATTTTTTCTGAAATAGAAAAGAGACAAGAAATTCCTATTATTCGATTAGACAATAGTCATTTGCGATTGGATGGGGAAATACCAAACCTGGCGTCTTTTCATCTCAATATTGGACTAGGTTTAAAAGAGGTGTAATGAATGCTGGTAGAAATTAACCTACTCCCACAAAAAGAAAAAAAATCGAAAGCTGTATATATTATTTTTGCCTTGATCATTTTAATCCTAATTCTAGCTGTTGTGATTTTCTCCTTGTTTATAAAAGATAAAAATCAACAAGTAGAAAAGCTTGAGAATCAAATGACACAGATAAATGTCATCTTGGATGCGGAGAGAAGTAAACTAACTGCTTATGAATCCTCCTCCTCTATAAATGATCTTGAAACAGCTATAAAATGGGCAAAAGAACAGCCATATAATACGGTTTATGTTTTGCAGCAATTGACGAAGATACTGCCTGATAGAGGCTTTGTAACTGAGTTTGAAATGAATGAAGAGAATACCATTAATATTGCAGTGCAATTTGATACAAAAAGTGAAGCGGCTTATTACTTACATTCATTATTCACATTAGATTGGATTGAGGAAGCTGTTCTTAACGAAGCGAAAACAACCGAGATATCAAAGGATAACCAGGATAATGAAACGAAAGAAGAGGAGTTTCTCCCACGATATGTCGCACAATATGAACTGATTATTAACGTATCTTCTTTAAAAGCAAGTTATCAAGAATATGGTAAGTCAACAGAAAATGAAAAAGACAAAGATACTAATCAAGAAGAAGTGGAAGGGGGAACAACCCCGTGAACCTTCAAATATCGAAGAAACAAATCTTTATTAGTATAATTACTATTTTACTAGTTGGAGCACTTTCAGCCGGTGCATACTTTTTATTCTTACAGCCTGTAAATGAAAAGTTGGAAAGAAAGCAAACAGAACTGAAAATGGCTAATCAGGAACTGACGATTATTGAAAATTCGCTAAAGCAATCAAATGAAAAAACAGTCCTAAGCTCTATGGAGCTCCAGAAGCAAGTACCTGTGAAACGACTTCTTGATCAATTGCTGCTTGATATAGAGAAAGCTGAAATTATTTCTGATACAACAGTAAATGAGCTGAAATTAGATGGTTCAAGTAAAGATGAAGAAATTGATTTTCAAACGGGTGAAAGCAAGGAAGCGACTGCCGAAGAAACTAGCGATTCAGATAATACAGATTCACTAGATTCCACTTCAGTCGAAGAAGAAACTTTACCAATGGGGATCAAAAAGATTTCAATTTCAATGGTTGGAGAAGCAAAAACGTATTTCGAGCTTGAAAAGTTTATTGATAGTCTAGAACAATTGAAAAGGATTGTGAAAGTTGAAGCTTTAAGGTTCACAGGATTGGAAGAAATTTATTCAGTTGAGCAAGGGAATGAATTTATTCAATTTGAACTTACGATCGCTAGTTACTATTATCCTGAGTTAGAAGACTTGCTTGATGAGATACCTTCCCTTGATACACCAGAAATTTCAAATAGGAAAAACCCGCTGAGTAGTTTTTCTGATGCAAGTAATGAAGAAGTGAATGAGCCATAAGAATAGTGGAAAAGAGGTCTAGTTATGAATAAAATTACTAGACTAAATGAAAGAGGCCTAACATTAATTGAATTATTAGCTGTTATTGTCATTCTAGGTATTGTTGCATCGATTGGTATTATTGCGATTACAACCGTCATTCAAAACATGAAAGATAGATCATTTATTGGGAACGCTCTTGCTATAAAAGAAGCAGCAAGTTTTTACATTAGACAAGAAGCAGCGAATGATAAGGATCTGCCTGAACAGCTAACATATAAAACTTTGGTAGACAATCACTTCATCGAACAAATCAAGGATCCTGATACGGGGAATTACATAACTCCGTCTGACCAGATATACGTTGTGATTAACAAAGTGAGTGTGAGTGCGGTTTGCTTAAAAGGTGAAAAGAGGAGCCTATGTTCTTTCAATGGCAAAGAACAGGCTATTCCGATTGCTGAATTATCTACTGATCTTATAACAGTGAATTAGTTTCACAAATGCGGTTGTATATTTAAAGTAGCTCCTTTCATTATGAAAAATTTGACGAAAATCCCAAGTAACAAGACGACAAAAGTCTTGTTATTTTTTTTTGTCAATATGATAGGATGGAACAAAATCAGTCATTGATAGGAATGAGGGGAGGATAAAATGTGGATGGGAAGGAGAACGGGAAGACCGTTACGATTAAAATAAATGGGAAAAATCATACTTTTAAGGAAACCGAGTCAATAGAAAGTGATAGACTAGCAGCGAAAGGGAATAGCGAGCAATCAAGCGAACATTTCCCCAAAGAGGGTGCCTACTTTTCTTCAATCGAAGCTGCTGCATCAAAGGAAACAGCAGAGGATGATCAGTTTGATTGGATTTTACCAGATGAATCGTCAGCATCAGACGTAGAAGTGAAAGAATATCAAATAGCAAAACAACCAAGAAAGACAAATAAAAAAGGGATGGGAAACTTTAGTAATAGCTTAAAGAAGAATAAGAAAAATGGTTTGCTTTCCAGGATGTTTTTAACCGTATTCTTTGCCATTTTATTAGGGACAAGCTTTGGCCTTCTGTTGTTAAAACTGGTGATTACTGAAAATGAAACGGCTACGGAACAGCCTGTTGTCGCACAACCGGCACCAGAAGAAACGAACAATCAGCCTGAAGGAGCAGAGACGATTGCTTTAGAACCACTAAGTACTTTTGTTGTTCAGGGAGGTGTGTTCTCAAGTAAGGAAGCAGCGGAGCAAATAAAGGAAACGGCTATTCAGATGGGGGCACCAGCCGAGGTAGTAGAAATAAATGGGCAAGCTACACTTTATTTAAGCGTGGCTGACAATATAGAACATGCGAAAGAAATAGGAACACAGTTGAAGAATAAGGGACTTGAAGTATTTGCAAAGCCAATCAGCTTCGATGGAAAGTCGCTTGATAATCTTCAAGGCGAAGAGAAACAAATACTTGAAGCCGCACAAGCAATTTATCAATCATTTACAATTGGTGCATCAGAAGCAGCTAGTTCAATGTCAATATCAGCACCTACACTTGAGAATATCGAAAAACAAAGTGAAGCACTAAATGGAATCAAAGGGGATTCGCTTAAGCATGAGGGAGTTATTGCATTAAAAGGAGAACTTGATCAGGCACTTCAACAACTAGATTCATATAAGCAAACCCCAGATCAAACCACATTAACAAAGCTTCAACAGCATTTGCTTAGCTTTCTTGCAGTCTATCATTCCTTATAAAATGCTTCATTCTAAGAGATTCTTATTTTTGAAACTAGTTAACACCCTTCCATTTTTCGAATATTTTCTAGGAAATAATACAAAATAATGAAGTCTGTTGGCTTTTTCGACAGGCTTTTAATTGTGAATTTTTTCGTTTTCTGGCGGTTAAAAATTGTTTGTCCTGTAGAATTTTGATACGATTACAATGTATCTCCCAAATTGATACAACTATTAAGGTAAGGTGATGAAATTGCAAAACCTCATATTGGCCTCTTCTTCTCCACGACGAAAAGAACTTCTTGAAAACCTTCATTTGACATTTGAAGTTTCCAGCAGTGATGTTGATGAAAGCTTTGATCCGGAGCTGACACCTGGAGAAATTGTCATGGAGCTCAGCAATAGAAAGGCTAGAGCAGTAAGCAAGCAATACCCAGATTCATTTGTGATCGGGGCTGATACGGTTGTTGTTTTAGATGGGACTGTATTAGGCAAGCCAGTGGACAGAATGGAAGCATTCTCGATGCTAAAGGCACTAGCTGGAAGAACGCATTCTGTTTACACAGGGGTTTCAATTATTACCCCTCAGAAGGAAATTATATTTAATGTGAAAACGGATGTGGTGTTTTGGGAGCTTTCAGATGAAGAAATTAATGCTTACATTGACACCGGTGAACCGTTTGACAAAGCAGGATCCTATGGCATCCAGGGCTTTGGCAGTATGCTTGTAAAAGAAATTAGCGGCGATTATTTTTCTGTTGTCGGCCTTCCTGTTTCGAAAACCGTTCGAGAATTGAAGAATGCAGGGTATGTCATTCCTCATTAATTACTTTCTCATCTCCAACTCCCTTACACTCGAAAAAAGGGAGGAAATTTATTTATGCACACTGAATCCTTGATGATTAGGGATTTTCCACAAGATGAGCGTCCACGGGAACGGTTTATTCAACATGGACCGCAAAGCTTATCTACACATGAACTTATAGCCATTCTGCTTCGGACAGGAACAAAGGATGAATCTGTTCTGCAATTATCTAATAGGCTTATCACCCATTTTGAAGGATTAAGGCTATTAAAGGATGCATCATTAGATGAAATCACTGCCATCAAAGGAATTGGGAAAGCAAAGGCTATTCAATTACTTGCGGCAGTGGAGATTGGCAGAAGGATCTCAAATCTTTCATTTGACGATCGGTATGTCATTCGTTCGCCAGAAGATGGAGCAAAATACGTCATGAATGATATGAGATTCCTCTCACAAGAACATTTTGTCTGTCTGTATTTAAATACGAAAAACCAAGTCTTGCACAAACAAACTATTTTTATCGGCAGCCTAAATGCCTCGATCGTACACCCTCGCGAGGTGGTGCGCCCATAAGGGCATTTAGAAAATCTGCGCTAGCAAAGCAGTAGGGAAATATCACGATCTTTACCCTATCATCAGCCAACTTATCCGTAAGGGAAACCAAGCGGGGAGTGTAGCATGTTGGAAAAGCCATAAGTTGTCTAGTTACCAAGGCACGACTGAATGGCGAGATGAAAATTCATAGACAAGGATGAAAGCTGGATTGCTTGAATGATAGCTCAAGGAGGACTACGGGGACCTTCAGCGGGAGGTAACGATTTACGCTGTGCGAAGTATGCATGTTTCTTAAAAACTTCGAGAAATATGAAGTGATACTACTTCGTCCATCTTCTATATGGAAGAAAAGAGTGAAAATCACATCCGAAACTATGAAGTGCTATGTTTCTAAATGTCTAAATGGGGATTGCCTAAGTCAGAATGCTGTAAGTATAGCTATGCATAATGCCTGATAAGGTGACAAATTTCAAGCTAAAAAGCAAGAAAGATGATGCTGAATATCTGATATGGCAACGGAGTTCTCGTAGTAGTCCGAGATAGGGAAAGCCTATCACATGGCGAAGGAGAACAGTTTATCTAGTTTAATACCAAATTGGGAAGGAGCGAGAGGCTCTATAAGAAATCCAAAAGTAGTGTTAAGCGGTCTAACTTCCAAAGCACAAGACGAAGCGTATGTATTTGAACGATTGTATCGAAATTTGTATAATACCGAGTTTTATTTTGAAGCCTATGCCAAACTCTATCCTAATAAAGGAAGCAACACAAAAGGTATTAATAATGACACTATTGATGGAATGAGTTTAGATAGAATCGAGCGTTTAATCGAAAAACTAAGAGAACAAACATATCAACCAAAACCAGCACGGAGAATATATATCCTAAAGAAAAATGGTAAAACACGACCTTTGGGTATCCCAACTTTTGAGGATAAATTGGTGCAAGAAGTTGTTCGGCGAATACTAGAAAGTATTTACGAACCGCAATTTTCAAATCATTCACATGGTTTTAGACCGAATCGTAGCTGTCACACAGCTTTGAAGGAAATACGTAATACTTTTACAGGTACGAGATGGTTTATTGAAGGGGATATTAAAGGTTTCTTTGACAATATCGACCATCATGTACTAATTAAACTTTTACGGAAACGCATCAAGGATGAAAAATTAATTAATTTAATTTGGAAATTCCTAAGAGCAGGTTATGTGGAAGAATGGACTTTTCATAAAACCTACAGTGGAACGCCTCAAGGGGGAATCATTAGTCCATTGCTTTCGAATATTTATCTGCATCATTTAGATAAATATGTAGAAGGTTATGCGGAATCCTTTAATAAAGGTGAAAAACGTAGACATAATCTTGTTTATCATAACCTAGCATCAAGAATTAATTACTGTAAAAGTAAAAATAAACGTGATTGGGCACGACTTACTAACGAGGAAAAAGCTATAAGGCTTAGAGACTTAAAGGCTTTATATAAAGAATTACAAAGCCATGATAGCAAAGACCTTTTTGATCCAAACTATCGTCGAATGAAATATGTAAGATACGCGGATGATTTTATTATCAGTGTCATTGGTAGTAAAAAGGAAGCTGAACAAATCAAGAAAGATTTAACAGACTACCTTGCAGAAAAGCTCAAATTAGAATTGAGTGCTGAAAAAACGTTGATAACACATAGTGAGAAAAACGCTAGATTTTTAGGATACGATATACGAGTGGCAAGAGATTGGCACAGAATGAAAATGCCAAATGGCACAAAGAAACGAAAGTTTAACTATCAAACAAAACTATTCGTACCTCATGAAAAATACTTCAAAAAACTCATTGATTTAGGTGCATTGAAAATTGGCAGTAAAAATGGCTGGAAACCTATTCATCGTCCTTATCTAGTGCATAATGATGACCTTGAAATTCTTCGTACGTATAATGCGGAAATTGAGGGATTATATAATTATTATCGCCTAGCAAGTAATGCTCATGTCCTTCAATCTTTCCGACAAACAATGAAATACAGCATGATTAAAACGTATGCTAATAAGTACAAAAGCACAGTTAGTAAAATCATTACAAAATTTAAAATAAACGGGAAATTTGGTATACGTTATGAAACGAAGAAAGGCCCTAAAATTGCCTATTTTACGGAACAACGAATGGAAAAGAACTCGGAAATCAAAAAACAGTCAGTCGATATAATTGAAAATACGTTACTTTACGGTGGTAGAACAAGTCTCATTGAACGCCTTTTAGCTGAAAAATGCGAATGGTGTGGTGCAGAAAATGTTCCATTGGAAATGCATCATGTCAATAAGCTCAAAGATTTGAAAGGCAAGAAACGATGGGAACAAATCATGATTGCAAGAAATCGCAAGACAATTGCCATGTGTGTGCCATGCCATCATGACTTACACAACGGAAAGTTAGATTGATAAATGGAAAGCCGTATACTCTGAGAGGAGTACGTACGGTTTGGAGGGGAGTTCTTGGAAACCTACTTAGGTAACTAAGAAAGGCGCCGGGTACTTACCCTACTTCAAAGAAGCATTTAGGCGTTCCGCTGCCTCGATTATTTGCCTCCATAATCATCCCTCCGGAGACCCCGCACCAAGCAGAGAAGATATAGAGGTGACGAAACGTCTTGTCGAATGTGGGAAAATTATTGGCATTGATGTGCTCGATCATCTTATTATTGGAGAGAATAAATTTGTGAGTTTAAAGGAAAAAGGGTATTTATAACACTTTTGTTTTATTTGTCGATAAGCTATAATATTAGTTATGCTTTTTGACATCTAAACAAATAAAATTAGTCTTTTGAACTAAAGAATTTGAATAGAACTTTATCTTAATTTATTGCATTTCGTATCAGAAAGGGAGATACACTTATGTTTGGAACAAAGGACCTTGGAATCGATTTGGGGACTGCAAATACACTTGTATACATTAAAGGCAAGGGAATAGTTGTTAGGGAGCCTTCAGTTGTTGCTTTACAAACAGACACGAAAGCCATTGTGGCAGTTGGAAATGATGCTAAAAATATGATTGGCCGGACACCAGGAAATATTGTTGCACTTCGTCCGATGAAGGACGGTGTAATAGCTGATTATGAAACAACGGCCGTGATGATGAAATATTATATTAATCAAGCGATTAAAACGAAAGGCTTATTCTCAGGAAAGCCGTATGTGATGGTTTGTGTGCCTTCGGGAATTACAGCTGTTGAACAGCGCGCAGTTATTGACGCGACTCGCCAAGCTGGTGCTCGAGACGCTTATCCGATTGAAGAGCCATTTGCAGCAGCTATTGGAGCCAATTTGCCTGTTTGGGAGCCTACAGGAAGCATGGTTGTTGATATTGGCGGAGGAACGACAGAGGTTGCCATCATTTCCTTAGGCGGAATTGTAACAAGCCAGTCTGTTCGTGTTGCTGGAAATGAAATGGATGATTCCATTATTAATTATATTCGCAAGCACTATAATCTTTTAATTGGGGATCGGACAGCTGAAACGATTAAGATGGAAATTGGATCGGCTGGAGAGCCTGAAGGCATTGATAATTTAGAAATCCGTGGACGTGACTTATTGACCGGTCTTCCAAAGACAATTGAAATTACTGCAGAAGAAATTTCTCAAGCTTTACATGATACGGTATACTCTATTGTAGAAGCTGTGAAGGTTACACTTGAAAAAACACCGCCAGAATTAGCGGCAGATATAATGGATCGGGGAATTGTCCTAACTGGTGGCGGTGCCTTGCTTCGTAATTTAGATAGAGTGATCAGTGAAGAAACGAATATGCCTGTTCTAATTGCGGAAAATCCGCTTGATTGTGTGGCTATTGGTACTGGGAAGGCATTAGATCATATTGATTTATTTAAGAACAAAGCGAAGGATTCTCGTTAATCCAAAGCAGGTAAGCAGATAGTTTTTTCAAGACGACAGCCCATTCACAGTTATTTTAGTGATCGGGCTCCGTTCTTGTATCGACATTATAAATATAGAAATCAGGTACTCGCTACTAGAATCGAGGTGTAAGGATGCCACAGTTCTTTTTGAATAAACGCCTGATAATTTTGCTTGTCAGTATTATTATTCTCGTGGCATTGATTGGGTTTTCTTTAAGTGGTCGTTCTAAATTAAGTTGGCCTGAACAATTTATTAAAGATACAGTTGGCTGGGTTCAAACCGCTGTTTCACGCCCAACTCAGTATGTTGCTGGTTTTTTTGAAAACCTGCAAGATTTACAAGATACATATACGGAAAATAAAGAACTGAAGAAAAGACTTGATGAATTGGCACGTCTTGAATCTGAAGTGCAATTGGTGAAGAAAGACAATGCTGAGCTTCGCGAAATTCTAAATAAAAAAGATTCATTAAGTGCTTTTGAGCCAAAACAGGCAACAGTTATCGGACGAAATCCGGATAAATGGACGGAATTGCTCATTATTAATAAAGGGTCAAAAAATGGAATCAAGAAGAATATGGCTGTTATTACAGCTAATGGTTTAATTGGAAAGGTAAAAAACAGTGAGTCTTTTACTTCTACAGTACAGCTGCTGAGTTCAATGGATCCTACGAATCGTATTTCTGCTGAAATCCAGTCAGATGGTGAAAGTGTTTTTGGCTTTATTGAAGGGTATGATGATGAAAAAGGGCTTTTAATGATGAAGCGAATTCCATCGGATGCAAAGGTTAAGAAGGATCAGAGTGTCATCAGCTCTGGGAAAGGCGGCGTGTTCCCTAAAGGTCTTCTTATCGGGAAAGTGGTAGAGGTCGTCCCTGCTGAATATGGCTTAACTCAAACAGCCTATGTAGAACCAGGTGCGAATTTTGATGATATTGAACATGTTATGGTAGTGAAACGCGGCATGAGACAACCAGATTTAGAAGAGATGATTGACGATAAGGAGGAGGAACTGTGAGAAAATTCCTTCTTCCTTTTCTGCTCATGCTGTTTTTTATTTTGGAAAGTATATTTGTGGAGTTAGTGCCACCAAAGGTATTTGGAGATAACTATATCCTTGTACCTCATTTTTTGATAGCTGTGATTATCCTCCTTGCCATTTATGGACCGAAGAATTATGGTATTTTTTATGGTTTACTCTTTGGCTTATTATTCGATATTGTCTATACGGAAATCATCGGTATTTATCTGTTTTTGTTTCCGCTAGTTACATACATATGCTACAAGTTAATGAAAATAGTCCAAACGAATATCGTGATGGTTTCATTTATCACAATAATAGGTGTCATGCTCTTGGAGCTAGGCTCATATGAAATGAATTTTCTAATTAATCGAACGAATATGGACTTATCTACTTTCGGATCTGATCGGCTATTACCCACGTCCATAATGAATTTTATTTTTATTATTATTGCTGTCTATCCGCTTAAAAGGCATTATGAAAAGTTGATGAACAGCTTGGATGTTTAAAAACACAGCAAAGTTTCATAAATGGGGTTAAACTTGTATCCGACTGATTTTATTTCTTCATTCATTTTAGTGTAACTAGGACAAATTAGATGACGAAAAAAAGGATTTTTTAATGTTCCTGTCGAATTGTAGTAAAATATAGTTGAGGTAAGAGGGAATTCGGATCACTTGATGATTTCTTTAACAGCCGTCTTCCCTCTGACTTTTAGAAAAAGTGTTCAATGTTTTTTCTTATGGGGTGAACAACTTGACATGAAGAAATTCCAGAATGTAACGATAAAAGGAACGAAGGATGGTCTAACGCTCCATCTTGATGATTCCTGTTCCTATGAAGATTTGAAGAAAGAATTAGATCATAAACTTTCGGAGAGTTCGAGGTCTCGTGAAGATCGCTTAATTTCCGTCCATGTTCAGGTTGGCAACAGATACTTAACTGATGAACAGGAAGAAGAATTAAAGGATTTAGTTCGACAAAAGAAAAATCTTGTTGTAGATTCAATTAGTTCGAATGTGATAACTAAAGAAGAAGCTGAGAAGATAAAAAAGGAAAATGAGATTATTTCTGTTGCGAAAATTATTCGTTCAGGACAGGTTCTTCAAGTACCTGGTGATTTGCTGCTTGTTGGTGATGTGAATCCAGGAGGTACGGTTATTGCTGGCGGCAACATATTTATTATGGGTGCATTAAAAGGAATTGCGCATGCTGGCTTCTATGGGGATAAAGAAGCAATTGTTACAGCATCAACCATGAAGCCGTCTCAAATACGAATTAGTGATTGTATAACTCGGGCACCTGATCAATACCAGGATGATGAAAAAAGAGAAATGGAATGTGCTTACATAAACGATTCAGATCAAATTACTATTGATAGATTACAAGTGTTAATGCATCTTAGACCGAATATAACTAGATTGGAAGGGGGATACTAGAATGGGAGAAGCAATTGTGATTACATCTGGCAAAGGTGGGGTTGGTAAAACAACGACAAGCGCCAATGTAGGTACAGCCTTAGCTTTGCAGGGGAAAAAGGTTTGCTTGGTGGATACTGATATCGGCCTTCGAAATCTAGATGTCGTGATGGGGCTTGAAAACCGAATTATCTATGATCTGGTTGATGTGCTAGAAGGACGTTGTAAAATTCATCAAGCACTAGTGAAGGATAAGCGCTTTGAAGACATGTTATATCTGCTGCCTGCTGCTCAAACAAGTGATAAAACAGCGGTTACACCAGAGCAAATGAAGGAATTAATTACCGAATTGAAACAAGACTATGATTATGTCATCATTGATTGCCCAGCTGGAATTGAGCATGGCTACAGAAATGCGGTAGCGGGTGCAGATAAGGCAATCGTCGTGACGACACCTGAAGTTTCTGCTGTCCGAGATGCGGATCGAATTATTGGGTTACTTGAAAAAGAGGAAGGTGTTGAGGCGCCGAAGCTCGTTATTAATCGAATCCGCAATCAAATGATGAAAAATGGGGACATGCTTGATGTGGATGAAGTCGCTGCCCATTTATCTATTGATTTAATCGGTATTGTCGCAGATGACGATGAAGTAATTAGAGCATCTAATCACGGCGAACCAATCGCATTAAATCCTAACAGCAAGGCTTCCATTGCCTATCGTAATATTGCTCGCCGAATTTTGGGTGAGTCGATTCCTCTTCAACCACTTGAAGATGAGAGTCCAGGTGTTTTCTCAAAACTTAAAAAGTTTTTTGGTGTTAAATAATAATAGATGTAGAAAAGGTCAGGGAGTCTTCCCTGACCTTTTTAGCTTCAATCCCATTTCTCACCCCTGTTTTGTGCTTGTCGGGGCTGACCAGTCGCCTCCGCTTTTCTTTGTTGTCTAGCTCCGGCGGCTAGGGGCTCGAGGTCATAAGCCAAGCTGGCTAGAAGGTTAAAGAACAACCTTCCATCCAGCTCGTCTTATGCTTGTCGGGGCTGACCAGTCGCCTCCGCTTTTCTTGTTGTCATACTCTTTTTGGACAAATCATAGACTTGTACAAATGATAGTTGGGGGATGGGTGAGAATATGGGGACTAGAGCGGATGATATTCGGAAACGAGTCGCAAAAAGAAAACAAGAGCGAGAAAGAATGACCAAGCAGATAAATAAGAGTACTTGGTGGGCAGAGGATGAAGAGCGGTATGGGTTTGACAAAATGTCTTCCTATGATGGGAAGAGTGGGGAGGGTGACCATCCTTTATTCCGAAAAGAATGGTTTTTATTTAAGATCCTTGCTTCTGTTTGTCTGTTTCTGATTGTCGCGATTATGTTTAAAAACGAAGCCTCCATCTTTGATCCTGCAAAGAACTTTGTAAAAGGATCAATGGAGAAGGACTTTCAATTTGTTGCGGTGTCTAATTGGTATGAGGAACAGTTCGGAAAGCCTTTAGCCTTATTGCCATTTAAGAATGAAGCAAAAGAAGTGGACAAGAACAACACTTCTCCTAACACCGAGTATGCTTTACCAGCATCAGCAAAAATTCTTGAGGATTTTAATAAAAATGGGCAAAGAATTACGATTGAGACTGGAAAAGATGCTGCTGTTGTGGCAATGAGTGAAGGGCTTGTAAGTTTTGCAGGCAAGAAAGAGGGATTTGGAAAGACAGTGATCATTAAGCATGCAGATAATAGTGAATCCTGGTATGGCAATCTAGGTGAAATTCGTGTCAATCTGATGGAATATATTGAAAACGGAACAGAAGTAGGTACCTCAAGTGCAACTGAAGATGGAAGCAAAGGTGCCTTTTATTTCGCTATCAAAAAGGATGATGATTTCATCGATCCAATTCAGGTGATCCCATTTGATTAAATTCGCAGGATTGTTAAAATATATTCATATTCACCCTCTGCTCTGGGTAGTAGCTGGATTAGCCATTATGACTGCCCATTTTATTGAGCTGTCCCTTTTTCTATTGATTATTTTTGTGCATGAAATGGGGCATGTAGGTGCAGCTTCTTTTTTTTCATGGCGGATAAAGAAAGTTGTGCTATTGCCCTTTGGTGGGGTTGCGGAAATGGAGGAGCATGGGAACCGTCCATTAAAGGAAGAGGTGATCGTGATCCTGTCGGGTCCGCTTCAGCATCTTTGGATGATGGGATTGGCCTATATTCTTTTTCAGCTGTCACTCATGTCTGAGGGGATTTTTCTGTTATTTATTCAATATAACTTAATGATTTTACTATTTAATTTGCTCCCTATTTGGCCACTTGATGGCGGAAAGCTTATTTTCCTCTGGATGTCTCTCTATCATGCATTTCCAGACGCCCATCGGAAGGTGATGCAAATATCTGTCGGGAGCATCACAGTTTTTATTATGTTGACTTTATTCCTCTCTCCTTTAAACTTAAATATTTGGGTGGTTATCACATTTTTGCTATTCTCTCTTTACCATGAATGGAAGCAAAGCAGGTATGTGTTTATTCGATTTCTGCTTGAAAGATATTATGGGAAGAATCATAGCTTTCGTACGCTTAAACCTCTTATCGTAAAGGAAGAGGAAATGGTCATTCATGTACTGGAGAAATTCCGGAGAGGATATAAGCATCCGATTATTATCGAAAAGGATGGCAAGGAAAAAGGTTCTTTAGATGAAAATGAGCTATTGCATGCTTATTTTACAGAAAAGATTGTGACAGCACGCATTGGGGACTTGCTATATATGTATTAAATTTTAAAAGTGAGGAAGTAAATTGAAAACATTTGTCATTAATCATATCACAAGGGAAAAACGGTATGCCGTTTTAAAAGACAATATCGTTGAAAAATTGGTGATTGATCAGCCAAAACAGCATTCGTCTGTTGGTCATATATATTTAGGAATTGTTGAGAAGGTACTCCCAGGGATGAATGCTGCATTCGTGGCAATCGGGGAAGAGAAGAGTGGATATTTACACAGAGATAAGCTGGCTTCATTTGTTCTATCTGATGATGAAAGATCAGTGAAGGCTTCCAATAGCATCTCTTCCTACGTTCATCAGGGACAAAGGATTCTCGTTCAAGTTGAAAAAGATGCGGCAGGTACAAAGGGCCCAAGGCTTACTGGTGTAATTGAATTACAAGGGGATCATTTGATTTATATGCCACAAGGCAGATATGTAGCTGTGTCAAAGAAACTTGAAAATGATCGTATAAGAGAAGAGTGGCGTCAATTTGGCTATCAAATGAAAGAGGAAGCAGAGGGTATCGTTTTTCGGACATCGTCCCAGAATCAATCACATGAGGCATTAATAGCGGAAATGGAGCGGCTGCGCCTTAACTATGAAGAAATACTACAAAAGGCCAGTGGGCTAAAGAAGCCTGGACTTGTGCTTGCCTGTCATTCTTTTATTGATGAGATACTGGATGAGATAAAAAACCTTGATGAAGGCGAAATTATTGTCGATGATGCTGGCGCGAAAGAGTATCTTCAAAAAAATACCGATCTCCCTGTCAGTCTATATACGGGAAAGGAAAGTATTTTTTCTGCATATCGTCTTGAACATGAAATTGAAAAAGCATTGAAACGAATTGTTTGGCTTGAGAATGGAGCGTATTTAATCATTGATGAAGCAGAAGCTCTTACAGTCATTGATGTGAACACAGGGAAATTCTCTGGGAAGACTAATCTTCGAGAAACCGTTTTAAAAACGAATGAATGGGCTGCGGTGGAGGCAGTAAGGCAGATTCAACTCCGAGATATTGGCGGCATGATTTTAATCGATTTTATTGATATGAAAGCGGAATACGACAAAAAGATTATTTTAAAAAGAATGGAAGCAGAATTAAAGAAAGATAAACGAAGGACCAATTTAATAGGATTTTCTCCACTTGGCATTCTGCAATTAACAAGAAAGAAAACGAAGCCAGCCCTATCGGAAAGCGTGATGACTAAATGTCCAACTTGTGAAGGAACAGGACGGATATTAAGTGCGGAAACGATTGTATTCCGCCTAGAGAGAGAGCTATGGGAGCTTCGTGGGAGTGATTATGAAGCAGTGCTCATCCTTGCTTCTGAAGAGGTGGAAGAGATCTTCTCGGGGGAACAAGATGTACATAGAAAGCGGATGGAAGATTTACTAGGAATGGAAATAGTGTTTTCCAAAGTCAAAGCTGAAAAGCCATTTTACGAAATTCGTCAGTTTGGGAATAAGCTTGAGTTAGAGAGAAAAGTATATTGACACAACTAAACATATTATGATAGTATTTTCATGTTATGTTTGTAGCGCACCCGTGCTACAACCGCACAGAACAGGTAGTAAGATTTTACTCAGGATGCATTTGCACATGAGTGAAGCGCCTGAAGATGGCGAGTCTTAGTCTAAGAGGAGGTGCAGTTCATGTACGCGATTATTGAAACTGGTGGTAAGCAAGTAAAGGTAGAAGAAGGTCAAGCTATCTACATTGAAAAGCTAGACGCAGAAGCAGGCGAAACAGTAACTTTTGAGAAAGTTCTTTTCGTTGGCGGAGAAAGTGTAAAAGTAGGAAGCCCTGTTGTTGAAGGTGCTACTGTTACAGCTAAAGTAGAAAAACAAGGTCGTCAAAAGAAGATCGTTGTTTACAAGTACAAATCAAAGAAAAACTATCGTAAAAAGCAAGGTCATCGTCAGCCTTACACTAAAGTTGTGATTGAAAAAATCAACGCTTAAGGTAATCTGAGATGATTGAAATTACGGTTATTCGTAATCAATCCGAAATGATTCAATCCTTTGCAATTAGCGGTCATGCCTTTTTTGCCAAGCGAGGAAAGGATATCGTCTGTGCAGGCGTATCTGCTGTATCGGTTGGTGCAATTAATGCCGTGCATGCCTTAACTGGTATCACACCTTTAATTGAACACAAGGAAGATGGATTTCTTAGCTGCGTAATCCCAGATCATCTCTCGGATGAAGCAAATGAGAAAATTCAACTTCTTCTTGAGGGAATGGTTGTCTCATTGAAAACGATTGAAGAAGAATACGGACAGCATATACAAATTACCTTCAAAAAGCAGGAGGTGGAATAAAATGTTATTGAAATTAGATCTTCAGTTATTTGCTTCTAAAAAAGGAGTAGGTTCTACAAAGAACGGTCGTGATTCACAATCAAAGCGCCTAGGTGCTAAGCGTGCGGATGGACAGTTCGTAACTGGTGGTTCTATCCTTTACCGTCAGCGTGGAACAAAAATCTACCCTGGAGTGAACGTAGGTAGAGGTGGAGACGATACACTTTTTGCAAAAGTTGATGGCGTTGTTAAATTCGAACGTCTTGGCCGTGACCGCAAACAAGTGAGCGTATACCCTGTAGCTCAAGAAGCATAAGCAATTGATGGGAAAACTCTAACCATTAAGGTTAGAGTTTTCTTTGTTTTAAAACGCTTCTCTAAAAGACAGTTGTTTTTAAACCATGAATACTATTGGCAAAAAGCTTAGTTGTTGATTGGAGCTACCTGGAGCGGAAATCAACCTCTACCAACTACATTTTAATTAGAAATAATTATTTCCTAAAATTGCTTACGGCTTCTCATCTTTTTGTTATACTTACATCAGGCAGTCTTCACAAAATAGCCGTGTAGGAGTGCATGTATGAATAAGGACTGGAATATGATTGAAGTGCTGAGATACGCACGCCATGACTGGTTAAATAAAATCCAATTAATTAAAGGGAATCTTGCCCTCAATAAAATTGATCGGGCAAAAGAAATTATAGATGATATTGTTGCTGAAGCTAGGCAGGAAGCTAAGCTGACTAATTTAAATGTTCCTCAATTTGCCTCGCAGATTCTTACATATAATTGGGAAAATCATTTGTTTCAATTGGAATATGATGTGCTGGATGGGTCAAAATGTGATTACTTGGATGATGAATGGCTTGCAAACTGGACAAGCTCATTTTTTGCCTGCTTAAATTCATCCATTAAACAATATTATGAGAACCATCTATCTGTGACAATTGACCCTCAAATAGAAGGTACCCGTTTCTTTTTCGATTTTAGAGGAATAATAACTAATAAGGATCAGGTAGATGCCTTCTTCAAAAATAAATCTACTGCTCCACAAATCAATGTTCAACTTTTAACAGATCAAGAGCTCTCGTTTGAGTTTTTTCTACATAAGTAAAAACAATCAGTTCTTGCTGTCTTCAAGATAAATGAGACAGCCAAGGCAGGAGGAATAATATGTTTGTCGATCAGGTCAAAATTTATTTAAAAGGCGGAGATGGAGGCAATGGAATGGTTGCTTTCCGCCGGGAGAAATATGTTCCAAATGGTGGACCAGCAGGTGGAGATGGCGGAAAAGGCGCAGATGTTGTTTTCGAAGTTAACGAAGGCTTGCGTACTTTAATGGATTTCCGATACCAGCGCCACTTTAAGGCCCCTCGTGGTGAACATGGAATGTCGAAGAATATGCATGGCAGAAATTCAAAGGATATGATTGTAAAGGTTCCGCCTGGTACGGTGGTTACGGATGCAGAAACCAATGTAGTCATTGCTGACTTAGTAGAGCATGGTCAGCGTGCCGTTATTGCAAAAGGTGGACGCGGGGGAAGAGGAAACTCAAGATTTGCTACCCCATCTAATCCTGCACCAGAATTGTCTGAGAATGGGGAGCCAGGGATTGAAAGAGAAGTCATCCTTGAGCTGAAGCTGTTGGCTGATGCTGGACTTGTTGGTTTTCCAAGTGTTGGGAAATCGACGCTTTTATCAGTGGTTTCTTCTGCAAGACCGAAAATTGCTGAATATCACTTCACAACAATCGCACCGAATTTAGGAATGGTGGAAACAGAAGATGGACGCAGTTTCGTTTTAGCAGATCTTCCTGGATTAATTGAAGGGGCTCACTCAGGAGTAGGGCTTGGCCATCAATTTTTAAGGCATATTGAACGGACGCGCGTAATTGTTCATGTAATTGACATGGCTGCGGTTGAAGGCAGAGATCCGTTTGAAGACTACCTAACCATTAATAAGGAATTGAAAGAATATAATTTACGGTTAACTGAAAGACCGCAAATCATTGTTGCGAATAAAATGGAAATGCCTGGGGCGGAAGAAAATCTGCAGAAATTTAAAGAGCAATTGGAAGAGGATTTTCCAATATTCCCAATTTCAGCAATCACACGCCAAGGGTTGAGGGATTTATTATTTGCGATTGTTAATAAAATTGAAGAAACACCTGAATTCCCACTTCTTCAAGAAAATGAAGAGGAAGAAACAGGAGTTCATCGTGTGCTTTATAAGCATGAAGCAGAGCAGAAGGAATTTACTATTACAAGAGACCCAGCAGGTAACTTCATCGTTTCCGGCGATGCAATCGAAAAACTCTTTAAGATGACTGACTTCTCAAGAGATGAATCGATTCGTCGCTTTGCTAGACAGCTTCGTGGGATGGGTGTCGATGATGCCCTTCGTGAAAAAGGTGCAAAAGACGGAGACATTGTTAAGCTACTTGAATACGAATTTGAATTTATTGAGTAACCACTAGGAGCAGGTGGGGAAATAATGAGACATGAGAAATTAGATAAAAAGTTTTTTTTAGTTCGGGAAGATGTATTACCAGAAGCAATGAAGAAGACATTAGATGCAAAGGAAATGATTGAAAGAGGAAAAGCAGAATCCGTTTGGGATGCCGCTCAAAAGGTGGATTTAAGCAGAAGTGCCTTTTATAAATATAGGGATACTGTTTTTCCTTTTCATACTGTGGTTAAAGAACGGTTAATTACATTGTTTTTTTATTTAGAAGATCGTTCGGGTACATTATCCCAATTATTAAGTGTGGTAGCATCATCAGGATGCAATGTGCTGACCATTCACCAGACCATTCCTTTGCTTGGAAGAGCGAATGTCACTCTTTCTTTGAATACAGCTGGAATGCAAATTGAGATTGAAGAATTATTAACAAGACTAAGAAGATTAGAATTTGTTGAAAGAGTTGAGGTACTTGGTTCAGGTGCATAAAGAATTTGCATCTGAGCTAAGTCCTTTTTTTATTTGCAACAATGAAATTAACTAAATATTTTTACATATATCATCTAAAGTGATAAAGTGTAATAAACGATTTAAGAGTGCTTTTAAAGGGAGAGAGGCTTACCGTGAGAATAGGTTTTTTGGGTCCAAAAGCAACTTTTACAGATATTGCCGTTCGCGAAATGTTTCCAAAGGAACAATCTGTTCCATATGCAACGATTCCAGATTGTTTTGATGCATTAATGGCGGATGAAATAGAAATGGCGGTTGTGCCATTAGAAAATGCACTTGAAGGGTCTGTCAATATTACGCTTGATTATTTAGTTCATGAAGTGGACTTACCAATTATTGCAGAAGTTACATCACCAGTGCGTCAGCATTTTATGGTTCATCCAATGAACAAGGATTTGTGGAAGGAAACGGGAATTATTTATAGTCATTCCCATGCCATTGCTCAATGCCATAAATTTTTGCATAGAGAGCTGAAGGGAATTCCTTGTGAAAACACGACGTCCACAGCAGCTGCAGCCCAATTTATTAAGAGTAACCCAGATATAAGAGGGGGAGCCATTGCAAATGAGCTAGCAGCAAAGGAGTATGGACTTGCAATTGTTCGTGAAGATATTCATGATGTTCATTATAATCATACTCGATTTATTGTCCTCTCAAAAAAGGAGATCCCTATAAGTGAGAGGAAAAATTCTTTTAAAGGGTACAAAACAACTGTGATGATTACATTGCCATCGGATCGAGCAGGCGCACTTCACCAAGTATTATCTGCTTTTGCTTGGCGCAAATTAAATCTCTCCAAAATTGAATCAAGGCCAATGAAAACCGGGCTAGGAAATTATTTTTTTATAATCGATGTCGATATGAAACAAGACGATATATTAATTCCGGGAGTTGTGGCAGAATTAGAGGCATTAGATTGCAAAGTAAAAATTTTGGGAAGCTATCCCTATTACCAGCTAGGGGTGGCAGAGAAATCATCGCTTCATGTGAATTCTTGAATGCTGTCGTCCAAATAGCAGAAAAGGGGCTGTCCAATAAGTCTATTATAGACTTTGGAATGCCCCTTTTCCTGTTATTCAATCCAAAAGTTTGCTCGTTTTAATGCTTCTACTGCTTCGTCTAGTTTCTCATTCGTTGCGGCTGAAATGGTATGAAGATGAATGCCTCCTGTAAGCTCTGACAGGTAAGAGGCTTTTGTTGATTTGATTTTCTTCATAAATTGTACAACCTCTTTCCGGTTTGAAACCATTACGGAGGCTGTTAAATCACCATATACCGGATGCTCAATTTTAACATCCTTAACAGTAATTCCGTGATCAACAAGCAAATTCAGTTCTTCTTCTGTTCTTTCTGGCGGATGGTAGCTTGCGATGATCCGTTCGACAATCGTTGTATGTGGCCCACCCTGTATAAGCAGCATATAGCCTTGGCTCGTTGCAATGATTGGCTCCCCTTTAGCCTTTAAAAGGGTGATATCCCCAACGATGACTTGTCTGCTTACATTAGTAATTGAAGCAAGCTCGCTGCCAGTAATTGGCTCGCCCTTCTCTTTTAAGAGCTGGAGCAGTAGCTCTCTTCTTTCTTCTCCGAGAACCTTACGCTGATCCTTCATAGTTTTTCTCCCTTACATCCCAATAATTATTAATTCTAACATAATTGAAAGATGAAATTAAACTGGATTAGTGTTATGTGTAGTCTGAACAATTTTAACAATGGATTCCCCAAGTTCTTTTGCATCCTCTTTCGTTGTTTCTAGGCCAAAGGAAATTCTGATAAACTCTTTTGCCATTTTTCCTGATACCCCAAGTGCCATCATCGTCTTCGAAGAGGATTTCATTCCTGTCTGACAGGCACTTCCAGTGGAAATGGCAAATCCATAGCGATTGCACTCAAGCATCATCCATTGTCCCTCAATCCCTAGAACGCGCATGCCGATTGTAGATGGCAGCTGGAGTGAATCATCTGTTTTATATACAACAAATTGGTTCTTAATCGGTTCAAGTGCATTGAGAAAGGTCTCGCGCAATAAATAGTAATGTGAATGGTTCTGGTCAAGCTTCTGATAAACCTTTTGTGCAGCAACAGTCATGGCTGCAATTGCAGGCACATTCAAAGTGCCAGGTCTAAATCCTTTTTCATGTGAAGCATTTGGATAATATCCATTCCAGTTTAACCGTGGGTGGATATAAACAGCGCCAGTCCCTTTTGGTCCATAAAATTTATGTCCTGAAATCGAAAGACTATCAACTGATTGAGCGACCCGCTGTAGATCTGTTTTTCCAAATGATTGAACACAGTCACTGTGGACTAGAATATCTTTTTCTTTGGCGAGCCAGCCAATTTCCTCAATTGGCTGTTTTGTGCCAATTTCAGGATTGCCATGCTGGATACAGATTAATGCCGTATCTTTTCGGATAGCATTTCTTAGCTGCTCGATATCAATATGACCTTGTTGATTAAAAGGGAGTGCGGTTACTTCATACTGCTGTTCCTCTGTTAATTTTTCTATTGTGCTTGTGATCGATGAGTGCTCAGCGATTCCTGTAATAATGTGCTTTCCCTTCTTTGCAGATAAAAGAGCATGAATGGCAAGAAAATTGCCTTCAGAGCCTCCGCTAGTAAAATAGATCCCTTCCTTCACTACTCCTAATAATTGCGCAATTTCTCTTCTGCAATTTTCCAACAGCTCATTGGCTTGACTGCCTATATCATGAAGACTGCGTGTATTTCCGTAATATTCAGTAGCTGCCTTTACATATACCTCTGCTGCATCCTTGTCTAGAGGACATGTAGCTGCATAATCAAAATATTTCATTCATTTCCACCAGCTTCCAAAGTTTTCTTATTGTAAGTATAAAAAATAATTAGCTAGAAAAGTAGCTAAATAACAAATCTATTAAAAACACTTGTCATAAGTTTAAAACTATGTAAATATAAGTGTCAAGACACCTGTAAAAACAGGAGGGTGAAAATGAATAAGGCTAATGTCATTATTCTCGGCAGTGGGATTGCGGCCTTGCAGTTAGCAAAGAGTCTTAGCCGTGATATGAATGTGATTATTCTCACAAAGTCAAATATGAATAAAAGCAATTCTTATCTTGCACAAGGTGGAATTGCAGCAGCAATCGGGAAAAACGATCATCCTGAAAGGCATTTCGAGGATACGCTTGAAGCAGGAAGATACCATAATGATCCAACCATTGTCCATCAGCTGACAAAGGAAGCACCATCATTAATTCAAGACCTAATAAATAGAGGGTGCTCATTTGATAAGAATGAAGAGGGTGAGCTTTTACTTGGGATGGAAGGAGCTCATTGTGAACATCGAATCATTCACGGGGGCGGGGATGCAACCGGAAAAACAATGATTCAATTTATGACTTCTGAAATAAATAATAATCTCGAAATCATTGAAAATATGTTTGTTTATGAATTGCTAATGGATGAGGCAAGAAAACGATGTATTGGTGTAAAAGGCAAAGACTTGGATGGCCAAATCGTTTATTTCTTCTCTGAACATATTGTGATTGCCACAGGCGGTTGTGGACAGCTATACGCCTATACGTCAAATGCAGAAACCGTTGCAGGTGATGGAATTGCACTTGCTTATCAGGCTGGTGCACAAATTGCTGATATGGAGTTTATTCAATTTCACCCAACATTGCTTTATACGAAAGGGAAAGCAGTTGGGCTAGTATCAGAAGCTGTGAGGGGAGAAGGCGGTCGTCTGGTTACAGAGGCAGGCATACCGATTATGAAGGGAATTCATCCACTTGCTGATCTCGCGCCAAGACATATCGTTTCACAAACTATTTACAGCTATTTAAAAACAGGGAAGAAAATCTTTCTTGATATTTCAGCAGTAAATGATTTTTCAAATCGCTTTCCGACGATTACAGATTTATGCAGGCAAAACGGAATTGATTTGCAAACTGGTTTGCTGCCTGTTGTTCCTGGAAGTCACTTTTTAATGGGCGGCATAAAAACTGATTTATTCGGAAGAAGCAGTGTCGAGGGCTTGTACGCCATTGGCGAAGCAGCTTGCACAGGTGTGCATGGGGCGAACCGACTGGCAAGCAATTCATTGCTGGAAGGGCTATTTTTCGGAAAAAGGCTTGCGGAATGGATTAATGCCGAAGCCATTAAACGGCCATTGCAGGGTCTCTCTTCTGTAAAAATCCAGAATCCGATTGCTGAAATAAGGAAATTACCAGTTGTTAATGAGCTACAAGCTTCAATGATGGAGCATGTAGGGATTGTACGAACAAGAGAAGGATTGAAGAAGCAAAAGTCATGGCTGGAGAGCTATCATGTGAAGGATTGGGCAAATGAAAAGTTGGATCATTTAACATGGGAAGAAATGTCTCAAGTTTTTATGCTGATTACAGCATGGCTTGTTACTGATTCTGCCTTGAAACGAACAGAAAGCCGGGGAGGCCATTTTCGTGAGGACTACCCATTTGAAAATAATCAGGAGTGGCTTAGAAAGCAAATTATTCAATGTCAGTTATCAGGAGAGGATGGAAAGCATGAACAAATTAAAGCTGCGCTTGCAACTTGAGCAATTTTTTCTAGAGGATATTGGTGATCAGGATGTAACAAGTGAGTGTATCTTTGGTCCAGAACAAAGAGGGAAAATTGTCTTTTTGGCCAAAGCAAATGGTGTTTTTTGCGGAGAAGAAGTGATTTGTACGGGGTTTGCCCTGCTTGATCAGGAAATTAAGACTGATGTACTTGTTAAGGATAGCGATCGAATTGAAAAAGGGCAGACCATTGCGACAGCAGAGGGAACGGTTTCCTATTTATTAAAAGGAGAGCGGGTCATTCTGAATCTCGTTCAGCGCATGAGCGGCATTGCAACGAAAACGAGGGAAGCTGTTTCTGTTTTGAATAGCGCACATACGAAGATTTGTGACACGAGAAAGACGACTCCAGGCTTAAGAATGCTTGAAAAGTATGCGGTTCGATGTGGGGGCGGCTTCAATCATCGCTTCGGGCTTTATGATGCAGTAATGATAAAGGATAATCATATTTCGTTTGCTGGCTCCATAACGAAGGCAATAGAAAACGTAAAGACAAACATTGGGCATATGGTGAAGATTGAAGTAGAAACAGAAACGAAGGAACAAATGATGGAAGCGATTGCAGCAAAGGCTGATGTCATCATGTTCGATAATCGAACACCAAATGAAATTAAGGAATGGATTTCAAATGTACCAGAAGGCGTAATAACAGAAGCATCAGGCGGAATTACTTTAGATAATTTAGCAGGCTATGGTGATACAGGTGTTGATTACATCTCACTCGGTTTCTTAACACATTCGGTGCAAGCTTTAGACATTAGCGTAAAGGTAACGGTTGGCGAATGAATTGGTGCGGTATAAGCTGAAGTGCTCGATAAAATGTAAAAGTTGATCAATAAATTGCAAAACATGCTAGATACCAAATGAAATGCACCAGATTTCAAACAAAAAAGGGAGTAGTGAGTATGAATATTTTCCAAACAATTGATAAAACATCAAATATTCTTCCAGAAAAGTATCGCAAAATGACTACTGCAGAATTAGAGGGAAAAGTATTAACAATCAAAAGAAAGCTCGGCAGCAAATTATTTATTCCATGCCATCATTATCAAAAGGATGAGGTCGTTCAATTTGCAGATGCAACAGGTGATTCCTTAAAGCTGGCACAGCTTTCCGAGGAAAATAAAGAGGCAGAGCATATTGTCTTTTGTGGTGTTCATTTCATGGCTGAGACCGCTGATATTTTAACAAAGGAAAATCAAAAGGTTCATTTGCCTGATATGCGGGCTGGCTGTTCAATGGCTGATATGGCAGATATGCACCAAACAGAAAGAGCGTGGGAAAAGCTAGAGAAGATTTTCGGAGAAACAATCCTGCCTTTAACATATGTGAATTCAACAGCAGCAATTAAATCCTTCGTTGGTCAGCATGGCGGTGCAACAGTCACTTCTTCAAATGCTGAGAAAATGCTAAAGTGGGCATTTGAACAGAAGCCACGGATTTTATTTTTACCTGACCAGCATTTAGGCCGGAACACAGCCTATGATTTAGGCATTGGGCTGGATGAAATGGCTGTTTGGAATCCAATCAATGATGAATTGGAATATGATGGTCCAGTAGAAAAGATTAAAGTCATTCTTTGGAAAGGCCACTGCTCAGTTCATGAAAATTTCAACGTGAAAAATATAGAAGATGTGCGCAGCAATTATCCAGAAATGAAAATTATCGTTCATCCTGAATGCACAAGAGAAGTCGTTGCCTTATCAGATATGGCCGGATCTACAAATTACATTATCGAAGCCATTAAACATGCGGAAAAAGGCTCATCATGGGCGATTGGCACGGAAATGAATCTTGTTAATCGAATCATTCAGCAGCATCCAGATAAGCATATCATTTCGCTTAATCCACATATGTGCCCATGTTTGACAATGAATCGGATCGATCTTCCGCATCTAGCATGGTGTCTAGAATCGATTGATCAAGGTGAATCCAATAACATTATAGATGTAGACAAAAAAGATGCTCAATTTGCGAAGCTGGCGTTGGAAAAAATGCTTGCCCGTGTCTAAAAATCTCCAGTCATGGAGGTTTTTTTTTCCATTTAAAACCCTCTGATGACACGCTGTCCAAACATATTCTCAAAAAGAATTGCATAAGTTTTTGTGTAGAGTGTTAGCAATTTGCCCATTCCGACATACACTATATGGACTTATCGCAGATTAACGGGCTGCAAATCTCAATTTGAAAATATAGAGAAATCGGAGGGGAAACTTGGGATGAACTGCCCGTAAAAGCCCGATTGGTTCAACTAGCCATCAGTGGAAAAAACACCACTGATGGAAGTTTCACCTTATGAATAGTAGGAGGGATCAGAGTGAAGATCCATATCGTACAAAAAGGGGATACTCTTTGGAAGATCGCCAAAAAGTACGGCGTGAACTTTGAAGAGCTGAAAAAGATGAATACACAGCTCAGCAACCCTGATATGATTATGCCCGGTATGAAAATAAAAGTTCCTGGAGCAGGAGGATCCGTTAAGAAGGAAGCTCCGATTGGAGGCATGCCGGAAACAAAAGTCAATATGGGTGCTAAAAAAGAGATGCCAAAAGCAGAACATCCTTTTGTCAAAGAAAAACCGATTACATTGCCTGTGGTTGAAGCACCAAAAGAAGTGCCGGTAAAAGAAAAACCGGTGCAAGTACCACCGAAGAAAGAGGTACCAAAAGTAACAGCGCCACAAGTAGAAATTCCGAAAGAAGTGCCCAAAAAACCTTATATTCCGAAAATGCCAAAACCGATCCTGCCTGAGATTGATATCAATAATTACTATATGATGAATATGGCTAATCTATCCGTGCAGCAGCCTGCACCACAGTTGCCGCCAAAGCCAGTAAATATACTTCCAGAAGTAAAACCAATTGCTAAACAGCCGCCAAAAGCTGTTAAGAAAGAATTACCTAAGGAAATAAAACAAGGGGGTCAAGAACAACCGATGTATCCATATTACCCAAATAATTTATATCCTGCTTCACAAGGAATGCCTGGTTCTGGTCAACAAGGTGGTTTCCCACAGCAAATGGCCTTTCCACAAGTCCAAGGAGCAGCTAATATGCCGATGAATCCAATGCCATATCAAAATTATGGATTAGCGGGGGTAGAAAGCCCTGGTTATGAGGAATCTCCACCATTTATGCCAATGCATCAGTTACCGCATCATTCACAGCACCAAATGCCGCATATGCAGCAGCCAGCACAAGCACAAATGCCGGCGCCTGTAATGGGTGCGCAAGATATGGGGCAGCAGCAATTGCCGCTTCAGCCAACCTATACAGCTCCAGTAATGCAGCAGCCATTCTATCCTTGCCCTTGTCCTTGTCCGCCGCAATTGTTCCCTATATCACCTGTTATGCCTGGATCAGGTTTTTGTGGACCAATCCCATATGGGCAAATGCCATACGGATTTCCGCAAATGGGGCAAGTACAGGGAGTAATGGATGAATCCCCTGAAATGGCTCAAATGCCATTAATGCCGACTGAATACCAAATGCCTGCAATGCCAACACAAAGCCAAATGCCATTAATGCCAACACAAAGTCAAATGCCATTAATGCCAACAGAAGGAGTAAAGGGAGCTGAGGCAGATTGTGGCTGTGGAGGCGGCGCACCACAGATGGCTCCGTATGGATATGGCCAAGGATTTGCACCAGGCGGATATGGAGGCTTCCCATACGGACAGCAAATGGGATTTGCCCAGCCACCTATGATGAACCCGTATGGCTATGGTCCAATGGGCGGGCAAGCGTTCGGAATGCCGCGGAATTTTGATGAAAGCAGTGAGTTTGACGTTTAAAAATGGAGGAGACGATTTGTTTCAGAATCGTCTCTTCTCTTATTTACAAAAACAGCTGATTGTTCCGATTGAGGAGATTGTGCCAATTAAAAATAAGGTTTACCGAATAAAAGCGGATACATTTAATTTCATATTAAAAGGATTTTTTTCATATCATCAGTTCGTTTTACAAGATAGTTTTTCTGATTCTTTACATCAGGAAGGATTTAATCAAACATATACTTTTTATCCATTAGCGAAAGAACCTCCGCTGCTGTTTGATCAAACCTATTATGGATGTTTGGAATACATTCATCCTTCAACCAATACATTTACATTTCAGAAGCAGGAAGACCGGTTGAAGGGCCTAGAGATTCTTTCCCACTTTCATGCTGTGACTGAGAAATTAACGGGTCAATTTCAGATGGCTGTACCTCACTTTAATCATATAGAAAAATGGCAAGAGCGTACCGCTATCTTTCTAAATAATCTTCCTGTCATTCGTTATTTTATTCAAAAGGAAATGGTCAATGAATGGCTTCTATGGGCGGATTGGTCTTTAAAAGGGATGCAGAAGGAATCATATATATTTGAAAATGGCAAAAAGGTCATTTTACATGGGGATGTGGCTCATCATAATTTTTTGCGAGCAAAGAATGGTGATGTATATTTAATTGATTTTGATCTCATTAGCTTAGGAAACCCACGTTCTGATTACCTTCAGTATGCCAATCGGATTCTTCCCTTTATTAATTGGTCACTTGAAGATCTAGCCGATTATAAAGAATTGGCTGATTTTCTTGATGAAGAGGGATTTATTTATGCACTTGCTTTTCCAACAGATATCTTCAGAGAGTGGAATCGGGCTATTCGGGAAAAAAACTATTTAAAGCCAACAAAAATTCAAGCATTACTCGATTTAACTGTTAAACAATTTCAGGAAAGGCAGAACTTTTTCATGGAGCTCAAAAAAAGAGTTGGTCAATAGCCATGATTGGTAATAACTTTAGGAATGAAAAACCTTCTTAATTGGCAAGCTACTGATGAGCATAATGCTCATGCTTGTTAGATTAGCGAAGGAGGGTTTTCGCTTGAACAAGAAACTTGTTGCACTTCCATTTTCAGCTATCATGTCTTTAGGGTTAGTTGGCTGCGGGACAAATGATGAATCAGCAGCACAGGACCGCTACACAGATCAAGCACAGCCAATCGGTTATTATTCAAATGAAAACCATCGGAATCGTGGAGGCAATGCTCAAATTCTTGATGGAGCCGACAATGATGGACCATTTACCGAGATGATGGACCATACGTTTGGGATGGAAGGCCAAAATGGCAGAACGAACCGTCCAAACACATATGATGGCGTAAACACCCGTAACGTAAATAATAATCAGAATGATGGACAGGGAAATCACCTTTTTAGTGAAGATGACGCCAACTATCATAGCCATTTAGGCAATAATATGCGAAAAGCAAAAAATTCCTATTATGAAGCCTATCATGGTAAGTTGGTTGAAAACATTAATAGGGCTGCTGCTTCTGTCAATAATGTAAATGATGTTCAAACAGTAGTGAATGGGGAGCATGTGATTATTGCTGCCAATATTCAAGATGCCAATCGCAAGAGCGAGACGGTAGCAGCTATTGGCCAGGCTGTTCAGCCATATTTAAATGGAAGAACAAGTAAAGTTGTAACAGATGAAAGCACATATAACCGTTTGAAAGTGATTGATAATGACCTTCGTGATGGCGGTCCAAAGGATCAGCTTTATGTTGATGTCAAAAATTTGTTTCGCAACTTAACCGACTAGAAAAACAAAAGGGTAGAGCTTTAATGCTTTGCCCTTTTTGTGTGGGAAAAGGAGCATTGAATAAGCTTGAAAAAAATGGTCACAATAGATATTGAAATAAAGCTTAAAGATTTGTATTTATTTAAGAGGTGATCAAATTTGAGAACCAATGAGGCTTCTAGCATACTCTTTTGTTTGGTGGCTTTTCTCTCTCTTACCTTTCTCCCTATTCCTTTGAATATATTTATGAGTGGAGAAAGTATTGTATTAGCAAACGATCAAGTAGAAAAGAAGAATCCTCTGCAAATGCATGTGATTTTGGAGCGGATATATGTAGATGGTGAGATTAGTCAAGAGTCTATAACTGAAACGATCTGGTCGATGGCAGACTTTTGGGCTAAATACGATGGATGGCAGCTCATAGATAGCAAGATAGACAAAGTAGTATTTCGGATGCAGATGGATGATATTTCCCCATTATTAAAATCGAATGGATATTTTGGGGTTACGGAAGAAGGAGTGCTGACCATTTTTAACGGGCGGCCGCATAAGACAAATATTATTCAATCTTTTTTTCAAATAGACCTAGGGCGGCTTGAAAGTAAAAAATGTGAAGAGTTGAAAAAAGGCATTCCGATCAAGTCGAAAGAAACTTATGTGGAAGTACTCGAAACGTTTAAATCTTATTCGAAAGAAGAGAAACTAGCGAATTAAAGAGTAAAAGCTCCAGTAGCCGTTTTAGGCACCGGAGCTTCTTTGTTTTACTTTTCTACACTTGTAATAATGTATTTTCCATCTTTTAATTCGATCTGATAACTGACATTCTCTGCTGTCTTGATTGTGGCTTTATTTTCGTCCCCTTCAATGGTAACGGTTTCTTGATTCGTATCTAAGAAAGAAGGGTTAAAGTAGGCTTCTGCATTAATAATCATTTGACCTTCTGCTGTTTTTTCGCCGGTCGCATAATGTGTATAAATATCCTTTGCAACTTCTTCACTATAATATTTAGATAAAAACGCAATGGCATCATTTTCATCAGAGAAACTTGCGTTAATAATAGGTGTTTCTTCATCAGCAGCAAGCTCTTTATGGAAAACCTCATTAACTTTTAGTTCGGCAACTCGTACTGAATTATACATCTTTGATTTAACTGAATCCGTTAATTCTGAAGTCTTTTCTACCTTATCTTTTTCAGCCGTTTCTTCTTTAGAAGAGGAACAGCCAGTGACAGCAAATAAAAGTGAGAAAATTGCTAATAAAGCTAATAGTTTCTTCATTCTTTTGACCCCCAATGATGTTTTGAAAACATTTTCAATTATAAATTTTAATAATCTATTTTTGCAACCTTTTTTTCTACGAACCTAAATTAAAGTATGGTACAATGAGGTACAGCAAATCAGAGGAGCGAGTGTTTTGTTTGAATTTATTAAAGGCCGGGTCGAATATATTGGACCGGAGTTTGTTGTAATCGAAAATAATGGGGTTGGCTTTCAAATCTCAACACCCAATCCTTTTAGCTTTCAAAAGGTAAGCGGCCAAGAAGTCAAGATTTTTACTTATCATCATGTTAGGCAAGATTTCATGGCTTTATACGGTTTTCATTCAAGAGAAGAAAAAACACTATTCATCAAGCTTTTGGATGTAACGGGAATTGGTCCAAAGGGTGCGTTGGCAATCCTTGCTGCTGGTGAGCCTGAGCAAGTTGTTCAAGCGATTGAAAATGAGGATGAAGCGTTTCTCGTTAAATTCCCTGGGGTAGGAAAGAAAACAGCAAGACAAATTATCCTTGATTTAAAAGGAAAGCTGCAGAATATCGTCCCCGACTTCTTTCCGGATTTATTTTCTGCTGATAAAATACGCCCGCTTGAGAGCGAGAATATGGCTGATTTTGAAGAAGCAATGCTTGCCTTACAAGCACTTGGCTATTCAGAAAAGGAAATTAAGAAGATCTCCCCAGAATTAAAAAAGGAAAAACTGACAACAGACCAATACATAAAAAAAGCGCTGCAGCGACTTTTAAAATAATCGTTTATATATGAGGCGGTGATAATTAATGGAAGAGCGGATCATTTCCGGCGAGGCTGACATTCAGGAAATCTCTTTTGAACAAAGCCTGCGTCCTCAAAGTTTAAAGCAATATATCGGACAGGATAAAGTAAAGGAGAATCTTGAGATTTTCATTCAGGCAGCGAGGCTAAGGCAGGAAACACTTGACCATGTCTTGCTGTATGGGCCGCCTGGGCTTGGGAAAACTACTCTTGCTGCAATTATCGCTAATGAGATGGGTGTTAATATTCGTACGACTGCTGGTCCAGCTATCGAAAGACCTGGTGATTTAGCAGCTATTCTTACAGCATTAGAACCAGGCGATGTTTTATTTATCGATGAAATTCATCGGCTGCCGCGAACAATAGAAGAGGTATTATATCCTGCAATGGAGGATTTCTGCCTGGATATTGTGATCGGTAAAGGGCCGAGTGCTAGATCTGTCCGGCTTGATCTTCCTCCTTTCACTCTTGTAGGGGCGACAACAAGGGCAGGTTCTTTGTCTGCGCCTTTACGGGATCGTTTCGGTGTGCTTAGCCGGTTAGAATACTATAATGAGACACAGCTGACGGATATTGTTATGCGAACAGCTGAAGTATTAGATACAGTCATTGATAATCAGGCTGCTGTGGAAGTGGCGCGAAGATCTAGAGGGACACCGCGAATTGCGAATAGGCTTCTTAGGAGAGTAAGAGATTTTGCTCAGGTGAAAGCAAATGGAGCAATCGATGAACAGTTGGCTAACGAAGCTTTAGAGCTTTTGCAAGTAGACCGTTTAGGGCTTGATCATATTGACCATAAATTATTAAGAGGGATAATTGAGAAATATCGCGGGGGACCAGTTGGTTTGGAAACAATTGCGGCTACAATTGGAGAAGAATCACATACAATTGAAGATGTTTACGAACCCTATTTATTGCAAATTGGTTTTCTTCAGCGTACGCCAAGAGGCAGGATTGTAACAGAATCAGTGTACCGGCATTTTCAGATGACGGTTCCAAAAACGTAAATAATATTAAAGTTGGTGCATCATGAAGGTAGATTTATTTGATTTTCATTTACCAGAGGAATTAATCGCGCAAACCCCTCTTGAAGAGAGGACAAGCAGCCGTTTAATGGTACTGGATAAAAAGACTGGAAAGATCCAGCATACAATTTTTAAACAGATTAAAGCTTATTTCAAGGCTGGAGATTGTCTTGTACTTAATGATACAAGAGTGCTTCCCGCTCGGCTCTTTGGAGAAAAAGAAGGAACAGGTGCTAAAATAGAGGTTCTTCTATTGAAGCAGCAGAATGGTGATGCTTGGGAAACGCTTATTAAACCAGCCAAGCGTGTAAAAGTAGGGACAAGAATTGTGTTCGGTGATGGGATTTTAACAGCCGTTTGTACTGAAATGTCTGAGCACGGCGGACGTGTTCTTGAGTTTCAATACGAAGGGATCTTTTATGAGGTTCTTGAGCAATTAGGGGAGATGCCTCTGCCGCCATACATAAAAGAGCAGCTGGATGATAGAGAACGTTATCAAACGGTTTTTGCACGGGAGCGCGGGTCTGCCGCCGCACCAACTGCCGGTCTTCATTTTACAGAGCAGCTGCTAGAAGAAATAAAAGATATGGGCGTCCACATTGCTTTCATTACTCTCCATGTCGGACTGGGTACCTTCCGTCCTGTGAGTGTAGATGATTTAAATGAGCATGAGATGCATTCAGAATTTTATCAAGTAACAGAAGGAACGGCTCGGCTTCTAAACGAAGTGAGAGAGAATGGCGGTAGAATCATATCAGTTGGAACTACTTCTACTAGGACACTTGAAACCATTGCTGCTGCAAATAATGGGCGTTTTCAAGAGTCGAGCGGATGGACAGATATATTTATCTATCCAGGCTATGAATTTAAAGCCATTGATGGCATGATTACTAATTTCCATTTGCCGAAATCAACGCTTATTATGCTTGTTAGTGCACTAGCAGGCAGAGAGAACGTCTTGAACGCCTATCGTGAAGCGGTTGAACAACAATACCGTTTCTTTAGTTTTGGAGATGCTATGCTGATTTTGTCAAGTGAATCTGACAATGTGGAAGGAGAACAAACAAATTGACAGCTATTCGCTATGAGTTAATAAAGACATGTAAGCAAACGGGGGCAAGACTTGGCCGTGTTCATACACCACATGGCACTTTCGAGACTCCAGTATTTATGCCAGTTGGAACGCTGGCAACGGTGAAAACAATGTCACCGGAAGAGCTTGTAGAAATGGGTGCAGGCATTATTTTAAGTAATACTTATCATCTTTGGCTGCGTCCTGGACAAGAGATTGTTGAGGAAGCAGGCGGTCTGCATAAATTTATGAATTGGGATCGTGCCATTTTAACGGATTCTGGCGGTTTTCAAGTGTTTAGCTTAAGTGAATTCCGCAAGATTGAAGAAGAAGGCGTCCATTTCCGCAATCATTTAAATGGGGATAAATTGTTTTTATCTCCTGAAAAAGCAATGGATATTCAAAATTCGCTCGGTTCGGATATCATGATGGCCTTTGATGAATGTCCACCATTCCCTGCAACATATGAATATATGCAGAAGTCTGTTGAGAGGACTTCACGCTGGGCTGAACGCTGTTTAACTGCTCATAAGCGTCCGAATGATCAAGGGCTATTTGGTATCGTTCAGGGCGGTGAATATGAGGAGCTTCGAAAACAAAGTGCAAAGGATCTCGTTTCTCTTGACTTTCCAGGGTATGCTGTAGGTGGATTATCAGTAGGTGAGCCGAAAGATATAATGAATCGTGTGCTTGAATTTACAACGCCATTGCTTCCATCTAATAAACCAAGATATTTAATGGGGGTTGGATCACCTGACTCATTAATTGATGGAGCTATTCGAGGAATTGATATGTTTGATTGTGTGCTGCCAACAAGAATTGCACGGAATGGCACATTGATGACAAGTGAAGGCCGCTTAGTTGTTAAAAATGCGAAATTTGCAAAGGATTTCGGTCCAATTGATGAAAATTGCAATTGCTATACATGCCGAAATTACAGCCGTGCCTATATCCGCCATTTAATTCGCTGTGATGAAACATTCGGAATAAGACTTACTTCTTATCATAATCTCTATTTTCTGTTAAACTTAATGGAACAGGTCAGACAAGCGATCAGAGAAGATCGTCTCGGCGACTTTAGAGAAGAATTTTTCGAACGATACGGCTTCAATAAGCCGAATGCGAAAAACTTCTAAATAGGAGTGTTCAATAGATCAAATTTGATTTGATGAACATTCTTTCATATGTGAAAGGGGGGAAAATACATGGAAATGATTAGTACAATTGGACCACTATTGCTAATGTTTGTTTTATTTTACTTTTTACTAATTCGTCCGCAGCAGAAGCGCCAAAAGGCGGTTCTGCAAATGCAGACTGATTTAAAAAAGGGAGATAAAATCGTTACAATCGGAGGTCTTCACGGCTTTGTAGATGCCATCGATGAAGGGAAAGTTGTCATCAAATGTGGGGATGGAAGCCGTCTTACATACGATCGCGCAGCTATTCGCGAAGTAACAGAAGCATCAGCTGGCGATATGCTTGCGAAATCATAATAAGAGAAAGAAGCGAGGTCCAATAGGTCCCGCTTCTTTTTTTTTATGCTGCTGTTCTTGATTTATTTGACATATTTACACCTAGAATACCGCCCATCATGGCTGTCAGTATAAAGCAGATATGATAGATCATCTGCTGCGTATCAAATAAGCTATCGTGTCCTAAATATTGAAATAAGAAAATGATCAGTGAATAGATCAGTCCTGTTAATCCCCCAAGCAGCCAGCCCTTCTGTTTCCCTTTTCCACCTGAAACAAAACCTCCAATGAAAAGTGAAACGAAAGAAATAGCTGTAACAACAAATTGTAGGGATGATTCCTGAAGAGATGTAAATGTTAGTAACAGAGAAATAATTAAACTGCAAACAATCGCAAGTACAAAAATGACAATAAGCCCATAAAGGATCCCACCGCCAACGTTTTTTGATTCTTCTATTTTGCTCCTCCCCTTTCTATCTGTGCGGATATATCAGAACAATCGATTGGACTGCCTGATTCCTTAGTACAAGCATATTCATATAAAGAAAAAATAGAATATAAATCTTAATGACAATTAAATATGAAAAACACTTTTGGGAAAAAGTACATGACATCTTTTCTTATGTGAGGTTAAAAATAAAAGAGAATGTCATTTAAGGGGGGAATGGTGTATGGCAGAGTACGCTACAATTATTTTTCGGACAACCTTCTTATACATCATCATTATGGTTATCTTTCGAACGATGGGAAAGAAGGAACTTGGCCAGCTTAGTACAGTGGATATTGTAGTCTCAATTATGATCGCAGAAATGGCGGCATTGGCGATTGAAAATCCAGAGAGTTCATTATTTAGCAATATCCTTCCGATGTTAGTATTAATGCTTATTCAAATGACCTTTTCCTACGCAACACTTAAAAGCAAGAAGTTACGTGATTTAGTTGATGGAAAGCCGACCATTCTCATTAATAAAGGGAAGATAGATGAAGCAGCAATGAAAAAGCATCGCTATAATTTAGATGATTTACTGCTGCAACTAAGAGGAAAAGATATACGAAATATAACAGATGTAGAGTTTGCCATCTTAGAAACAACTGGAGAATTATCTGTGCTGAAAAAGGAAAAAAAGAATAAAGGAAAGATGACCATCCCGCTTATACTAGATGGGATGATCCAAGAGAATAATTTGAAAGATATCAATGAAACTAACTTTTGGCTGCGGCAGCAGCTGAAGAAGAGGGGATACAATGATATTCACAAAATCTCTTTTTGCAGCTTTGAGAATGGGATATTCTATATTGATTTAAAAGATGAGAAAAAATAGGAGGTACTCTTCGTATGAAAAATAATCCTCCGTTATTGTCAAATCCTTATTCTTATTGGAAGTAACCGATAAAATATGAAAAGTGACCGATAATTTGGGTAAAACCGATTGATAAAATGAGAAACAGATTGATAAATAGAGGAAACTGACCGGTAAATTTTGAAATAGATTAGATTATTTCCTAATCTGAAGCATTATCTTATCGCAAACTTGGATAAAAACTCTCCGATCCAAGGAATTCGTCTCAACTCTTCCTTTTTTACTAATCCTAGTAGTAAAGTAAGGCTCGAATATAGGATAGAAATCACTATCGCAATCAGCAATACCTTAATGATCAGATGCACACTGCCATTTAAATTTTGGAGAATAAAATAACCTGCATATCCTGATACTCCCATTACGAGGAAGGTTTTAATATATTCACGGATATAGAATGTAAATGAAACCTTTTTCAGAATGGTTGAAAAGTGCAGCAATGTGACAAGGACAAAACCAACAAGGATTCCCATTGCAACACCGTTGATTCCAAACTCAGCCTGCCGTGCAAGTAAATAGATGACAGCAGTTTTTACAACGGCTCCAATCAAGCTATTGATCATCGCAGCTCTAGCCAAATTCAATGCTTGAAGTGCTGCTTGTAATGGGCCTTGAAAATAATAAAATAAAAAGAATGGAGCCATTAACTTAATAAATTGTGTACCGCTTGATGAGTTATACATGGCTTGCATTAATTCATCAGACAGTACATATAGAATGACAACAGCTAGACCCCCAGTTAAAAGGCAGAATCGGAGTGCCTGCTGTAGACGATATTCGATAAGCCGCTGATTATTATTGGAATTTGCCTCGCTTATCGCAGGAACGAGAGCGGTAGAAAGAGAATAAGTAATGAATGAAGGCAGCATAAGTAATGGCATGGCAAAACCAGTCAATGCCCCGTACTGTTTTGTCGCAGCAATGGCTGCTACACCTGCGATTGCCAGGCTATGAGAAACAACAATCGGTTCAAAGAACCAAGCTATTGAACCAATCATGCGGCTTCCCGTTGTTGGAAGGGCAATACTCATTAACTCTTTAAATGTACTTTTTCCGGATTTCACATATTTAAAAAATTGCTTTCGTACCCTAAATTTCTTCTTTAGTTTAAACGTAGTTAATAAATAAATTAGAGAAGCTAATTCACCGATCACTGAGGCAAGCATCGCACCTGCTGCAGCATACTCGATTCCATATGGAAGGAATGCTTTTGTCATCGCAGCAATTAAAGTAATTCTCACCATTTGCTCAAGCATTTGGGAGAGGGCAGCTGGTTTCATGTTTTGTCTGCCTTGAAAATATCCCCTAATGACTGATGAAATAGCGATGATTGGCACAATTGGTGCAATAGCTAGCAATGGTAGATGTGTACGCGGATCAGTGAATAATGTTTCTGAGAGCAATGGAGCAAGGAAGATTAGAGCAGGTGTGAAAATAGCAGAAAGTGAGATCGTTATCGCTAGTGAAACGACTAAAATTTTCTTCACCTTAGCTGAATCGCCGCGTGCTACTGCTTCTGCCACATTTTTAGAAATAGCAACGGGCAATCCAAGCTGTGTGATTGTGACAACTAGGATTAAGGTTGGAAAGGCCATCATATATAATCCAACGCCTTCTTCTCCAATAAAGCGTGCGATAACAATTCGATTTATAAACCCAAGCACCCTTGTAACGAGCCCGGCTGCTAATAGTATCATTGTTCCTTTTAAAAACTTAGACATTGGATTCCCTGCCTTCTCAAAATAGGTGTAATCATATACAATTATCTATATGCAAGAAAGTGGACAAAGCATGACAAGCAATCATTATTTTTATTTGAATAGTAAATTGTAAGGTATTAAGAACGTCCCAGTCATTTGAAATAAGAGGAGGGTTCGATATTGAAGACTAGCCATGCGTACGATCACTTCCGAGAGCATGTTCAACCAGCATTAAGGAGCAAATTAGAAGAGTTTTTTTTGTTAGGATACGGTCATGTGAAAGAAAAGGAGCTTTGGGATTTTTTAGTGAGGAAGAAATGGCGAAAGACTGATGAAAATAAACGTATCTCCGAACTTGTTGAAGATATCCTCTCTATTAAGGTGGGAGAATACTTTCACTTCGCTACGATTGAAGCTTTTAAAGGGGCAGAGTTTGCTTTTGATGACGAAGATGAACTGCGGGAGCTTTTAAAATAGTATGTTTTTATAGGCAGAAGAGGTTTTGAGAACTGGGGATAGACAAAGAGGCCTTTTTAACTTCCATTCCTTCAAAAAACACTCACAGTCTCTCTCATTTCTAGAATAATTGACAGCTTTTGCAAACTGTTTCATAATGAGAATATTGGATTTTCCGGTCGATAGATCATTACTTGCTACTGTAGGCATTTATGTTCAAATGCAAGTAGAGAGATGAAAGCCGGCTTACGCTGTAAGCCTTTTGGGGCTTGTATTTAAGGAGGACAATTACATAATGGTAAAGCGCGGTCGCATTGTTGCCTTCTTCCTTATTGTTTTATTAGTAGGGAGTTTGATTGGAGCAACAACTAATGGCATTACAAAGGATATTAAACTTGGACTGGATCTTCAAGGTGGATTCGAAGTTCTTTATGAAGTAACTGCTTTAGATGGTCAAAAGGTTGATAAAGAAGCGTTAGCTAGTACGGCGAAAGCATTGGATAAACGGATCAATGTCTTAGGGGTAAGTGAGCCGAATATTCAGATTGAAGGAGAAGACAGAATTCGTGTTCAGCTTGCTGGCGTTACAGATCAAAATAAAGCACGTGAAATTTTATCGACTGAAGCGAATCTATCTTTCCGTGATGTAAATGATGTAAAAATGATGGATGGCTCTGATCTTGCAGAAGGCGGAGCAAAACAGACCTTTGATGATAATGGGAATCCAAGCGTCTCACTTAAACTTACGAGTGCAAGTAAATTTAAAGAGGTAACACAAAAAATTGTTAATATGGGTGAACCAAATAATTTACTTGTTATTTGGCTTGATTTTGAAGAAGGTGTTTCTTTTAAAGCCGAATCAGCGAAGCAAGACCCTGCTTATTTATCTGCTCCACGTGTGAGCCAAGTATTTAATCAGGATTCAGTTTCGATTACTGGTCAATTTACGATTGATGAGGCACAAACATTAGCTGATTTATTAAATGCAGGCTCATTGCCAGTGAAATTAGATGAGGTGTACTCAACCTCGGTAGGTGCACAATTTGGTGAGCAGGCCATGCAGAAAACCGTTCTTGGTGGAATTGTCGGAATTGCGGTTATCTATTTATTCATGATTTTCTATTATCGTTTCCCAGGATTTATCGCAACAGTGACACTATCTATTTATATTTACCTTATTCTTCTAATATTTGATTGGATGAATGCGGTATTAACGTTGCCTGCTATTGCGGCACTCGTACTTGGAGTGGGTATGGCCGTCGATGCCAATATCATCACTTTTGAACGAATTAGGGAAGAAATGAAGGTTGGAAGAACACTTAAGTCTGCTTTCCAAGCAGGAAGCAAAAATTCATTTGCTACTATTTTTGATGCGAACATCACGACAATAATTGCAGCCGTAGTTTTATTTGTGTATGGGACAAGCTCTGTAAAAGGTTTTGCAACTATGCTAATCCTAAGTATTGTTGTCAGCTTTTTAACAGCTGTCTACTTATCAAGACTTTTGCTTGGACTATGGGTTAATAGCAATTTCTTCTACAAGAAGCCTGGATGGTTTGGTGTGAAGAAGAGTGAAATTAAGAATATTGCAGAAAATTATGAAGCACAGGATTTGCCAACAAGATTTGATAATATTGATTTTGTTAAGCACAAAAATAAATTCTTTATATTCACTAGTGTTGTTATGGTACTTGGAATCATCGCACTTGCTGTTTTCCGATTGAATTTAGGAATTGACTTTTCAAGTGGTTCTCGAATCGAACTTGATGCAAAAAATGCCTTAACAAAGCAAGAATTACAAACTGAGCTTTCGAAACTTGATATTGAAACCGATGATATCGTAATTTCAGGAGAAAATAGCGATATTGGTGTAGCAAGGGTCAAGGATGTACTTAGCAAGGATGAGATTGCTGATTTAAAAACACATTTTAATAAGAAATTTGGTGCGGATCCAAATGTAAGCACGGTTTCACCAACTGTTGGTAAAGAGCTTGCAAAAAATGCAATGAAAGCATTAGTCATTGCCGCAATTGGTATAATCATCTATGTAACAATTCGATTTGAGTATCGAATGGCGATACCTGCTGTTCTTGCTCTTATACACGATTCATTTTTCATTATTGCCTTCTTCAGTTTCACAAGACTAGAAGTGGATATTACCTTTATTGCTGCCATTCTAACGGTTGTCGGTTACTCAATCAATGATACAATCGTTACTTATGACCGTATGAGGGAAATCATGCATAAGAAAAAGCGTTTGAAGACAGTTGAGGATATTGCTGAAGTTGTTAATAAAGGACTTCGCCAAGTAATGGGACGTTCAATCAACACTATTTTAACTGTTATTATTGCCGTTTTAGGATTGTTGATTTTCGGAAGTGAATCTATTCGTAACTTCTCAATTGCTTTGCTTGTTGGTACGGTTGCTGGAACCTATTCCTCTATCTTCTTAGCTGCACAAATATGGTATGTATGGAAGTGCAAGGAATTGAAAGCAAAAGGGCCAATTTCAACAGTGAAAGAAAAACGTAAGATGAGTGATGAGCCACAAGTATAATTTCGGGTCATTAAATATACATGAAAAAACCTCAGGTGTTCATTCCTGGGGTTTTTTTGTAGGCAAGAAAGCATAACTTTATATGAGTTTAAGAAATGTTCTTCTCAAAGCATCTTGTGCTATTCTTAACAGGATCTGTATGAGTGTCTTTTCAAATTGGTACGCACCATTTCTGCTTTTCTATATTTCCTAACGGTATTATTAGAATGAATAGGTTAAACTATAAATAAGTTTAGAGGAGGAAGGAAGTTTCGGGTGAGTAATCAAGATCGTTTTAAAAAAGCAGAGTCAGCTGCGATGCTTGGTATTATTGTGAATATCGCTCTTGCTATTATTAAATGGGGGATTGGAATCTATTCTGGAAGTCGTGCCTTAGTAGCAGATGCTGTTCATTCAGCCTCAGATGTTGCTGGTTCGTTTGCTGTTTATTTAGGTTTAAAGGCAGCTAAGCAGCCTCCTGATGAAGATCATCCATATGGTCATGGAAAAGCTGAATCCATTGCAGCAATTATCGTAGCTGTTCTTTTATTTCTAGTAGGGATTGAGATTGGGAAATCGTCCTTTCAGTCATTTTTTCAGCCGATTCAAGCACCAAAAACAATTGCCATTGCAGCTGTGATCCTTTCAATCATAGTAAAGGAAATTTTATTTCGCTATAAGTTTAAATTAGGTCGTGAATTAAATAGTGATGCATTAATAGTCAATGCTTATGAGCACCGTTCAGATGTTTATTCCTCCATTGCAGCTTTAGCAGGAATTGGCAGTGCAATTATTGGGGGAAAGCTTGGAATTGGCTGGCTTGAATATGCAGATCCAGTTGCTGGAATTATCGTGTCGCTTATGGTTATAAAGATGGCTTGGTCGCTAGGAAAAGAGTCCATACATAATACACTTGATCATGTGCTTCATGAAGAAGATACGATAGAGTTGCGCCGTGCTGTCGAAGGGGTTGAAGGGGTAAAGAAAATTGATGAACTACATGCTAGAGAACATGGGCATTATGTCATTATTGATTTGAAAATATCTGTAGATCCTTATATTACAGTAGAACAAGGGCATCTTATTGGAAAAAAGGTAAAGAAAAAGTTATTAGAGATGGAAAATGTTCAGAATGTTTTTGTTCATATTAATCCATATAATGATAAAGATTAAGAAAAAGACAAGTACTTTCTATTATTGAAACGCTTCAATCCCTCCTGTATAATTAAAAAGTTGAGGGGTGAACATATGTTGCATTCAAAAACACGATGGATCGTACGGGATTCAGATAAAGAGAAAGAAAATTTACTTGTACAAGAATTAAATATTACTCCTCTCATGGCTTCGCTGCTTGTTAATCGTGGATTAGAAATGCCGGAATCAGCACGGCATTTTTTATTTGATCATAATCAAGATTTTCATGACCCTTATTTATTAGCGGATATGGATATAGCTGTATCAAGAATAAATGAAGCGATCGAGCAGAAGGAACCGATATTAATATTCGGAGATTATGATGCCGATGGAGTAACCAGCACTTCGGTTATGATGATGACTCTCCGGGAGCTTGGTGCAAATGTTGAATTTTATATACCAAACCGTTTTACGGAAGGGTATGGGCCAAATATTCCTGCTTTTCAGCATGCAGCAGAAGCAGGTGTTCAACTAATTATTACGGTTGATACGGGAATTGCTGCTGTCAATGAGGCGAAGGCAGCAAAGGAACTAGGACTCGATCTTATTATTACTGACCATCATGAACCAGGTCCTGAGCTTCCAGAAGCGCTGGCCATTATTCATCCAAAGCTTGCGAAAGGCAATTATCCTTTCCGGGAATTAGCAGGAGTTGGGGTGGCATTTAAACTAGCACATGCTCTATTAGGCAAGGTTCCGGAGCATCTGCTTGAAATCGCAGCAATTGGCACGATTGCAGACCTCGTTTCCTTAAAAGGAGAAAACCGTTTAATAGCCAAAAGAGGGATAAAAAAACTTCAATCAACTCAAAATATTGGCCTAAAGGCTTTATTTAAATTAACAGGTGTAGAAGCTAGTACGATTAATGAGGAAACAATAGGTTTTCTTATCGCACCACGCTTGAACGCAGCTGGAAGATTAGAAAGCGCCGACCCTGCTGTTGATTTATTATTAACAGAGGATGCTCTTGAAGCAGAGACAATTGCTGAGGAAATAGAGCAGTTGAATAAGGAAAGACAGACGATTGTTCGTGAAATCACGGAGCAAGCGATACGTGAAGTCGAAGAAAAGTACCCAATAAGTGAGAACTCTGTGCTTGTTATTGGAAAAGAAGGCTGGAACGCAGGCGTTATTGGGATTGTCGCTTCCAAGCTAGTGGAGAAATTCTATCGGCCAGCAATCGTACTAAGCTATGATTATGAAAAAGGTCTGGCAAAAGGCTCTGCGCGTAGCATCTTAGGCTTTGATTTATTTAAAAACCTTTCTAATAGCAGAGATATTCTGCCGCACTTTGGCGGACATCCGATGGCTGCTGGGATGACATTGAAACTTGAGGATGTTGCCGAACTTCGTAATCGGCTAAACGTAGCTGCAAGTGAACAATTAACTGCTGAGGATTTTATTCCCGTTACTAAGCTTGATGGTGAAATTGTTTTAAATGATATTCATCTTTCAGCTTTAGAAGAAATGCAGATGCTTTCTCCTTATGGAATGGATAATCCAAAACCAAAAGTAGTCATTAAAGATGCTGCTATTTCTGGAATGAGAAAGATTGGTTCGGATCAAAACCATTTAAAGATGACGATTGAAAATGAAGGATACACCTTAGATGGTGTTGGCTTTGGACTTGGTTCTCTGTACGAACATATCTCACCAAGTTCCAAAATATCTGTTACAGGGGAATTAGCAATAAATGAATGGAATAATATACGCAAGCCGCAAATTTTTCTCCATGATTTAGCCATAGAAACATGGCAGCTTTTTGATATAAGAGGGGTTAAACGTCTTGAAAGTTTAGTAGACCTAGTTCCTAAAGAGCAATCGAAATGGATTATTTTTAATGAAGAAAATCTGGAGAAATTTCAATCCTTTGCAGATGGAAAAATGGTGAGAGTAAGTTCTATAGAAGATGCTTGCGCCTTGAATATAGATAAAGAAAATGTGATTTTGACAGACTTGCCGCCTAATAAAGAAATTTTGAATGGATTATTTGCTGGGAAAAACCCAGCAAGAATTTATGCCCATTTCTATAAAGAGGATAGTACTTATTTTAGTACCCTTCCAACTCGTGATCATTTTAAATGGTTTTATGCTTTATTAGTAAAGAAAGGCCCAATGGATTTGGTGAAGTATGGAAATGATATAGCTAAATTTAAAGGGTGGAGTCGAGAAACGATTGAATTTATATCAGAAGTGTTTTTTGAACTGGATTTTGTTAAAATAAATAATGGAATCATTTCTGTTAATAAAGCTTCACAAAAGCGTGATTTAACGGATTCAATAATTTATCAAAAAAAACATATTCAATATACGCTAGAGAGCGATTTTGTGTATTCTTCTTACGAACAGTTAAAAGAATGGTTTGACGAAGTGATCCAAGGTGTACGTGAAATTTGAGGAGGAAATGAAAGAATGGACTTAAAACAGTATATTACAATTGTCCAAGACTGGCCAAAACCAGGTATTAAATTTAAGGATATCACAACGCTAATGGATAATGGTGATGCCTATAGATATGCAACAGACAAAATTGTTGAGTATGCACAAGAAAAGCAGATTGAACTAGTTGTTGGCCCTGAAGCCCGTGGTTTTATTATCGGCTGCCCTGTTGCTTATTCACTTGGCGTTGGTTTTGCTCCAGTAAGGAAAGAAGGAAAGCTTCCTCGTGAAACAATTAAAGTCGATTATGGCCTTGAGTATGGGAAGGATGTCCTTACAATTCATAAGGATGCCATTAAACCAGGACAGCGTGTCTTAATTACTGATGATTTGCTTGCTACAGGTGGAACGATTGAAGCAACGATTAAATTAGTAGAAGAACTTGGCGGTGTTGTGGCTGGGATTGCTTTTCTAATTGAATTATCTTATCTAAAAGGCCGCGACAAGCTTGAAAAATATGATATCCTTACATTAATGGAATATTAAATTTTCTTTTAGAGCGCTTAAACAATGGCGCTCTTTTTATATTGAAATACTTCAGAATTCGACAGACTTTTTATTTTTCCTTAAAAATAACCTTCTAACCCTTTACATCTTCGCTATTTTTTTCGATAATAGTAACAATCATTATTATTTATAAGGCAAGTTTAAACGGAAATTTAGATAAAATAATTAGATAAAGGTGATCCCATGGCGAACGATCATGTTCTGACCGCTGAGCAAGTCATCGACAGGACAAAAGTATATTTAAATGATGAGCATGCGGCACTAGTGAAAAAAGCATATGATTTTGCAAGGCATGCACATCGTGAACAATATCGAAAATCGGGTGAACCTTATATCATTCATCCTATACAAGTGGCAGGCATTTTAGCTGATTTGGAAATGGATCCTTCCACGGTTGCAGCCGGTTTTCTTCATGATGTTGTAGAGGATACGGATGTCACATTAGCAGATATTAAAGAAGCCTTCAATGCAGAAGTAGCGATGCTTGTTGACGGCGTCACAAAGCTCGGAAAAATTAAATATAAGTCAAAAGAAGAACAGCAGGCCGAAAACCATCGAAAAATGTTTGTTGCGATGGCACAGGATATTCGAGTCATTCTGATAAAACTGGCTGATAGACTCCATAATATGCGTACACTAAAGCATCTGCCAGCAGAAAAACAGCGAAGAATTTCAAATGAAACTCTAGAAATTTTTGCCCCTCTTGCTCATCGATTAGGAATCTCAAAAATTAAATGGGAACTTGAAGATACTGCTTTAAGATACTTAAATCCGCAGCAATACTACCGGATTGTCAACCTGATGAAAAAGAAAAGAGCAGAGAGAGAGCAATATCTTGAAGATGTCATCGATGTTATGCGCGGTCGGATGGCTGATGTTTCAATTAAGTCCGAAATTTCTGGGCGTCCAAAACATATTTACAGTATATATCGAAAAATGGCCTTGCAGAATAAGCAATTTAGTGAAATTTACGATCTACTTGCTGTAAGGATTGTTGTGAACAGTATTAAAGATTGCTATGCCGTTCTAGGGATCATTCATACATGCTGGAAGCCAATGCCTGGACGATTTAAGGATTACATCGCCATGCCTAAGCAAAATATGTATCAATCCCTTCATACGACCGTTATTGGGCCAAAAGGGGATCCGCTTGAGGTTCAAATCAGAACATTTGATATGCACCGGATTGCTGAATTCGGGATCGCCGCCCACTGGGCATATAAAGAGGGCAAAAAGGTCAATGAAAGTTCATCTATTGAAGACAAGCTGACATGGTTCCGTGAAATTCTGGAATTCCAGGATGATACGATTAATGCAGAAGAGTTTATGGAGTCTCTTAAGATTGACCTATTCTCTGATATGGTATTTGTTTTTACCCCTAAGGGAGATGTAATTGAGCTTCCATCAGGTTCTGTACCAATTGACTTTGCCTACCGAATTCATTCTGAAATTGGGAATAAAACAATTGGGTCGAAGGTCAACGGGAAGATGGTAACCCTTGATTATAAATTGAAAACAGGCGATATTATTGAAATATTAACTTCCAAACATTCTTATGGTCCAAGTAAGGACTGGCTAAAGCTAGCTCAAACATCGCAAGCCAAAAATAAAATAAGACAGTTCTTTAAAAAACAAAGACGTGATGAGAATGTGGAAAAAGGAAAAGAGCAAGTTGAAAAAGAAATCCGCAATATGGATTTTGATTTAAAAGAAATCTTAACAAATGATAATATTAAAAGAGTTGTGGAAAAGTTCAACTTTATGAATGAAGAAGACATGTACGCAGCTGTAGGCTATAACGGGGTAACTGCCTTACAGGTTGCTAACCGGCTAACTGAAAAATGGCGCAAAAAGCGCGATATGGAGCAGACAGCTGATATTATTACAAATGCAGTCTCTGAATTAAAGTCCTTTCCTTCAACCAAAAAGCGTGAATCTGGTGTACGCGTTTCGGGAATTGATAACTTGCTTATTCGCTTGTCGCGCTGCTGTAACCCAGTGCCTGGAGATGAAATTGTCGGTTTCATTACAAAGGGACGAGGTGTGTCTGTCCATCGAGCGGACTGCACGAATATTGTTACAGAGGATGCAAAAGCAAGATTAATTCCAGTCGAATGGGAAACGGCATTAAATGATCGCAAGGAATATAGCGTTGAAATTGAAATCACCGGTTATGATAGACGTGGTTTATTAAATGAGGTTCTTCAAGCGGTAAATGAGACAAAAACGAATATTTCGGCAGTGACTGGCCGTTCGGATCGGAATAAATCTGCGACTATTAATATGACCATTGCGATCCATAATGTCAGCCATTTGCAAAAAGTAGTGGATCGGATCAAGCAAATTCCTGATATTTATGCTGTTCGAAGGATTATGAATTAAGGAGTTTTTTGTGATGCGGGTTGTTGTACAGCGAAGCAAAAAGGCAAGTGTTACAGTTGATGAGGAAATCGTCGGAAGCATTGTTAAGGGGTTTGTATTGCTTGTCGGTGTTACTCATGAAGATACGGTAGAGGATGCTCACTATCTAGCAGAGAAAATAGCCAATCTGCGTGTCTTTGAAGATGAGGAAGGAAAAATGAATCTGTCCATTTTGGATTATGGCGGAGAGATTCTTTCTATTTCACAATTCACATTATATGGGGATTGCCGTAAAGGACGCCGACCAAACTTCATGGATGCAGCAAGACCCGAACATGCTGTGACAATATATGAAGCTCTCAATGCTTCTCTTCAGGAAAAAGGTTTTAAAGTTGAAACAGGCAAATTCGGGGCAATGATGGATGTCCAATTAATTAATGATGGACCGGTAACATTGATACTAGAAAGTAAATAGAAAAGAGTCAGATACTCTTCATACAATTGTATGGAAGGATCTGACTCTATTTTTTTGTAAAACAATTGTTGGTCTGATTAACTGAACAAGCCTTTATGTACGAAGGAATAACCAGCGTAGTGAGATGAGGCAGATCGACACTTACTTGATTATGGATGTCTACCTAAAATGCTTCACTAGCCCTTGGTATATTCCCGTTGTAACCATTTCTTGATATTGATCAGAAGTGACAAGCATTTCTTCAGTTGGATTACTTAAATAGCCTAGTTCCAACAGAATGGCATTGCGTTTATTTTCTCTTAACACATAGTAGTCGCCAAATCGGTAATCACGGTCTTTCAGACTAGAATTAGAAGCGACAGATGTATGAACATCAGCGGCTAAGCTTTTTTGATTAGCATGATAATAATAGGTAGTCATCCCTCTTACACTACGGTCAGTAATGCTATCATAGTGAATACTAATAAATGCATCAGCATTCTGGTGCTGTGCTGCATAGACTCGTGATGACAATGGAACATATGTATCATTATTTCGTGTTAAGATGACATTTGCACCAGTTGCTTTTAATTTACTATATAAGAGCTGGGCAGTCCGTAAGGTTACTGTTTTTTCTATTGTTCCACTTGCACCGGTTGTCCCGTTATCTCTGCCGCCATGACCAGGATCTATGACGATTGTTTTGTTTTTTAAACTTTTGCTTGAACCGGGTTTATCAACGATAGGTGCCAGTCCATTTACCGAAACAATCCATCCAGCAATATAGCCGCTTTCCCCATTTGCCAGGCGAATTTCATACCAATCATTTTGGATACTGATTACATCAAACATTGCTCCTTGATCAGCTCTTTGTACAACTGCAGAAGAAGCATTAGCGCTTTTTCTGATATTTGACCCATTATGAATGATTGTAATCTTGCTGTTTTTTACTGTTTGTTTACTAGATTCTAGACCGCTTTGCTCAGCTTTGTTCAAATACCAGCTTGCAACCCAGCCGAAGTTGCCTTTTTTATATTCTATTTTCGCCCAATTATTAACGATCTCTATGATTGGAAAGCTTTGTCCCATTGAAATAGAACCGATTGCTTTTCCATTAAGTGAGCCAGAACTTCTAACTGTTAAGGATGTTGCCGTAACCGTTCCTGTTCCTGCTTCTTTTTTATTTCCGCTTGGCTTTGATTCATTCGTGTCAGAATGAGCTTTTTCAACTTCTACATATTGACTGCTAATCCATGCCTGATTACCTGAATAAGAAATTTCAGTCCAGCCATTTTTTTGAGAGAGAATCTTTACCGTATCCCCAGCCCCTAATTTTCCAATAATCGATCCATCGAGAGAGGGTGTGCTGCGAATATTTAGCGAGTTGGAAGTGATCCTTCCATTCGAATTACTTGTGTTATTGCGAGTTGTGGAATTCTTTTTGAACTGAACATATTCACTTGAAACCCAGCCAACTCCGTATGAAGTATCAAGTTGGACCCAATCGCCACTTGTCGATAGAACAGTAAAGTCATTTCCTTTATTAATAGTTCCGATGACTTGATAGTTTGTTCCAGGCCCTTTTCTAACCCTTAATCCATCAACAGTTACCGCCGCATGATTGTCCGCGGATATTGAAGCAGTAGTACCGCTATCTTTGCTGTCTTCCTTGGAAACAAGCCAATCTGCAACCCAGCCCTTTTTCCCACTATCAAGTTGAATTTCTATCCATTCTTTGCTTTCTGAGAGAAAAGGATAGCTTTCCCCCCTATAAGCCTTTGCAACAATAGGATAGCTTAATCCTGGACCCTCACGAATATTTAAGTTATCTGTAGCGATCTTGATAGATGAACCTGCTGCATTCGTTGGTGATAAGGGCATCGGTCCTAATCCAATGAAAAGAATTAGGCAAACAAATAGAATGATTTTTTTCTTTCTATGCATTCGTACACTCCTCTCCTATAGCAATGAAAAGAAATATCATCTTATAAGAAAAACAAAATTGCTTTAAGCAGTCAAGCTTTTTCAGTATAAAAAGTAAACTGATTTTGTTCAACCTTGTTATTATTTCTCTTTTTGATTCGGATTTCCTCCTATAAATACTTATAAATAACCTAGTAAATTTAGCAAGAAAATGGGATAGATTTTTTACATTGATGGGAACAATAGAGAGGAATAATGGAATGAGGGTGATTAGATGCGATTTGGTGAGAAAGGTATGTCAGCGCAAATGGGAGAAAATCAGCTTTTTGGTGTGGATTTCCACGATTTTATCCAAAAGGAACAAGGCTCAAATATGGTAGAATTAGCTTCGGAATTTGGGCTAACAGTTAAAGATGTTCGGAAATTGAAAAAGCATTTGGAACGATCTTAATAAATCCCTATTGACATTAGACTTGATGATACGTATTATTAAATAAATATTAAGCGAAGCATGCTGCTGACAAGGCGCACTTGGCGCTATTATAATACCGTTTGATGAAGAAGAGTAGTTAAACCCCACATGAAAAGAGAGAAAATGCCATAGGCTGAAAGCATTTTTCGCATGATGATTTAATGAAAGAACACTTCGTAGGTTTCTCTCTGAAAGAAGCAATCGCTCTTTAGTAGGAGTTGAACGTTAACAGGCGTTAACTGTAAAAGAGGAAGATCGTCATATCTGACGGCTTCAACTAGGGTGGCACCACGGGAATCTCAGAAGCTCTCGTCCCTTGTATATTTATACAAGGAGGCGGGGGCTTTTTTATATTTTTGGCTGTTTTTTTAAAGATTGTTGTTTTTGAAAGTGTGAATATACTTTGTTGATTGGAGCGGAAGGCATGAGACTCCTGCGGGAGGAGTGGGACGGCTGAGACCCCACAGGAGCTACGCTCCGAGGAGGCTTAGCGCCCACCCCGCGGAAAGCGAATGCCTGGAGCGGAAATCAACCTTTACTTACTATTTTTAATTAACAACAACGTTTGCGAGTATAGCCATATTTATTATGACTACATATGAAAAATTCTAAATAGGAGGAGACGAAAAAATGTCTATTCGTTTACCAAGAGGTACCCAGGACATCCTTCCAGGGGAAGTTGAAAAATGGCAGCTTATTGAAGAAAAGGCAAGAGAACTATGTACTAAATTCCAATATCGTGAAATCAGAACCCCGATTTTTGAACATACAGAACTTTTTTTACGGAGTGTAGGGGATACAACTGACATCGTTCAGAAGGAAATGTATACCTTTGAAGATCGCGGAGAGCGAAGTTTAACATTGCGTCCAGAAGGAACCGCAGCTGTCGTTCGCTCCTTCGTCGAACATAAAATGTATGGGGACGCGAATCAGCCAGTGAAGCTTTATTATATGGGACCTATGTTCCGCTATGAGCGCCCACAAGCTGGACGTTACCGTCAATTCGTTCAGTTTGGTGTAGAGGCAATCGGGAGTGCGGATCCAGCTATCGATGCAGAAGTCATTGCATTAGCCATGTCCCTGTACAGCTCACTCGGCTTAAAAAAACTGAAGCTAGTAATTAACAGCTTAGGTGATAAGGATAGCAGAAAAGCGCATCGTGAAGCTTTAGTAGATCATTTTAAGCCAAGAATTGGTGAGTTTTGTACGGATTGTCAAGGAAGACTTGAGAAAAATCCAATGCGTATTCTTGATTGCAAGCAGGATCGTGATCACGAGCTAATGAGCAGTGCACCGTCAATTATTGATTACTTAAATGAGGATTCTAAGCACTATTTTGAAAAGGTACAGCAGTATTTAACTAATCTTGATATTGCATTTGAGGTTGACCCAAACCTTGTTCGCGGTCTTGATTATTATACACATACAGCATTTGAAATTATGAGTGATGCGGAAGGCTTTGGAGCAATTACAACTCTTTGTGGAGGCGGACGCTATAACGGATTAACTGAAGAAATTGGTGGTCCAGAAGCACCGGGAATCGGATTTGCAATGAGTATCGAGCGTTTTATTGCTGCGTTAAATGCTGAAAGTATCGAGCTTCCTATCGATAAAAAAATTGATTGCTATCTCGTTTCATTAGGAGAGGAAGCGAAGGATTATACAGTTGGTTTGCTTCACAAGCTGCGCCTTGCTGGATTCTCTGCTGAAAGGGATTACCTTGACCGCAAAATTAAAGCGCAATTTAAAGCGGCAGACCGTTCTAATGCAAAATATGTAGCGGTTTTAGGGGAAGATGAGCTAAAAGCGAACAAAATCAATCTAAAGTCGATGGATACAGGTGAACAAATTGAAGTTGACCTAGAATCCTTCATAGAAAAGCTTGCTGAATTAATATAGTTTTTGGGAAACGGAAGTTTATTTGCGAATCCTAGTTTACTCGCGAAATTTCTGTCTTACTAATAGGAGGAATCATCATGTTTGGGAGAACGTATTACTGCGGAGAAATAACAGAGGCGGCAATTGGTGAAAAGGTTATTTTAAAAGGATGGGTACAAAAACGACGTGACTTAGGCGGCTTAATTTTCATTGACCTTCGTGACCGTACAGGCATCGTTCAAGTTGTATTTAACCCAGAAGTGTCTCCAGAGGCTCTTGCTTCAGCAGAAAGAGTAAGAAGTGAGTTTGTCCTTGATATTGAAGGGATCGTTGTTGCAAGAGAACAAGGGACAATAAACCCGAATATTAACACGGGCCGTATTGAAATTAAAGCAGAAAAAATCTCTATTTTAAATGAAGCGAAAACACCACCATTTGCTCTTGATGACAAAATGGAGGTTTCTGAGGATGTCCGACTTAAATATCGCTATCTTGACTTAAGAAGATCGGCTATGTTTGAAACGCTAAAAATGCGTCATCAAGTAACGAAAGCTATGAGGGATTTTCTTGATGGAGAAGGCTTTCTCGATGTTGAAACACCAATTTTGACAAAGAGTACACCTGAAGGGGCACGTGATTACTTAGTTCCTAGCCGTGTTCATCCTGGTGAATTCTACGCATTGCCACAATCACCGCAAATTTTCAAACAGTTGTTGATGGTTGGCGGCTTTGAAAGGTATTATCAAATTGCTCGCTGCTTCCGTGATGAGGATTTACGTGCTGACCGTCAGCCAGAATTTACCCAAGTCGATATGGAAATGAGCTTCATGAGTCAAGCTGAAATTATTAGCTTAATGGAAAATATGATGAGCAAAATTATGAGAGAAGTAAAAGGGCTTGATGTTCAAATCCCATTCCCGCAAATGACTTATCAGGATGCAATGGCTCGCTTTGGTTCTGATAAGCCTGATACTCGTTTTGAAATGGAACTAACCGATCTATCAGAAATTGTGAAGGATTCAAGCTTTAAAGTATTTGCAGGCGCTGTATCTTCAGGTGGACAAGTAAAGGCAATCAATGTGAAGAATGGAGCGGGAAAATACTCTAGAAAAGATATTGATGCATTAACAGAGTTTGTCTCACGCTATGGTGCCAAAGGACTTGCATGGTTAAAAGCAGAAGAGGATGGCTTAAAGGGGCCAATTTCTAAATTCGTTACAGAGGAAGAACAAGCGGCAATTAAAGCAACTCTATCCGTTGAAGTTGGTGACCTTCTATTATTTGTAGCCGATAAGAAAAATGTTGTTGCTGATGCTTTAGGTGCACTGCGTTCGAAGCTTGGCAAGGATCTTGAACTTATTGACCAAAGTAAATTCAACTTCCTTTGGATTACGGATTGGCCATTGCTTGAATATGCTGAAGAAGAAGGCCGTTATTATGCTGCCCATCATCCATTCACGATGCCGGCGAGAGAAGATCTAGAACTGCTTGATACAAACCCATCCCAAGTTAAAGCTCAAGCATATGACCTTGTCTTAAATGGCTATGAACTTGGCGGGGGATCTCTTCGTATCTTCGAAAGAGAAGTACAGGAGAAAATGTTTAGTGTCCTTGGCTTTTCAAAAGAGGAAGCGTATGAACAATTCGGTTTCTTGCTTGAAGCTTTTGAATATGGCACACCACCACACGGGGGCATCGCACTTGGTCTTGACAGACTTGTCATGCTGCTTGCAGGCAGATCTAATCTACGTGATACGATTGCATTCCCGAAAACTGCTAGTGCAAGCTGTGTCTTAACGGATGCACCTGGTGAAGTAAGCGGGGCGCAATTAGACGATTTACACTTAGCACTTAATTTAAAAAAATGAGGTATGACCTATTTAGGATTGCTTGAAAGGGTCATTCTAATATGGTAAAATACAATTAATCAAATAAAGAGTCCTGATGTGTTCGTTGTGTAACCTAAAATTTTGACCAACATTATTTCTTCGGGAGACCGAGTTTTCCTGCCGCGTAAATGCCTCATGGATGAGGACTTACAATAGCAGGGAACAGGACACCCACCTGCTGAGTGCGGGTTCAAAACGAAGGCATCAAAGCGACGGCACGATTGGGACTCTTTACGTACATACGAAATAAAATCCATGTCTATCTCAGACATGGATTTTTTGTGTGAAATTTGGCAGGTATTGAAAAGCAAATGCGATCGAAACACTAAAAAACTGGAACGTAAAATAGTGAAACGTTCCAGTCAGCGGTTGTAATGTCCGAACACGGGAGCGGAAAAAGAAGAAACGTTCCCATCAATGATTGAACATCAAAACATGGGACGAATAGAACTAATATTAAGAAATATTACTGTGCTGTCTGGTACTCTGCAGTAATATTATTGATGATATCTCGAACGGGTAAGATCTTTTTGATTTCTGCTACTCTTGAGCCGGCAAATACTAAACCATTCTCAACATCTCCTCCAACAGACTTCAAGAGTGAGTCTAGTGTGCAGAAGCGATATGAGCAGTTTTTTAAACAATCATGGCATTTTTCTATTTTTAATTTTCCTGTACCGGAAATTAAGTCAGTGAATTTATTTTTTATTGCTCTTCCATGTAGGCCAACAGTTGTTTTGACAAGAACTGTATCTCCAACTTGTGCGTTTACATACTTTTCTTTAAATGATAAAGGTGCATCACATTCTTCACTAGCGACAAATCGGGTCCCCATTTGTACTCCCGATGCCCCCATCTGAATAGCTTTAGCTAAGTCATGTCCTGTCAGGATTCCTCCAGCTGCAATTACAGGAATGTTTACTGCCTCGACCACTTCAGGAAGGATTTCAAACAGCGGTCGATCGGTGCCGAGATGTCCTCCAGCTTCATGTCCTTCGACGACAACTGCAGCAGCACCAAGTCTTTCTGAAATTCTGGCAAGCTTAGCAGATGAAACGATAGAAATGACTGGAATGCCGTATTCTCTTCCCCATGCATACATATCACGTGAAATACCAGCACCTGAAATAATAAAATCCACTTTTTCTTGGAGTGCGGCCTTCATATTTTCGGCAAAATCATTCATGGCAAACAAGACATTGACGCCAATATAGCCAGAGCCCTTTACAAGCTCTTTTGCTTTTCTAATCTGATTTCTTAATTCGTCTGCCGAAATGCCAGTACCAGAAATAATTCCGATTCCCCCAGCATTTGCAACAGCTGAAGCGAGTCCGCTTAGTGAAATGCCAACACCCATTCCGCCTTGAAGGATTGGAACTTTTGGTGTCATATGCCCAATTTTTAATTGTGGTAAGCTCATACTAATTCCCCATTTCTACTCCTATTTTTTTATCCCCGCCTAAGCGTAGCATCTGAAATAAAAATATAATAGTGACAACTGTCATCTGGTCATAATAGTTAGTATAAAAATTTTTCGATTGTGATTGATGCTTATTTTTTTCAAAAAGTATGATATATTCATTATCGGGAAAAAAATAAAGAAATGTCATTTTGAAAAAGTTATGGAGTTGAGATAGATGTTGCATCAATTTTCACGAAATGAGTTGGCTTTTGGTACGGAAGGCCTTGAAATTATGAAAAATAGTACAGTTGCTGTTCTTGGAGTTGGCGGGGTAGGGACGTTTGCTGCTGAAGCATTAGCCCGATCTGGAGTTGGCCGATTAGTTCTTGTTGATAAAGATGATGTGGATATTACGAATGTGAATCGCCAAATCATTGCCTTGCTTTCAACTATTGGGCAGCCAAAGGTTGATTTAATGAAGGAAAGAATTAAAGATATTAATCCAGAGTGTGAAGTTATTGCATTGAAAATGTTTTACACAGAGGAAACATATGAGCAATTTTTCGAGCAGGGTCTCGATTTTGTCATTGATGCCTCAGATACTATTTCTTATAAAATCCATTTAATGAAGGAATGCTTAAAACGCAATATTCCTATTATTTCTAGTATGGGTGCTGCTAATAAATTGGATCCGACACGCTTCCAAATTGCTGATATTTCGAAAACACATACAGATCCAATTGCAAAAGTTATTCGGACACGTCTGAGAAAAGAAGGAATTAGAAAGGGAATTCCAGTCGTATTCTCTGATGAAAGCCCGATTGTCATTCGTGAGGATGTCCGTAAAGTTGTAGGTAAGGAAGATGCGGAAATCCGCAAAGCCAAAATTCCGCCCGCATCCAATGCATTTTGCCCGTCAACAGCTGGCTTAATTATGGCGAGTTATGTGAATAGAGAACTGTTAAAAGATATTAAAATTTATCGTGTAAATGATTAAGGAGCACCAAGTGGCCTGGCTGGCTGAAGCCAGGCCTTTTTTAATGGAGTTTGCAAAAAAGACTGTATTATTGCAAAGGTATTGTGGCTTTTTGCAAAAATAATGCTGAATTTGCAAAATTAATCATACTTATTGCAAATAAAACAGTTTTTTTGCAAAATAACCCCGAAAATTCTTAATTCCCATGGAAAATTACCAATTGACGGATAATTATGTATCAGTGTACTATGTAACTAGAACACTAGAACGCCGATTTGGAGGTTGGAGCTTGTGAAGGCTTTTAAAGGTTTACTCTATAAAGAATTAAAACTGACGAAAAATTGGTTTATGGTCGGAATCGCTCTATTGTTATTTGGTGTAATTATCGGTGTAGGCTTGACGAAATATTTCAATGAGCCAAATATTTTCGCTGTCGTGGCCGTGCTGATATTAGTTGGGCATGGACTTTACTTACCTGCATACCTTCTATCTTCACTTAACATTGAGGGCCAAACACAGCTATGGCTACACAATCCAAATAGTGGAGCTGCGCTTTTTCTAGCTAAACTAACAGCTGGCTTTGTTTTATATGTTGTTTCTTTTTTCATTTCACTCGTTGTTGCAATTATGGGACTCTCTCATGCGGTGAACGTGGTAAGCCTGTTTAATTTAACTGGGGGGCCAGTCCTCAATCTTACCTTAATGGGAGTAGGGATTACGCTAGGAACTCTTTTCCTGGGAGTCTGGGTTTTATTTTATTGGTCGTTATTTCATTCTTTGAAAAATGTTCCAATCTTGAGTTCCCTTCGTTGGCCGATTGTTATTGGCACTTGGATTTTGTTAACGACAATAGGCAATTATGTGAGCAATCTGCCATTGTATCAAAAGCTAAAAAACATAGGAGTTATTAAACTCGATGCCTATTCGTTGGAGTTCGAAGCAGGGAAAACTTCGGCTTCTGCTGGCTTTGTAGAAAATGCTGAACTATCAATAATGAATGGAATGATTTATACAGTTATCGTTATTATCGTTTTCTATGCCTCCGTTTGGCTGTTAGAGCGGAAAGTTGAGGTGTGACGTCATGGGTGAGGAATTCCAAGCATCAAGGCCTATATATATGCAAATTGCAGACAAGATTAATCAGCAAATTATCCGAGGGGATTTATTGCCCGGAAACAAGCTCCCTTCCGTTCGTGAAATGGCCGTACAATCAGGAGTCAATCCAAATACGATTCAAAGAACATACAGTGAATTGGAGAGGATGGAAATCGTGGAAACGAAACGAGGGCAAGGAACGTTTGTAACGGAGAATGAGGGAATGATTCATCGATTAAAGCTCGGTATGCAAATGGACATCATCGAATCGTTTGTTAACAACATGAAAGAACTTGGACTTTCAGAAGAGGATATGATCTCTGGCTTAAAAAGATATTTTAATGGAAAGCGGGAGAGTTAAGATGATCGAATTCAAAAATGTATCCAAAAAATACGGACGGGATTCTGGCTTAGATGATGTGTCCTTTACTCTGGAGAAAGGGAAAATCTATGGCTTAATAGGTCCGAATGGAAGTGGAAAATCAACGACATTAAAGATTATAGCGGGACTTGTTCATTCTTCGAAAGGAACTGTTCTTGTAAATGAAATTCCAGTTGATAGAAGAATTGCAAAAGAAGTAGCCTATTTATCTGAACTAGATAGTTTCTATCAGCCTTTTAAGGTGAAGGATATGATTAACTTCTATGCTTCGCAGTTTGAGGATTTTCGAATCGATCGTGCGAATGAGTTATTAACATTTATGAAGCTAGATCCTGATAAAAAGCTAAAGCAATTGTCAAAGGGGAATCGGGGAAGATTAAAACTTGTACTTGCATTGGCAAGGGAAACATCTGTCCTGCTATTAGATGAGCCTTTTTCAGGTCTTGATCCAATGGTAAGAGATTCAATTGTAAAAGGACTACTATCTTATATTGATTTCGAGAATCAAACAGTTGTCATTGCGACCCATGAAATTGATGAAATTGAGCCTTTACTAGATGAGGTACTTGCGATTAAAGATGGAAAAGTGATCGATCGGCAAAATGTCGAGGATTTAAGAGAAACAAGAGGTTTATCAATTATTCAGTGGATGAAGGAGACTTTTAAAGAATGAGAGGAGAAAAGACAATGGATACCCTTGTGGAAATTCAAAATGTAACCAAAACGATTAAGGGCAGAACGATTATTGATTCACTAAGCTTTAATGTTAACAAAGGGGAAGTATTTGGCTTTCTGGGCCCAAATGGTGCTGGAAAAACAACAACGATTCGAATGATTGTTGGTCTGATCGGAATGACTTCAGGTGATATTAAAATTCTTGGTCATAGCATTAAAACTGATTTTGAGCAGGCGATTAGACATGTGGGGGGCATTGTTGAAAATCCGGAAATGTATAAGTTCATGAGTGGTTATCAAAATCTCATTCATTATGCCCGGATGTCTCAAGGCGTTACGAAAGAAAAAATTGCTGAAACTGTTGAATTCGTAGGTCTTACTGATCGTATTCATGACAAGGTAAAAACATATTCACTTGGAATGAGACAGCGTCTTGGATTGGCACAGTGTCTTTTGCATGATCCGAAAATCTTGATTTTGGATGAACCGACGAATGGCTTGGACCCTGCAGGAATTCGCGAAATCAGGGACCATGTTAGAAAGTTAGCAAGAGAAAAGGATATGGCTGTTATCGTATCAAGCCATTTGCTATCAGAAATGGAAATGATGTGTGATCGAATTGGAATCATTCAGCAAGGGAAGCTCATTGATGTTCAGCTAATGACTGATTTTGTTCAAGGGAATGAGAAGATTTATGAAATTGAGGTAGATCGAAAAGAACATGCCGAACGAATGGTTAAAGAGATTTTTCCAGATATAAGAGTGCAGTTAACTGAAAATGGCGTCGCTTTGCCGCTTAAAAGAGAGAGTATTCCTGAGATAATAAAATATTTTGTTAGTCAAGACATTCAAATTTTTGGCGTTAAGGAAGTAACGAAAACATTAGAAGATCGTTTCCTTGAGGTTACTTCACAAAAGGGGGAACTTGTTCATGATTAAATTGATTCAAAACGAATGGATGAAAATATTTAGAAGAACAGGAACATATGTCATGATCGGGCTGCTCCTTTTCGTATTAATAGCTATGGGCGGCTTTATCAAGTATCAGGATAGCAGAGGAAGTGTTCCAGACAATTCAGAATGGAAAAAAGGTCTTCAGGTTCAGAATGAAAGCTATAAAAAAGAACTAGATGAAATGGGAGATGCGCTACCAGCAGAAGTAAAGACTAGCTATGAAAGAGAAATCACGATAAACGAATATAGAATTAAAAATGATTTATCACCAAATGACGGGTATTCTGTCTGGGGATTTTTAACTGATGCATCGCAAATGATTGAATTTGCTGGTTTATTCACGATCATTATCGCAGCAGGAATCGTTGCCAGTGAATTTAACTGGGGAACAATTAAGCTGCTATTAATCCGGCCGATAAAAAGAGGAAAAATTTTGGCGGCAAAATATTTGACTGTTTTGCTATTTGGCTTGTTCATGCTCTTCATCCTATTTGCCTTTTCAGGAATTTATGGAATGATTCTTTTCGGTTTCCCAAGTAATCCTGCTCCATATTTAAATTATTATAATGGTACTGTTACGGAGCAGAGCATGCTTGTTCATCTAATCATTTATTTCGGACTGAAATCTATTAATATGATTATGCTGGCAACTATGGCATTCATGATTTCTGCAGCATTCAGAAACAGCTCACTAGCAATTGGTTTATCGCTCTTCCTAATGTTCATGGGCGGACAGTTGACACGATTAATTGCAATGAAATATGAATGGGCAAAATATATCCTTTTTGCAAACACAGATCTTCTGCAGTACTTTGAAGGAGCGCCAATGGTAGATGGGATGACATTAGGGTTTTCAATTGTAATGATCATCATTTACTTCCTTCTCTTTCAGGCTGTTGCATTTTATGTATTTAAAAAGAGGGATGTTGCTGCATAGGAATGGGTGGCATTATTGGATAGTCCTTTGTAAATATCAAAATGCTCAGAGATCGATTGAACTCTGAGCATTTTTTGAAGATGGATGACTGATAGCGAAATGAGGGTCTATTTGAAAAATGTAGCGGACACCCAATCCGCTATTTGTATATGATCTACTATTTTTACTACGCGAACGGACACCTATTCCGTTAATGAGTCATCTTCATCCGAAATTTACGCTCTTGAACCTTAATAGCGGAACTTAAGTCCGAAAGTGTAAAAAATAAAGGGATTATGATGAAATAGCGGAACAACAGTCCGCAACTATTTTTTTATTTCAATAACTTGCTATAAATAGTTGCCAATGCCTGTTCGAATTTCCCTGTCTTCTTCGGTTCATAATAGATTTTGTTTTTCAAGCGATCAGGTAAGTATTGCTGCTTCACCCAGCCTGCATCATAATCATGTGGGTATTTGTATTCAATCCCTCTGCCAAGTTCTTTTGCCCCCTTGTAATGGGCATCCTTCAAATGGTCGGGAACTTCTCCGCTCTTGCCAGCTCTTATATCTTCGAGGGCTGCACCAATTGCGATTACTGCTGAATTAGATTTTGGAGATAAACATAATTCAATGACCGCATTTGCAAGCGGGATTCTCGCTTCAGGAAATCCGATTCGTTCTGATGTTTCAATCGCAGCAAGTGTTCGTGCACCGGCCTGTGGTGAAGCGAGTCCAATATCTTCATAGGCAATCACAAGCAATCTTCTTCCAATGCTTTGCAGATCTCCTGCCTCAATTAATCTTCCTAAATAATGTAAGGCAGCATTGACATCACTGCCGCGAATCGATTTCTGGAAGGCTGACAGCACATCATAATGGGCATCTCCGTCTTTGTCATGTGACAAACTCTTTCGCTGCATACATTCCTCTGCCGATTGCAAGTCAATGCGGATGATGCCAGCATCATCAGGCTCTGTAGACAATACGGCAAGCTCTAATGCATTTAAAGAGCTTCGAACATCTCCATTAGAAGCGGTCGCAAAGTGTGTGAGCGCATCTTCACTAATATTGACATGTTTCTCACCTATCCCACGTTCACTGTCACTAAGTGCTCTTAGAAGCGCCTCTTTTATATTTTCTACTGATAAAGGCTTTAATTCGAAAATTTGACAGCGGCTCCTGATCGCTGGATTGATCGCATGGTATGGGTTACTAGTCGTTGCTCCAATTAAAGTAATCATTCCATTTTCTAAATAAGGAAGCAGAAAATCCTGTTTGCCTTTATCCAGTCGATGGACTTCATCAAGAAGAAGAATGACCTTCCCAGACATTTTCGCTTCTGCAGCCACGACTTCCATATCCTTTTTGTTGTTCGTTACTGCGTTAAGCGTGCGGAAAGCATAACTGGTACTTCCAGCAATAGCACTTGCAATGGACGTTTTACCGATTCCAGGGGGACCGTATAAAATCATTGAGGATAGCTGTTTTGCTTTTACCATCCGATGAATGATTTTGCCCTCAGCTACAAGATGCTCTTGGCCAATAATTTCCTCAATAGACCTTGGCCGCATTCGAAAGGCCAATGGTTTAATACTCATGTCTATCACTCCAAAACGTTCAAAGGTTATTTAAATAAACATACCATATTACATGATTAGGCAAAATGATAAAGCTAATTAAATATGTTATAATTACAAAAGTCTATCTATTTACTGAGAATAAACCTTTTGGGGCGGGGAGATAAGGCAATGAATACGAAAAAAAGCGGTCAGATAGGTGCGAGATTTATTGTGTATTTAACTGGTCTTCTCGTTATGAGTCTAGGGATTGTATTATTGATTATTGCTGATTTAGGAGCAACGCCCTGGGACGTCCTGCACGTTGGCCTGTACTATCAGCTTGGGCTGACAATCGGAAGCTGGTCAGTTATTGTTGGGATTGTGATTCTAACTGTTGCTTCGCTTATCTCAAAAGAGTTCCCGAAAATGGGTGCCTTTTTAAATATGGTTTTGATTGGTGTCTTTATTGATTTATACTTATTGCTGCCGTTCATGCAGACGCCTTCTGCATTAGCTGGAAAAATTGTAATGTTTCTTTGCGGGATTATTATTTATTGCTATGGAATGGGCATCTACATTTCAGCACAGTTTGGAGCAGGTCCAAGAGATAGTTTAATGATTGCCTTAACATCAAAGACAGGCTGGAAGGTAGGCCGTGTTCGGAGTTTCATGGAAGTGATCGTCCTTATTATTGGATGGCAGCTTGGGGGTCCTGTATTTTGGGGAACCATAATCATTGGTTTAGCAATCGGCCCACTGGCGGGAATAGCATTGCCACAATGTCAGATGGTAACAGACCGATTTTTAGCAAGTTTGAAAAAACAAGTATATACAACAATTGGCAAAGAGAAGGATAGAGGTGTAAGTTGATGAAAATATCGACAAAAGGACGATATGGATTAACGATTATGATTGAATTAGCCAAAAAGCATGGAGAAGGTCCGATCTCATTAAAATCGATTGCACAGACGAATAACTTGTCTGAGCATTATCTGGAACAGCTTATTGCTCCTTTAAGAAATGCTGGTTTAGTAAAAAGCATCCGCGGCGCATACGGTGGTTATGTTCTTGGTGATGCCCCAGCAAATATTACAGCCGGAGATATTATTCGCGTACTGGAGGGGCCGATAAGTCCTGTTGAAGGAATTGAAGATGAAGAACCTGCTAAGAAACATCTCTGGATGCGCATTCGCGATGCAGTGAAAGATGTATTAGATAATACAACAGTAGAAGATTTAGCCAACTTTAAAGATGATGGCGAATCTGATGGGTATATGTTCTATATTTAATCTGTAAATAGTTCAGTGGCCTGTAAATTGGTAAGTGGGCCTGAAGGTTGAAAAGTGTCCAACAATTTACAAATACAAATTCAATAACAGTGCATTTCAGATAAGAAGGTGAATAAATTGGAACGGATTTACGTTGACCATGCTGCTACTTCGCCTATGCATCCAAAAGTAATCGATAAAATGATGGAGGTTATGGGCGCAGAATTTGGCAATCCATCAAGCATCCATCATTTTGGCCGCAGTGCTCGTCATATCATTGATGAAGCCCGTACAGAATTGGCGAAAAGCATTGGTGCTGAAACGAATGAAATTATTTTTACTAGTGGTGGAACGGAAGCGGACAATCATGCTATTTTTGGTGTGGCGGAATCGTACGGAGCACAAGGAAAGCATATTATTACAACACGAGTAGAGCATCATGCAGTCCTTCATGCTTGTCAGCAATTGGAAAAGCAAGGATATGAAATAACATATCTTCCAGTTGACCAAAAGGGAAGGATTCATGCGGCAGATGTTGAAAAAGCATTAAGGGACGACACGATCCTTGTTACAATCATGTATGGCAATAATGAAGTCGGAACAATTCAGCCAATTAAAGAAATTGGGCAAATCCTTGCTGAACACCCCGCTATTTTCCATACAGATGCAGTCCAAGCATATGGATTGGAAAAAATAAATGTTAAAGAATGTGGAATTGATTTATTATCTGTTTCTGCTCATAAAATAAATGGACCTAAAGGAATCGGGTTCTTATATGCAAGCAAAGATGTGAAGCTTTCTCCTCGTTTATTTGGTGGTGAACAGGAAAGAAAAAGACGTGCAGGGACAGAAAATGTTCCTTCCATTGCCGGATTCCTCGAAGCTGTTCGAATCAGCCAACAGGAAATGGAGAGTAAAGGAAAAGAGTATCAAGGATTCAAGACAGCTTTTCTAAAAAGACTAACTGAAAATAAAGTTGAATTTAGCCAAAACGGATCACTTGATTATTCATTGCCCCATGTTTTAAACTTAAGCTTTCCTGGAACAAATGTGGAGGCTATGCTTGTGAATTTAGATTTAGCTGGTATTGCGGCATCAAGCGGGTCTGCATGTACAGCTGGTTCAATTGATCCATCGCATGTGCTTGTTGCCATGTTTGGTCAGGGAGATGAACGTCTGCAAAATTCAATTCGCTTTAGTTTTGGCCTTTTCAACACATTAGAGCAGGTTGAAAAAGCAGCAGAAGAAACAAGTAAAATCGTTAAGCGATTAACTAAATAGATTATTTATTGGGAAACGTGGTGAAATGAAATGACGAAAGCACCGAAGGATACCCGCGTTGTCGTAGGGATGTCCGGTGGAGTCGATTCCTCGGTTGCCGCACTTCTTCTTAAGGAGCAAGGCTATGATGTGATCGGAATTTTTATGAAGAACTGGGACGACACCGATGAATTTGGGGTCTGTACAGCTACAGAGGATTATGAAGATGTAATCCGGGTTTGTAATCAAATCGGGATTCCTTATTATGCAGTTAATTTCGAAAAGCAATATTGGGACAAGGTGTTTACTTATTTCCTTGATGAGTATAAAGCGGGAAGAACGCCAAACCCTGATGTCATGTGTAATAAAGAAATTAAGTTTAAGGCATTTCTTGAGCATGCAATGAATCTAGGTGCAGACTATTTAGCTACCGGTCATTATGCACGAGTGGAGCATCGCGATGGTGAAGTTAAAATGCTTCGCGGGATCGATGAAAATAAGGATCAAACGTATTTCTTAAACCAATTAAGCCAGGAACAGCTTGAAAAGGTTATGTTCCCAATTGGCAGTATTGAAAAATCTAAAGTACGGGAGCTTGCAGCTGCGGCTGAGCTTGCAACCGCAACGAAGAAGGACAGTACGGGCATTTGCTTTATTGGTGAACGGAATTTCAAGGAGTTTCTCGGTAATTATTTACCTGCTCAGCCAGGAAACATGGAAACATTCGATGGAAAAGTAATGGGCAAGCATGATGGGCTCATGTACTATACGATTGGTCAGCGTCATGGATTGGGAATTGGCGGATCTGGAGAACCTTGGTTTGCGATAGGGAAGGATTTAAAGAGAAATGTCCTTTATGTCGGACAAGGCTTTCATAATGAAAAGCTATACTCACATTCCATTACAGCGGTAAATGTCGGATGGGTTTCAAATACAGAGAAACCGCAAACATTTGAATGTACAGCAAAATTTAGATATCGCCAGTCTGATAATAAAGTAACAGTTGAGCGATTAGCAGATGATAAAGTGAGAGTAATCTTCGATGAACCGATTCGTGCGATTACACCAGGTCAAGCAGTTGTCTTCTATGATGGGGACGAATGTCTTGGCGGCGGAACGATTGACGAAGTATACAAAGACGGAAAACGTTTAGATTATGTTGGATAAATAGATTGCCCCAATTCTTCTCATATAGAATTGGGGCTTTTTTATTTAGGAGCTTTTCTAAAAGATTGTTGTTTTTTGAATAAATGATGTGAGTGAAAATCGAAGACAGTTATGGTTAGTTGATTGTAGCGGAAGGTGCGAGACTCCTGCGGGAAGTGTGGGACAGCTGAGACCCCGCAGACGCATTAGCGTCGAGGAGGCTCAGCGCCCACCCCGCGGAAAGCGAGCGACCTGGAGCGGAAATCAACTTTTACGAATTCGTGTTAAAGGCAACAAACAAAGCTTTTTCTTGAAGTGATTGAATAGAACATTATATGCTATAATTTTGAAAGAAGAAATGGAGTGAATAAGGATGAATAAAAACCAATTAGGTATTCAATATATGCAAGAAGGCAAATGGGAAGAGGCAGCTACGACATTTATGGAAGCGATAGAAGAAAATCCAATGGATGCTGTTTCCTATATTAATTTTGGCAATGTTTTATCAGCGGTTGGAGAGGTCGAAAGGGCGTTGAAGTTTTACCAAAAGGCGATTGAGCTCGATGGAGAGGCAGCAACTGCCTATTATAGTGCAGGGAATTTGTATTATGAGCTGGAGCAATTTGACGCAGCAAAGACCATGTTTGAATCAGCAATGAAAAAAGGCTTGGAGTCAGGGGATAATTTCTTCATGCTTGGTCTGTCTCTTGTTGCGCTTGAGCAGGGGAAATTGGCATTGCCATATCTCCAACGAAGTACGGAACTTAATGTGGATGATGCGGAAGGCTTTTTTCAATATGGATTATGTTTGGCACAGCTGAATTATGTAGATGAATCTATTTTACAATTAGAAAAGTGTATTGCGATTGATCCTGAACATGCAGATGCTTACTATAACTTAGGTGTTGCTTACGGATTTAAGGAAGAAGAAAAGAAGGCACTTGATTATTTCAATAAGGCATTGGACAGTCAGCCTGATCATATGCTTGCTGGATACGGAAAGAAGCTAATTGAAAAAGGAAACACAGATACACAATAATTTCATGCAGGATGAGGGAAAGGAGGAAAAGGGATGGAGAAGCAGGACTCCTTAGACTTATTTGCTGAACAAAGGAAATTTATGAAGGGCAGGCATTTAGTAACGATCTTTCATAATGAGCAAAATTTATATACGGTATTGCGTATTCGCGTAGAGGAAACAAATGAGCATTATGAAGACAAAGAAGCAGTTATTACTGGATACTTGCCGAAAATGCATGAACAAGAGACGTATATTTTTTATGGCGAATTGAAGGATCATCCGAAATTTGGAGTCCAGTTTCAAGCCAGTCATTTTCGTAAAGATATCCCTCAGACAAAACAAGGTGTCGTCAATTATTTATCGAGTGAGCTGTTTAAAGGAATTGGGAAGAAAACGGCTGAAAGTATTGTGGCCGCATTAGGAGAAAATGCTATTTCGAAAATCCTTAACCAGCCTTCCTTGCTTGATCAAATTCCTAAACTAGCTGGAGAGAAAGCGAAATCCTTATACGATACGTTAATGGAGCATCAGGGCCTTGAGCAGGCAATGATTGCTTTAAATCAATATGGCTTTGGTCCACAGCTATCGATGAAAATATATCAAGCTTATAAAGACCAAACGATTGAGATTATCCAAAGGAATCCCTTTAAGCTTGTAGAGGATATTGAAGGAATTGGTTTTGGCAGAGCAGATGAATTGGGCTATCAGCTTGGGATTTCGGGCAATCATCCAGACAGAATTAGGGCAGCATGTCTATACATACTTGAAATAGAAAGCATGCAGGCTGGGCATGTATATGTAGAAGCTCGAACACTTTTGCCGAGCGTGAAAAAACTTCTCGAAGACAATCAGCATGATGTCATTGAATTTACCGATATTTCAAATGAAATCATTAAGCTTCAAGAAGAAGGAAAAATCATTGGAGAAGACCAAAGATTGTATTTGCCTTCCCTTTATTATTCAGAAAAAGGGTTAGTCACAAATATTAAGCGGATTTTACAGCAAACACAATATAATGAGCAGTTTCCAGAATCAGAATTCTTGCTTGCGCTCGGCAAACTAGAGGAACGAATTAAGGTACACTACGCACCAACACAAAAAGAAGCGATTCAAACCGCATTGATGTCTCCGATGCTCATTCTAACTGGAGGTCCTGGGACAGGGAAAACAACTGTCATTAAGGGAATTGTTGAATTATACGCAGAATTGCATGGCTGTTCATTAAGTCCAAAGGATTACAAAAAGGAAGAGCCCTTTCCATTTTTGCTAACGGCGCCAACAGGCAGGGCCGCAAAAAGAATGACAGAATCAACCGGTTTGCCGGCAGTAACTATCCATAGGCTTTTGGGGTGGAATGGGTCGGAAGGATTTGATCGTCATGAGGAAAATCCACTGGAAGGAAAGATTTTGATTGTTGATGAATCATCGATGGTCGATGTGTGGCTTGCGAATCAACTTTTCAAAGCAATTCCGGAAAATATGCAAGTAATCTTAGTAGGGGATGAAGACCAGTTGCCATCTGTTGGACCAGGACAGGTATTAAAGGACCTCCTGTCTTCCGAACGAATTCCAACTGTAAGCCTGACAGATATTTATCGACAGGCAGAAGGTTCATCCATTATTGAACTAGCCCATGAAATGAAAAAGGGCAGGCTTCCTGTCAATATATCCTCCCAACAGCCAGACCGCTCATTTATTAGATGTCATTCTGGACAAATATCAACGGTTGTTGAACAGGTTATTTTGAATGCAAAGAAAAAAGGCTATTCGACAAAGGATATTCAAGTGCTGGCGCCGATGTATAAAGGGCCAGCAGGGATTGATAAGCTAAACGAAATGATCCAAGAGATCTTTAATCCGAATGAGGATGGGTCTAGAAAAGAATTGGTCTTCGGTGAAGTGAAATACCGAATTGGCGATAAGGTACTTCAGCTTGTCAATCAGCCTGAGAACCATGTATTTAATGGAGATATGGGTGAGATTGTTTCGATTTTCTATGCGAAGGAAAATACAGAAAAGCAGGATATGATTATCGTTTCATTTGAAGGAACTGAAGCCACATATACCCGTCAGGATTTAAATCAAATAACACATGCATACTGTTGTTCCGTTCATAAATCTCAGGGCAGTGAATTTCCAATTGTTATCCTTCCTGTAGTTAAGAGCTATTATCGAATGCTGCGAAGAAATTTACTTTATACAGCAATCACCCGAAGCAAACAATTTCTTATCTTATGTGGTGAGGAAGAGGCATTGAGAATGGGTGTTGAAAGAGCAGATGAGCTTGCACGATTGACAAGTCTGTCCGAAAAGCTAAAGGAAGCCATTCTGCCACATTCTTCACAAGAGGATGAAACGGAAACAATGGATGTACCAAACATGCATTTAACAGATGAAGTGGAATGGATGAATATTGACCCACTTATCGGTATGGGAGAGATAACCCCATATGATTTTATGGAATGAACAAGATTGTTAAATTGGAAAGCGTTTCACGTTATTTTTTTCACATAGAAAACGCAAACTAAGAATGTTCCGGGAAGGTGGGACAAACTTTTGCGGACATTTTCTTTATTAAAAGGACTCCCAGTTATTGAATTACAGAGTGGTTCAAGGATTGGTGAAGTGTGTGATATCCATATATCTGGCAATGGGGTTGTAAAGAGCTTACTCATCCGAAAAGGAACCCTCTTGAAAAAAACCTTTCATATCGATGTTCAAGATGTTGCTTCTTTCGGATGGGATGGAGTAATGGTTGAGGATCAATCAGTCCTTAAACCGCTTAAGAAATCAAATGAATATACATTTGAAGGGCCAAACCGTTTAACTGGAAGAACAATGATGTCAAGAGAGGGAGAGCGGCTTGGATTACTTGAAGATGTATATTTTCATGAAGAAGTGGGGACAATTATAGGGTATGAATTATCGGATGGGTTCTTTTCAGATATGCTGGAAGGAAAACGAATAATCAAAACCGAATTGCCGCCTGCAATTGGGAAGGACACCATCATCGTAAACGTTAAAGAGTGAGGTGTCTTTTCCATGCTGAAATGTCCCAACTGCCAGAGTAAGGATATCGGAAAAATTGGAATAAGCCAATATTATTGCTGGAGCTGCTTTATTGAACTTTCCCTATCTCAAGGTGTAATTAGTACGCATCAAGTCGAGGAAGATGGAACATTAAGTTCACTTGATGATCTATTTGAAGAAGACGAGCGCCGTTACCTCTTGTAGTAGGCAAATTGCAAATTATTAATAGAGCGAGGTGAGCCAAATGAACCGTGTGTTAACCTCTGCGATTGTTTTTGGAGCAGGAATGGCAGTATATAATCTAGCCCAAAAAAATAATTTAATGTCTGGTCGTCAAAGAAAGAAAATCCAAAAGCGAATAACAAAAGCATTATTCTAAAAAATAAAAGCTGACATCTGAATTTTAAGATGTCAGCTTTTTGTATAAAACCAATAATTAACAGCAAAAATAAAAGGAGGAGGGTGAAAAATGGATATTCGTCTGAAATGGTATTATCGGTTAGGTTTTCTCCTTCTATTATTTATTGTTGTATTTGTTTTTTTAAAGCTGCATTCATTGTGGATGCCAGTGTTAAAAATTATGATAGCAGTGTTCATTCCTTTTATCGTGGCAGCCTTTATCACTTATTTGCTGCACCCCATTGTAAGAAAATTACATGAAGGCGGTCTGCATAAAGGGGTAGCTGTTTTTAGTATTTATATCCTCTTTTTTGGCGGAGTTAGTTTTGCTCTTTATAAGGGAATACCAGCTTTTATTCACCAATTAAAGGATCTTACCGAGAATGCTCCCCAATTTGCAAACCAGTACAGAGAATGGATTCACGTGATCCAGCAAAAAACCTCTTCATGGCCTGATGGATTGCAAACAAGAATTGATGAAGGCATCTTGGCTATGGAAGCAGCTTTGGATAAACTTCTTTCTAAAAGCGTAAATGTGTTATTAAGTATTTTAAACTACTCACTAATTATTGCAATTATTCCATTTATCTCCTTTTACATGTTAAAGGACTTTGATTTAATGAAGCGGGCTGTTTGGTATTTGACGCCAAGAAAATGGAGACAGGAAGGAATCCTTTTTTTGCGTGATGTTGATAAATCACTTGGCAGCTATATTAGGGGGCAGCTTCTAGTATGTATTGTAGTTGGAGCTATTTCTGCTTTGCTTTTCTGGATATTTGGCATGAAATACCCGCTGCTGCTTGGAATGCTAATTGGAATAACCAATGTCATTCCGTATTTTGGCCCAATATTCGGCGCCATCCCTGCACTGATTATTGCTTCCACCATTTCTGTAAAAATGATGATAATCTCGGTTGTGATTATTTTTGTCCTCCAATTTGTTGAAGGCAATATTTTATCACCATTAATTGTTGGAAAAAGCCTTCATATGCATCCGCTGATTATTATGTTCGCTCTCCTTATTGGCGGGGAGGCGGGAGGAGTATTAGGGTTAATTATTGCGGTTCCCATTCTCGCAGTTATAAAAGTTAGCCTTGTTCATGCAAGGACACACTTTGGAAAAAGGAAGAACCCAAAATTCGCCCGCCCTTGACAAATCTGTTTTTAACTAGATATAATTCGACTATAATAACAAATATAAGGTAAACATGAAGAAGGAACGAGTATGTTATAGCCCATCTACGTGTCTAGCGCAAGTCGCGCTTTACGCATCAGAAAAGGAATTCCTTGGCTGGAAGAATTCCTAGATGAAGGATAACAGAATGCTAATCCGGAGTGCAGCTAACCCCTGTCGTCTATCCGCGTTAAGGATCTGAGAGATGAATGTGAAAGCGGTGAGCAAGGCGCTTACGCTTTTCGTTTAATCAGGGTGGTACCACGAAGAGCTCTTCGTCCCTGTCCAGGGATGAGGGCTTTTTCTCGTTGCATAGGAAACTATGTGATCCAATGGAGTGGATAACTTTGCGACAAGTTTGTCTGCGTTCAGCTCCAGCGCCTACCCCCGACGTACAGGACGTACTAGTGTCGGCAATGCGACAGGACGTCGCGCTTTTGTCGACCTCGAGGTCACAAGCCAATCCTCACGAAAAAGGTAAAGAACACCTTTTTAGTGAGGCTCGTCTTGTGCTTGTCGGGGGTGACCAAGGCGCTTGCGCATTTGTTTTTTAATTTAGAAACCATTTATAGGAGGCTATACATATGAAACAATTATCAGGATCAGATATCCGTCGTTTATTTTTAGAATTTTTCCAAGAAAAAGGGCATGCTATTGAGCCGAGTGCTCCACTTGTTCCACATGAAGATCCTTCTTTGCTTTGGATTAACAGTGGTGTGGCAACACTGAAGAAATACTTTGATGGCCGTGTTATTCCGGAAAATCCAAGAATTACAAATGCACAAAAATCGATTCGAACAAATGATATTGAGAATGTTGGGAAGACAGCTCGCCACCATACTTTCTTTGAAATGCTTGGCAACTTCTCTATTGGGGATTATTTTAAAGTAGAGGCAATTGAATGGGCATGGGAATTCTTAACTAGTGAAAAGTGGATTGGTTTTGAAGAGGAGAAATTATCTGTCACCATTCATCCTGAAGATGACGAAGCATTTACTATTTGGCGCGAACAAATAGGGATTCCAGAGGAAAGAATCATTCGTTTGGAGGGGAACTTCTGGGATATCGGTGAAGGTCCAAGTGGTCCGAATACAGAAATTTTCTATGATCGTGGACCTGAATACGGAAATGACGTCAATGATCCCGAATTATATCCTGGTGGGGAAAACGAAAGATATCTAGAAGTATGGAATCTTGTGTTCTCAGAATTTAATCATAACCCTGATGGAACATATACGCCACTTCCGAAAAAGAACATTGATACTGGAATGGGTCTGGAGCGAATGGCTTCTGTTGTGCAAAACGTTCCTACTAATTTTGATACAGATTTATTCATGCCGATTATCCAAGGAACAGAAAAGATTGCTGAGGAAAAGTATGGTGTGAATAAAGAATCAGATATTGCCTTTAAGGTAATTGCAGATCATATTCGTACAGTAGCCTTTGCTGTTGGTGATGGTGCACTGCCGTCTAATGAAGGCCGTGGGTATGTATTACGCCGTTTACTACGCCGTGCTGTCCGTTATGCGAAACAAATTAACATCAACCGTCCGTTTATGTATGAACTGGTTCCAGTAGTTGGCGAAATTATGAGCGACTTCTACCCAGAAGTAAAGAGCAAAACCGAATTCATTCAAAAAGTTATTAAAAATGAAGAAGAGCGTTTCCATGAAACATTACATGATGGCTTAGCGATTCTATCTACTGTTATTAAAAAGGAAAAAGCTGCAGGAAGTGATAGGATTCAAGGGGAAGATGTATTCCGTCTTTATGACACATATGGATTCCCTGTCGAGCTGACTGAGGAATATGCGGAAGAAGAAGGCATGAAAGTTGATCATGAAGGCTTCAATACTGAGATGGACCGTCAGCGTGAGCGTGCACGTGCAGCAAGACAAGACGTAGATTCCATGCAAGTTCAAGGAGGCGTGCTTGGAGAGATTAAAGTCGAAAGTAAATTTATCGGCTATGACTCACTTGTAGCAAGTTCTAAAGTTGTTGCCATTGTTCAAGATGGACAATCCATAGAAATGGCAGGAGCTGGAGATGAGGTTCAACTGATTTTGGATGAAACTCCATTCTATGCTGAAAGTGGCGGACAAATTGCGGATCAAGGTTTATTAGAAGCAGATGGTCTACGTGTGTCCATTAAGGATGTTCAGAAAGCGCCAAATGGGCAGAACCTTCATAGAGCGATCGTTGAGGCAGGCATATTGAAAGTAAATGATCAGTTAACAGCAACGGTTAATGAGCAGAGTCGTTCTAAAGTTATTAAAAATCATACAGCTACACATTTGCTTCACCAAGCGTTAAAGGATGTACTTGGAAGCCATGTCAATCAGGCTGGTTCACTTGTTGAACAAGATCGATTACGTTTTGATTTCTCTCACTTTGGCCAGATCACTTCAGATGAATTAGAGAGAATCGAGAATATAGTTAATGAGAAAATTTGGCGCAGCATACAAGTAGAAATAAATTACAAAGATATTGAAGAAGCAAAAGCAATGGGAGCGATGGCGCTTTTCGGAGAAAAATATGGGAAAATCGTTCGTGTTGTTCAAGTTGGAGATTATAGCTTGGAGCTTTGCGGCGGATGCCATGTTCCAAATACATCAACAATTGGGTTATTCAAAATCCAGTCTGAAAGTGGAATAGGAGCGGGTACACGTCGTATTGAAGCAGTGACTGGTGAGGCTGCTTATCAATTATTAAACGATCAGATCGGGATTCTTAAGGAAGCAGCTAGTAAACTGAAAGCAAATCCGAAAGAATTAGCAACAAGAATTGAAGCATTACTTGGAGAAATGAAGCAGCTTCAACGAGAAAATGAATCATTAGCTGCAAAATTGGGTAATATTGAAGCTAGCAGCCTTGTATCGAATACGAAAGAAATTAATGGTGTAACTGTATTATCAGCAAAAGTTGCCGCAGCAGACATGAATAATTTACGTAATATGGCTGATGAGCTAAAGAATAAACTAGGCTCTGCAGTCGTTGTCCTTGGAAGTGTGCATGAAGGGAAAGTAAATTTAATTGCTGGAGTAACCAGTGATCTGATTGAAAAGGGATACCATGCTGGGAAAATTATTAAGGAAGTTGCTACTAGATGCGGCGGAGGCGGCGGAGGCCGTCCAGATATGGCCCAGGCTGGTGGAAAAGACCCGGAAAAGCTCGAAAATGCATTGAATTTTGTAGAAGAATGGGTTAAATCCGTTTGATATCCCAACAAAGTAGTGTAAAATGAAGAAAAGCTCCAGCACCTTGTCAGGACTAGGTGCCGGAGCTAGACAAAAAAAGCGGAAGCGTCTGCTTATGCTCAATCAAAAAGAGGTGTAAAGTATGAGCTCATTTGATAAAACAATGCGGTTTAATTTTCCTGAAGAGCCAATCGAGCATGATGTCAATCAAGTGTTATTTCAAGTATATGAAGCTCTTCAAGATAAGGGCTATAACCCAATCAACCAAATTGTCGGTTACCTTCTTTCTGGGGATCCTGCGTACATTCCCCGTCATAAGGATGCACGTAACATTATCCGTAAACTTGAAAGAGACGAAATCATCGAAGAGCTTGTTAAATCATACTTAAAGCAGCAGCGAAAGGGATAAAGTATGCGGACAATGGGATTGGATGTCGGCTCGAAAACAGTCGGCGTCGCGCTCAGCGATGCATTTGGCTGGACAGCGCAAGGCTTAGAAACCATAAAGATTAATGAGGCAGAAAATAAGTTTGGTTTCGAGCAGCTTGGGACAATAATAAAAGAGCATGAAGTAAGTAAAATTGTTGTTGGTTTGCCAAAGAATATGAATGGGTCAATCGGTCCGCGGGGAGAAGCCAGTCAAAATTATGCTGCTGAGCTTGAGAACCTCTTTGGTTTGCCTGTCGTCCTTTGGGATGAGCGATTAACAACGGTTGCAGCTGAAAGAGTCCTGCTTGAGGCGGATGTTAGCCGAAAGAAGCGAAAAAAAGTGATTGATAAAATGGCAGCTGTTATGATATTACAAGGCTATTTAAATAGCCAAACTTAATGAGGTGGAAAGAATGGAACACGGAGAAAAAAATATTACAGTAGTAGACGAAGATGGTAACGAGCAATTATGTGAGGTGCTTTTCACATTTGATTCAGAGGAATTTGGAAAGTCATATGTCCTTTATTATCCGATAGGTGCAGAAGAAGATGAAGATGGCGAAATTGATATTCATGCTTCTGCATTTCTGCCAAGTGAAGATAATCAAGATGGTGAATTAATACCGATTGAACCAGATGCAGAAGAAGAGTGGGAAATGATTGAAGAAATGCTTAATACGTTTCTTGCTGAAGAGGAAGAATAAGACTAAAATAAGAAAACTGGCCCCTTGAGGTCAGTTTTTTTTGTTGGAGATATTTGTTTATTTTCATAGATTTATGTAATATTTTGCGACTGCAAAAAGAAAATATAGTATAATTATTCGAGGTGTAGAAATGCAGCTAGCATCAAAAGCTAAGGTGATGAATAAAGAGAAATAGAAGTTCCTTAGCGCTTGCAGCCTTGATAGGAGGGGAAAATGAATGTCAAAGGAACATAAGAATGATAAAAAAGATCAAATCCGTCAGAAGATGATCGAACGTCAAAGTGAAGCAAAGCTGGTCCGGAAAATTGTTTTGATTATTGCGATTATTCTGGTTATAACAGTTGGAGCAGCAGTTGGCGGTGGATATTTTTATATTAAATCTGCTATAAAACCTGTCAATCCAGATGATAAGAAAGAAAAGCAAGTAGAAATTCCGATTGGCTCCTCATCGACAAGTATTGGTAAAATACTTGAGGATAACGGAATCATTAAGGATGCTCGTGTTTTTAAATATTATGTGAAATTAAAGAATGAAACAGGATTTATGGCTGGTGAATATAAACTGAATCCATCGATGACCATTCCAGATATAATTAAAAGCTTGAAAACAGGAAAGCTTGAAGAACAGCTAGTTTTTAAAGTGACAATTCCTGAAGGAAAACAGCTAGAACAAATTGCTGGCATCATTGCGGAGAAAATAAATAAAAAGCCAGAAGATGTTTTTAAAACGCTCAATGATCAAGCGTTTATTGAATCTCTAATGGGGAAATATCCAGATCTATTGACTGAAGAAATTTTGAATGAAAATATTAAATACCCTTTAGAAGGCTACTTATTCCCAGCCACTTATCCTTTTTATAAGGAAAATCCAACAATAGAGGAAATTGTCAAACCGATGCTTGATAAAACAGCCGCTGTTGTGAATGAGTATCAAGTGGCAATGGAAGAACGGGAGCTTACTGTGCACGAATTGCTTACGATGTCTTCTCTCATTGAGGAAGAAGCAACAGCAAAAGTGGATAGAGATAAGATCGCGAGTGTCTTCTATAATCGAATGGCGACAGGAATGCCATTGCAAACAGACCCAACCGTGCTCTATGCACAAGGAGAGCATAAGGAGAAAGTTTTGTATAAAGATTTAGAGATTGACTCGCCATATAATACTTACAAATATCCAGGACTGACCCCAGGACCAATTGCGAATGCGGGTGTTATGTCAATTGAAGCTGCATTGGTTCCAGATGAATCAGATTACCTTTATTTCCTAGCAACTTCATCAGGAGAAGTCTTATTCTCGAAAACACTTGATGAGCATAATCAAAAGAAAGCTACACATATCAAATAAATGGTAAAGGGGATTGTATGAAAAATTAGCATTCCCCTTTTATTTATGATAAAATAGTACAAGTATTTTATATTGTTAACGATAGCGTGACTCACGGATGGGTAAAGGATGGCGGCTTTTACTAGCTGGTAATATGCGAAGTCTTTTGCATGATTACGATCCTCTTACGTGAACGCTATTTTTTCATGTCTAAATGATAGAGGTGATGGCAGCTTGGAAAATGAAAAGCTGCATGTATATATAGAAGGCATCACACCAGCTAGGTCAGAATTCTTTCAGAAAATGGAGCAATTTGCAAACGAGAATGGTGTGCCAATTATGGAGCTTGCTGGAATTGAAATGCTGCTTCAGCTTTTACGAATTCAGCAGCCAAAGGCTATTTTGGAAGTGGGTACTGCGATTGGGTATTCTGCTCTCCGAATGGCTGATGCACTTCCAAACTGCAAGATCGTCACAATTGAAAGAGATGCTGAACGTTCTCAGCTTGCTGAACAATATAGGAGTGAAGCTGGTAAGGATTCTCAAATTCATATTATTAAAGGTGATGCGCTTGAAGTGGAAGCAGAGGTGAAAGAACATGGTCCATTTGATGCCATCTTTATTGATGCAGCAAAAGGTCAGTACCGGCGTTTTTTCGAAATCTACTCCCGTTATTTAAGTGATAAGGGTGTTATTATTACGGACAATGTTCTTTTTAAAGGCCTTGTTTGTGAGTCAGAATTTGCAAACAGAAATATACGCCAGCTTGTTAGGAAGATCGATCAATTTAACTATTGGTTAATGAATCATCCTGATTTTCATACGGCAATTGTGCCAGTGGGTGATGGGGTAGCAATTAGTAAAAAGAGGTGAAGAAGAATGACAAAACCAGAGTTATTAGTGACACCAAAGAGTGTTGAAGATATTATCCCATTAGCAGATGCAGGTGCGGATGCCTTTATCGTGGGTGAACAGCGCTATGGCTTGCGTCTTGCAGCTGACTTTTCAAAGGATGAAGTCAAAGAGGCAATCCAGCTTGCACATGAGAATGGGAAAAAAGTGTATGTAGCAATGAACGCGATTTTTCATAATGAAAAAGTGGAAGAGTTAGCAGACTATCTTCTATTTTTGCAAGAGGTACAAGCAGATGCGGTGATCTTCGGTGATCCAGCTGTATTAATGGCAGCACGTGAAGCAACACCGAATATGAATTTGCATTGGAGTACAGAGACAACAGCAACCAATTGGTATACATGTAATTATTGGGGCAGAAAAGGGGCAAAGAGAGCTATCCTTGCCCGTGAAATTAACATGGATGCTATTGTTGAAATGAAAGAAAATGCTGAGGTAGAGATTGAAGTACAAGTTCATGGAATGATGACCATGTTTCAATCAAAGCGTTCCCTTCTAGGAAATTATTATGAGTACCAAGGGAAAGTGATGGAAGTTGAAAATCGGAAACAAGAGCATAATATGTTTCTGCATGATAAAGAGCGGGAAAACAAATACCCCATTTTTGAAGATGAGAATGGAACACATATCATGAGCCCAAATGATATATGTATCATAGACGAACTGCAGGAAATGATTGAAGCTGGCGTCGATTCATTCAAAATTGATGGGATTTTAAAAAGCCCTGAATATATTCTTGAGGTAACAAAGCTTTATCGGAAGGCTATTGATCTTTGTGTGGAAGACCCTGATCAATATGAAGATGAAAAGGACGAGCTCTTAAGTAAAATAGAAGAAATTCAGCCTGCCAATCGTCCATTGGACACTGGGTTTTTCTTTAAAGAGACGGTTTATTAAAGATATCTAGCTTCAGCGCCTAGCCCCTCGATGGTCTACAGCCAAGCCTCCCAAAAAGGTAAAGAACACCTTTTCGTGAGGCTTGTCGGGGCTGAGCAAGGCGCTTACGCTTTTAATTTAGGAGGATTACCTATGACAGTAGTGGAAGATAAAATTTCCAAAATCGTGGACGGCAAACGGGTAATCGTTAAGAAGCCCGAGTTGTTGGCACCTGCTGGGAATTTAGAAAAATTGAAAATCGCCGTTCATTATGGAGCAGATGCTGTATTTATTGGCGGACAAGAATATGGGCTGCGATCAAATGCAGATAATTTTACATTTGAAGAAATGAAAGAAGGCGTAGAATTCGCCCGGAAATATGGCGCGAAGATTTACGTAACAACAAATATTTATGCCCATAATGAAAATATCGACGGGCTTGAAGAGTATATGCTCGGTTTAAAAGAAGCGGGAATAGCTGGAATAATTGTTGCTGATCCTCTTATTATTGAGACCTGCCGACGTGTAGCCCCTGAAATTGAAGTCCATTTAAGTACGCAGCAATCCTTATCAAACTGGAAGGCCGTTCAGTTCTGGAAGGAAGAGGGGCTAGAACGTGTTGTTCTTGCTCGTGAGGCAAGTGCAGAAGATATTCGTGAAATGAAGGAAAAGGTCGATATTGAAATTGAAACCTTTATCCATGGTGCCATGTGTATCGCCTATTCTGGGCGCTGTACATTAAGTAACCATATGACAGCCCGTGACTCGAACCGTGGTGGCTGCTGTCAGTCATGTCGCTGGGATTATGATCTATATCAATTAGAAGGAGAACAGGAAGTTCCTTTCTTTAATGAAGGCGATTCTCCATTCGCAATGAGTCCAAAAGACTTAAATTTAGTTCAAGCCATTCCTCAGATGATTGAACTAGGAATTGATAGTTTAAAAATTGAAGGCCGGATGAAATCCATTCACTATATTGCAACAGTTGTAAGTGTCTATCGTAAGGTCATTGATGCTTATTGTGCAGATCCTGAAAATTTCCAAATTCAACAGGAGTGGCTGAAGGAATTAGCTAAATGCGCAAATCGTGATACGGCTCCAGCATTCTTTGAAGGAGTTCCTGGGTATAAGGAGCAAATGTTTGGAAATCATAGCAAAAAGACGAATTTTGATTTTGTTGGACTGGTATTGGATTATAATGAAGAAACCAAAATGGTTACTCTTCAACAACGTAACCACTTTAAACCAGGACAGGAAGTTGAATTTTTCGGACCAGAGATTGAGAATTTCACCCATGTTATTGATAAGATTTGGGATGAGACTGGGAACGAGCTGGACGCAGCCCGGCACCCACTTCAAATTGTTCAATTTAAGCTGGATAAACCGGTATTTCCTAACAACATGATGCGAAAGGAGATTTAAAATATTATGGAACGCAAACCTGTTGTTATCGGTGTTACTGGCGGCTCTGGATCTGGAAAGACGAGTGTGACTAAATCTATTTATGATTGTTTTAAAGGTCACTCGATTATGATCCTTGAGCAAGATTATTATTATAAAGATCAAACCCATTTGCCATTTGAAGAACGGTTGAAAACAAATTATGATCACCCGCTTGCATTTGATAACGATTTATTAATCGAGCATTTAAAAAGGCTTTTGCAATATGAGCAAATAAATAAGCCTGTATACGATTATGCGATGCATACAAGATCCAATGAAGTGATTACTGTAGAGCCAAAAGATGTAATCATCTTGGAAGGGATTCTTGTTCTTGAGGATGAACGTCTCCGTAATCTAATGGATATTAAGCTTTTTGTGGATACAGATGCAGATCTGCGTATCATTCGACGTTTGTCTAGAGATATTAAAGAACGTGGCCGCACATTGGATTCTGTTATTGAACAATATGTAGGCGTTGTTCGTCCGATGCATAATCAATTCATTGAACCAACGAAGCGATATGCGGATATCATTATTCCAGAAGGCGGTCATAATCATGTGGCCATTGACCTGATGGTAACAAAAATTCAAACAATTCTTGAACAAAAGGCATTTTTATGACACAATAGCATAGAAAATATATTATAGGTCCAACAAAGTGGACGAATGAAATGCGCGCCCTTATTTTAAGGGACGCGCTCCTTATGCATGTACCTGATTACATAAAAAAGAAAGACACGATTCACTGGTGAGTTGTGAAAATTTGAAGGAGTGAAGGTTTTGGCAATTGAAAAAGTTTTCCCTATGACACAAGCTGGTAAAGAGAAGCTTGAACAGGAATTAGAATATTTAAAATCAGTTAAGCGTAAAGAAGTGGTAGAACGTATTAAAATTGCTCGTAGTTTCGGTGACTTATCTGAAAACTCTGAGTACGATTCTGCTAAAGAAGAACAAGCATTTGTTGAAGGCCGTATTACAACAATTGAAAATATGATTCGAAATGCAAAGATTATTTCAGAAGATGAAATGAGTGGAGATACAGTTGGTCTAGGCCGCTCTGTTACATTTATTGAACTGCCTGATGGCGAAGAAGAAACTTATACAATCGTTGGAAGTGCTGAAGCTGATCCATTTGATGGGAAAATTTCAAACGACTCTCCAATTGCTAAAAGCCTGATCGGCCGCAAAGTTGGCGATGAAGTGAAAGTTCAGACTCCTGGTGGAGACATGGATGTACGAATCGTGACAATTAAGTAAAGATTTCTTTTTTAGATGAGAGGAGAAGAGGAACCTTCTCCTTTTGTTTTGGAAGATGCGCCCGGATGTAGTGGGTCAAGATTTTACGAGCTTGCAAATGGTAAAAAACAGTTAATTTTGTCGCTGAAAAAAATTTATGAGCCCTTAAGCGGTGAAATAAGGAAAAGTAGGTCGCGAAAAAGATTTTATGAACCCACTATTAGTGAAAAATGGATAAAGAGGTCACTAAAAGGAATTTATGAACCTGAAATTGGTAAAATATGCAAATTAGGTTACATAAAAACTATTTGCTCCCTACAATCAGCTAATAAGTAGTTTGAAAAACAGAAACCTCGTCAAAACTCTTGACGAGGTGTTTTTTATGTGGAAAAAAAGAGCAATTATATGGTTATGTCTATGTTTAATAGGATTGACAGTATTGCTTGGCAGGCTAACACAGCTTCAATTAGTGGATACAGAGCATTTTACAAAAAGAGGAATTAATTTGATTGAGGCAAGTGTCAGCCAGCGCTCACAAGAGATGATCCTTGATACTGGGAGGGGGAACTTTCTTTATAAGGATGGAACGCCTATTACTCATCAGAACAAATTAGTCCTCATTCTATTTCCCTTTTTGAAAAAAATGGACTGGGATAGTAAAAGTATTTCAGAAATCATAGGTGCCTCTGAATATGCGCTAAAGCATGCAATAGAATCAGCAAAGGAACCGTTTGCCTATGGCAACCCGAATCCGATTGAATTAACAGAACTTCAAATGGAGAAAATAAATGCTTTGCAAATTCCTGGAGTATTTGCTGTAGAAAAAAAGTATCATTTAACTCAAAATCCTGCGGAACACTTGGTTGGGATTACAGGAGAAAATGAAGCATTACTTCGCAAGCGCTACCCAGACAAAGAGCTTTCTTCAAAAACAATGGTAGGGCTAACTGGAATGGAAAAAAGCTTCGATGAATTTCTTTTACCTGATGGAAAGTCAAAGCTTGTCTATCATGTCGATGCAACTGGTGGCCCTTTGTTTGGAATTAATGTCAAATATGTTGAGCCAGCTAATCCTTTTTATCCAATTAATATCAAAACAACACTAGACCATGATTTACAGACGATGGTTGAGAAACTTGTCGATCAACATGGGATCGAACGTGGGGGTGCTGTTCTTCTTGATATTGAGACAAATTCAGTATTAGCGATGGTTTCTCGACCTGCTATTAATCAAAGTGACCCTTTCAATAAAAACACTGGTGGAACGGAAAACCTAATGCTTAAGCAGCAAATTATCGGTTCTGTATTTAAGACAGTCGTTTCTGCTGCAGCCATCGATCATGAGCTGACTAGTCCATCCCGTCAATTTGACTGTAGCAAGACAATAACGGGGCAGCCTGATCCATTATTTCAATATGGAATGCTTGATTTTACAAATAGCTTTGCCAGAAGCTGCAATAATACGTTTGCTACTCTAGCCAAAGAATTAAAAGAGGTGGATCCAAATATCCTTGAAAATTTTGCAGAAAAGCTATCACTGACTGGGCCTGCTGGTTGGATAGGAGATATTTATCATTTCAATGGTTTCAAGCAGCTTCAAGAAGATGAAGGAAGAATTTTCTTATCGGAGGATGCCAAAAAGGATAATAACTTTGTTGCCCTTACCGGTATCGGTCAGCATGAGGTTCGTGCTACCCCTTTAGCAGTTGCAAATATGATGGCAACCATTGCAAGAGGGGGAAAGAAGGAAATGGTTCGTGTAGCATCAAAGATTGAATATAAGAACAGTACTTCTTTACTTGAGTTCAATGAGCAAAATATAAAGGGGGAGACGATTTCTCCCTATACCGCGATGAAGCTGCAAAAGCTTCTGAGAGAAGTAGTTATCAATGAGAATGGAACAGGACGAAGTTTGCAGGGGCTTCCATATGAGGTGGCTGGCAAGTCTGGTACAGGAGAAACGGGGAGAATGGATGGAGACAAGCCACTCTATAATAAATGGTTTGCAGGTTATTTTCCATTTGATAAACCGAAATATGCACTTGTTACGGTTAGACTAGGGGGAACAGGGAATTCCGGTGGTGTGAACGCTCTCTTTGCTGATATTGTAAAAGAAATCTACGCCATCGATCATAATGGTTAAATGGTAACTCCAATTTACTTACTTTATATGCTAAAGTGAAACTTTCCTATCAATTTTTCCGTCTGGTTAAGGAGAGAAGATAAGATTTTTTTCAAGTTGTATGAAGTCATGTTAAAATATGAAAAGTAAGTATCCCACAAGATAGAGCCAAAAGAACGGGAAGGAGAATCATTTTTATGAGCCGCAATTATGATCCATCTAATCAGGGATTACGTTCCGAAATGAGAGGGAAACGAAGAAAAACAAATTTAATTTTAAATTTGTTAATTGGCCTTGTTGTTTTATTAATTGTTTTTGTCTCTGCCAAAATCTTTTTTGGAGGAAATGACGAAAATGCGACAGATAAAGAAGTAGCACAAGAACAACAGACAGAAGCGGAACAAGAAGAGAAAGCTTCAAGTGCTGATGAAAATACAGACTCAGATATAGCTGAAAATAAAGAGAATGAATCTGAAGAAGAGACTGATATCGAAAAAGAGGATAATGAAGCTTCAACGGATAACAATGAGATTGAACAAGCAGAAATACCAGAACCAGCAAATGAAGAAGAGGCAATTGTTACCGTAGGTGGAAATGATGGAAATGTAAAAAAGGCGATTGAAAATCCTAGCTGGAAGCCGATTGGAACCTCACAAACGGGTGAACATTATGCTGTCTATGACAAAGAATCTGTAGACTGGTCAGAAATGCTGCAAGCAATATCTTATGCTACTGGTGTTGATCAGAGCAATATGAATGTCTGGTTCCTTGGAAACAACGGATTTAATAAATCAGTTGGGACGATTACAACGAAAGATCAGCAGCAGAAATATCGTGTCTATATTGATTGGGTAGACGGGCAGGGCTGGAAACCAACAAAAGTAGAAGAGTTGAATGAAGTAGAAAAGAAATCAGAAGCCAAAAAAGAAACAAAAAAAGAAACAGAGAAAAAAGATGAGGATAGCTAATCAGCTACCCTCATTTTTTTACCTTAAAATGTACAACCGCAGAATAATATCTTCTTCCATTCTCGTCCATGCTCATTTGATGAGAAACATGATGCACAGAAAGGAGAATAGCTCTATTATTTTCAATTTGAACTGAAATATTTTTTTCTAATGTTTTTAAATCATATGCTTCAAAGAATTCAATCTTATCCTCAATTAAGTCAAGGTGAAAGTTCATCTTCTAAATAACCTCCTACTATAAGTTCCTCATAAGTATTGTAATATATTTTATTAGAAAACCTCTATAGATTTTCCTTTAAATTTGTTGCTATATAATTAAATATTCAGATAAAATGAATTGAAAGTAAAATAAGTTAATTTGGAGGGGAAATGACAACTTTCTACCGAAACTTAATGAGTCTTTTCTTATTGCTTATTTTGGCGGCTCTTCCTTTAGGTTTAATCAATATCGATAAAAAGGTATCCTTGAATGTTGAAGGAATGGTAGTAGTTATTAAGGATTTTTTTGGGGGACTTTTTTCAGGTGATACTTGGTATTATTCTCAAGGTGAACGAACTCGTTTAATATTTAGTGACCTAGTTTCCTATTTTTTATCTTCCTATTTATATTTAATAATCTCAGCTATCATTGTTATGGTTATTTCAATCTCCTTAGGGATATTCTTCTGGAAGAAATCGAATCGCTGGATAAATACAAGCTTAGGATTTTTAGGAATGGTTCCCGATTTTCTTCTCGTGCTTATGTTGCAAATAGCAGTCGTCTATTTAAATAAAAGATTAGGAGTAAAGACTTTTAAAGTAGCTTCTTCTTCCATTGATGACCCAGCAATTTTTCTACCTATCCTTACATTAATCATTATCCCTGCGATCTATTTAGTTAGAAGTTTATCTGAAGCAACATCGGAAATAATGGCTGAGGACTACATTCTTATGGCAAAGTCTAAAGGACTTGGAAAAAAATATATTTACTTGTACCATGTGACAACAAATACCCTTCCTTTTTTGAAGGCCGATTTACATAAAGTTTTGAGCATTATGATGGGCAACCTCTTCATTGTGGAATATTTATATAATACTCGTGGACTAACATCATTTATATTTGTTCATTCAAGTAAGTTTGGGTATCAATACAATCTTGTGATAATTTGCCTTTTATCATTATTTGTCCTTTATTTGTTCTGTTACCATTCAATTAGATTATTATTGGCTGTTGTTGAAAGGTGGCTAGCCAAATGAGACAAAACCCTAATCCTTTTCTAATTTTAGGTATTATCCTCTTATCCTTTTTTGTCATTATGTCCGTAATTGGACCATATGTAGCACCTTATGATTTAGAGTATTCCAAAAAGATAGGATATATAACGACTGATGATGGAAGCCAGCAATTGAAAGGTTCCCCGTTTCCTCCTTCCAAAGAACATTTATTTGGGACTGATAAATGGGGGTATGATATTCTCACACTCTTACTATATGGTGCAAAATACACAGTCTTTACAGTGTTGATTGTAGCTGTTATCAGAATAATAATAGGAACAGCTTTTGGGGTCTTTAACGGGGTATTGTCCCCAGTTAACAAGAAAAAAAATAAACAGATATCTCTATTTAGCGGCATTCCGATTTTTATCATTATTTATTTCATTATGATAGGAATAAATATTGAGCCAAACCTTCCTCCTGCTTACTTAGCTTTCATTCAAGGCATTTTAATGGTGATTTTAGGAATCCCTGGCATTTACAATGTAATTTTTAATTTAACGATTGAAATAAAGAAAAATGCATACGTGGAAGCAGCAAAAACACTTGGAGGAAGTAACCACCACATTTCTAAACAACATATTCTTCCTGCTATTAAAGGCAATCTTCTTGCTCTGTTTGTAAATGAATGCATACAAGTATTACATATTATTGGACAGCTAGGAATCTTTAATCTTTTTCTAGGCGGAACAGAAAAACAATATTTCCCTACTATCTACCTTTCAATAACAAATGAATGGTCAGGACTAATTGGTCAATCTCGCTCCTTCTTATATCACTCTCAATGGGTCATTCTATATCCATTAATAGCATATATGCTATTACTATTTTCATTTTACCTTCTTTCAGCGGGCTTAAATATCTCATTGAAAAATATGAGCAGAAGAACGAGTCATCTGTAATCTGAAAAAAAATAACATCCAAATTTCACAAAATTGGGTGTTATTTTTAATTCAAGTGAACAGGTTTCCATTGTTGAATGTTCTATACACATATGATAAATTAAGAACATGTTTTTTGTTTAATTCATAGTATACTCATAGGAATTATAAGTGTATAATTAGAGGAGTGAACGAAAATGGGGAAAGAGTTTATCGAACTATTTGAGCAATGGGCTGGTACCTATGATGATAGCGTGACTGGTCATGATATAGAGTATAAAGAAGTGTTTAAGCATTATGATCAATTATTGCAGATGGTTGCAGATCGTTCATTCGGCCATGTTCTTGAATTTGGACCTGGTACTGGTAACTTAACTGCAAAGCTAATAGATAAAGGGTTAAAAGTCACTGGGATGGAACCATCACCTTCCATGAGGAAAATTGCTATTCAAAAGCTGGGTGATCAGGCTCATATTTTTGACGGTGATTTTCTTACCTTTCCGAATGATCAAACATATGACACAGTTGTCAGTTCTTACGCCTTTCACCATTTAACCGATGAAGAAAAAAGCATAGCTATTGCCAAGTATGGAAACTTACTTGCATCAGGTGGTAAAATAGTCTTTGCGGATACAATGTATGAGTCTGCTAAAAGCTATAAGAGCGCAATAGAAAAGGCAAAAGAAGACGGTTTTCATAATCTAGCAGAAGATTTGCAGCGTGAATACTATACAACCATTCCTTTCTTAAAAGGATTGCTAGAGCAAAATAGATTTACAGCAAAGTTCGAACAGGTAAATGATTTTGTCTGGATTATGGAAGGAGTCAAAAAATAAGAAAGAGGTTCAAACAATGAAAATAGCAATCATCGGAGCAATGGAAGAAGAAGTAACTTTACTGCGTGAAAAAATAGAGGGCAAATCACAGGAAGTTATCGCAGGCTGTGAGTATACAACTGGAAAAATGGATGGGGTAGAAGTTGTACTTTTACGTTCTGGAATCGGTAAAGTAAATGCAGCTTTGTCAACGGCTATTTTACTAGAACGATTTAAGCCGGATTTTGTAATAAATACAGGTTCAGCAGGAGGATTTAATCCTGATCTAAATGTTGGGGATGTAGTAATCTCAACAGAGGTAAGACATCATGATGTGGATGTAACTGCATTCGGCTACGAATATGGGCAAGTTCCTCAGCTTCCACCTGCCTTTGAAGCAGATAATCAATTAGTTCAGGTTGCAGAGGCATGTGCTAAGGAAATTAAGGATATTCAAGTGGTTCGCGGGTTAATTGCAACAGGTGATTCATTTATGAATGACCCGGTAAGAGTGGAGTACATCCGTGATAAGTTCGTAGATCTTCAAGCGGTTGAAATGGAAGCAGCAGCGATTGCGCAAGTTTCTTACCAATTCGGTACGCCATTTGTTGTCATCCGCTCTTTATCAGATATTGCAGGGAAAGAGTCTGATGTTTCATTTGATCAATTCCTTGAAAAAGCAGCGCTTCATTCAGCAAACTTAGTTATGAAGATTGTAGCAGCAATGAAAAAGTAACTCCGAATAAAGGATGAGGTTTTTTGAACATTTATAAAAATATTCATGAGCTAATCGGGAATACGCCAGTAATTGAGTTAAGTCAGTTTACTCTCCCAGAAGGTGTTCGTTTATTTGCTAAGCTTGAATATCTGAATCCTGGTGGAAGTGTGAAGGATCGTCTCGGGCAAGAGCTATTAAGAGATGCATTGGAAAGCGGCAAGCTGAAAGAAGGCGGAACTGTCATTGAACCGACAGCAGGGAATACGGGGATTGGCTTAGCGCTTGCTGCTTTAAATAAAGGGATTAAAGTCATTGTCTGTATGCCGGAAAAGTTCAGCATGGAAAAACAAGTGATTATGAAAGCGCTAGGGGCAGAAATTATTCATACACCTACAAGTGAAGGGATGCAAGGTGCGATTGCAAAGGCAAAGCAATTGCTTGATGAAATTCCTAATTCATTTTGCCCTCAGCAATTTGGCAATCCAGCGAACCCAGCGACTTACTATAAAACATTAGGACCAGAACTATGGAAGCAGCTGGATGGCGAAATTGACATTTTTGTAGCTGGAGCAGGCTCGGGTGGTACCTTTATGGGAACTTCCCGCTTTTTAAAAGAAAAAAATCGTGAAATAAAAACAGTCATTGTGGAACCAGAAGGATCGATCTTAAATGGCGGTGAATCAGGTCCACATAAAACAGAAGGAATCGGAATGGAATTCCTTCCTGAATTTATGGATTCCGCGTATTTTGATGAAATTCATACGGTATTGGATGAAGATGCATTTCGCTGTGTGAAGGAATTAGCTCTAATGGAAGGTTTGTTAGTTGGCAGTTCATCAGGTGCTGCTCTTCATGCTGCCTTGGCAGAGGCAAAAAATGCAAAGGCTGGGACGAATATTGTCACGATTTTTCCAGACGGAAGTGACCGATATATTAGCAAGAAAATTTACGAAGGTGGGATCTAGATGAGAAAAAAGACTCAATTGATTCATGGTGGAATCTCAGGTGACCCGAATACGGGTGCTGTATCTGTACCGATTTATCAAGTAAGCACATACAAGCAAGAAAGCGTTGGAGAGCATAAAGGATTTGAATATTCCCGTACGGGTAACCCGACACGTCACGCGCTTGAGGAGCTTATTAAAGACTTAGAAGGTGGAAAAGCTGGATTTGCCTTCGGTTCAGGGATGGCAGCCATTACAGCTGTAATGATGCTGTTTAACAGCGGTGACCATGTCATCATGACCGATGATGTGTATGGCGGCTCTTATAGGGTAATGACAAAGGTATTGAATCGTTTTGGCATTGAATCGACATTTGTTGATACGAGCAAGCTAGAAAACATCCAATCAGCAATTAAGCCAAACACGAAAGCCTTATACTTAGAAACACCAACAAATCCACTTCTAAAGATTACCGATATTGCAGAAGCAGCAAAGGTAGCAAAAGAGAATCAGCTTCTTACAATTGTTGATAATACTTTCTCTACCCCTTACTGGCAAACACCAATTGACCTAGGTGCCGATATCGTCCTTCATAGTGCGACGAAATATATTGGTGGACACAGTGATGTTGTCGCAGGATTGGTTGTAGTAAACAGTGAAGAGCTAGCTGTAGATATGCATTTTGTCCAAAATTCAACAGGTGGAGTCCTAGGCCCGCAGGATTCATGGCTTCTAATGAGAGGGATCAAAACCCTCGGTATTCGTATGGAAGAAACAGAAAGCAATACTAAGGCCATCGTGGAGTTTCTAGAAAGCCACCCTGCTGTAACAAAAGTTTACTACCCCGGCCTTGAAACACACCCAAATCATGACATTGCCAAAAAACAGGCAAATGGCTTTGGGGGAATGATTTCATTTGATATTGGCAGTGAAGCGAATGCGGATAGACTTCTAAAGAAAGTGAAGTACTTTACACTTGCAGAAAGCTTAGGTGCAGTTGAAAGCTTAATTTCCGTTCCTGCCCGGATGACTCATGCGTCTATTCCGCAAGAGCGACGTGCTGAACTTGGAATTACAGACGGATTAGTTCGTATTTCTGTTGGGCTTGAGGATGCAGAAGATTTAATTGAAGATTTGAAACAGGCTTTAGAGCAATAAATTAGTTTGTTTGGAACGTCCTCTTATTAGAGGGCGTTTTATGTTGGTTCTAAAAAAATGTTGTTTTTGAATAAGTTTTTATTTACCAAAAAGACTAGTTGATTGGAGCGGAAGGTGCGAGACTCCTGCGGGAAGTATGGGACAGCTGAGACCCCACAGGAGCTATGCTCCGAGGAGGCTCAGCGCCCACCCCGCGGAAAGCGAGTACCTGGAGCGGAAATCAACCTCTACCAACCATGTTAAAAGTAATAAATTTTGTGAGAACAGCCTATTTTTAAAAAAATTCAAAAAAACAAATAGAAAGATGTTTACAAATAGAGGTAGTGTGGTTATAATTACCAATGTAAGTGAAAAAATTCCAAAAGGAGGTCGAATAAAATGATGATGAACATGATTGAAGCTGGAAAACTCAATAAATTTTTATATTTTACGAATTCGACCGCTAGGAATTGGATTGCTTAGTATTTACTTATAGCCTATCCATGCCGCAGGGAGATTCGTGTACCTGTGGCTTTTTTGTGCCTAAATTTAGCCGCAGGAGCAGTGTCTCTTTGCGGTTTTTTTATGGAAAAAAAAGGAGGTGAAACCCATCATGACCCTAAATATATTATTTTTAACGATAACGATTAAGAAAAGAAATATTTCTATTGAAGAAGTCCTTCATAATGAAATGATTAAGAAAATTCACGATGAAAACCGTGATCGTCAATTCTCACTGTATCGTCACTTTTAATTTATCAAAAATAACAATGAAAGGTGGTAGTTAAGATGTTTATTTTAATGCAATGCCGTCAAGCAGTTTTATGGGTGGAGAAGGATTCCACCTAGCCCAAATTCGTTTGAGGAGGATTCCACATGTCATTACATGTCTTGTTGCTAACGCTCAAGTTTCGGAAGAAAAAACGCAAACAGTAGTATCTAGATCTAGATCTCTCTTCTTTAACAAAATGTTCATATTTGTTTTAAATATTAACTATGTGAGTATGGTAAATTTAAAATGAATAATGGAATGTTAAGGGAGGCTAAATCATGTTCACAATTGTGATGGGGATCGTGCTTTGCTCAACGATAGGATTAATCATTTACTCTGAAGTAAGTGTTGTTGAATAAGAAAATATGTTCAGTTTAATAAAGAGATGACGTATGAATTAGCATACGTCATCTCTTTATTTATCATGTTAGGGGGATGCGTTGATCCAAGAAGGATTGACGCATTTTTTGTAGAAGTTACTAAACTAACGGGGCGGGGTTTTGAAAAGAAACATTTTAAAAGGAATGTAAAACATCATTATTGAATGATACAATTCCTTAATCAAGCAACCATTTAGTTGCCTATAGTTGACAAGCAACCGTAAAGTTGCTTATACTAAATATATGAATTGGGACAAAGACGCTATATTCAAAGCACTTGGAGACTCGACTCGACGACTAATCCTAGATGAACTTTCGGAGCGAAACGAGCAGACGTTGTATGAACTTACAGTACGTCTTATTACGAAACACAACCTTTCCATTTCGCGACAGGCGATCGCGAAACATCTTTCTGCATTGGAAGAAGCAGGTCTCGTAAAATCAGAACGAAAGGGAAAGTACCGAGTACTTATATTCAACAATGAACCACTTAAAAATTTGCTGAAAGGATGGATAGAGTAATTTTATTAAATCGGAACAGGATTACTGACTAATGTGTTGGGTGTTTTGCTTGCAGGCAGATAGTTAGCACAGCACAATAAGTTGCAACTATTAAAGGAGGAAAAGAAGTATGAAAATTATTGTTACCAGCATATTCGTAGAAGACCAAGATAAGGCACTAGCATTTTATTCGGAAACATTGGGTTTTGTCAAAAAGCATGATGTTCCTACAGGAGAATTTAGATGGATAGCAGTTGTTTCTCCAGAAGATCAAAAAGGTACCGAGCTTTTACTTGAACCGAATAACCATCCAGCTGCAAAAGCATATCAAAAGAAGATATTCTCTGATGGTATCCCAGCAACAATGTTTGGTGTTGCAGATATTCACGCTGAATACACACGATTAATAGAAAAAGGCGTGAAATTTACTATGGAGCCAACAAAAATGGGCGATTTCACAATAGCAGTCTTCGACGACACATGCGGAAACCTTATTCAGATAATACAGCAGTAACTTTTTACATACTAATCTAGGTTCTAAACGAGTTCCTTGATAAGTTTTAAATACGGTGAAATGCTTTTTATCGAGGATTTTCGATATTTGATTTGAATAAGTTTTCTGTTTATCAAAAGACTTGTTGATTGGAGCGGAAAGCGAACGCCTGGAGCGCAAATCAACTTCTACGATTTCAGGTTTAAACAACAATGTTTATGTAACCCTGTCCTAATTCTAGGATGGGGTTATTTATTTGTAAGGAATTATCATTCTACAATGGCAAGGGAATTTGAAAAAGGTGTTGAATAATAATGATGAGCAGTAGAATTTATTGGAAAATACTAATAAGGAGAGGAAGTAGAGATGAACATAAGACTTGCTGAAGCAAAAGACATTTCGCGATTAATAAAAATGAGATGGGATTTCACTATTGAACATGATGAAAGTAAGAAAAATGCATCATTTACTGATTTTGAAAAAGAGTGCCAATCCTTTTTAGAGAGTGCACTGAATAGTGGTCGATGGTTTATATGGGTTGCTGAAGAAAATGGAAAAGTTGTTTCACATATATACATAGAATTAATACAAAAAGTACCACGACCAGGTAGAATAACATATCCATTTGCGTATATGACTAACGTTTATACAGTTCCAGAATTTCGAAATAGGGGGATCGGAAGTAATATGCTTAGTGTAATAAATAAGTGGATTAAAGAAAATAAGTATGAATTTGTTATCGTATGGCCAAGCGATGAATCTATTAATTATTATAAGAAAAATGGTTATGTTCATTGTACGGAACCAATGGAATATTTCCCTTCTTAAAGTAACTAGCAAGTTAGTTAATTAGTTTTCCACATATCATGGATGTTGTATCATGTTGAAATTATCCATTTTTTGCACGTCCAAATGGACAGTGGAAGGAAATATCTTCGGTATTCATCTATTAGATGTGAATGCGAAATAAACCTGATCCTAAGCGTAATAATTATGAACGCTTGGATCAGGTTTTTAAAATTTATAAATTATTACATTTAATGATGGTCAGCATATTTCCACCAGCATAAAGTTCCTAAAAATCCAATGAAACTTGTAAATAAAACTATAAAGACAGCAATATTTATCAATTCTATATTTTCATTTCCTGCAACTCCATTTAACAATGCCGGCACGGCCCAAGGGAAATATTGACCATAACCTGTCGCGGCAATAATTTGGGCCAGAACCATTGTAAACAAAACAAATCCCAATGGTGATAAGTAGCCTCTACCTATACTGGCAAAGAGAGAAACTGGGGCAGAGAGTAAGATGGTCAGAATCGAGCATACAAAATAAGTGGTCAATCCATGAATAAGCGTTTCTTTTGAGTAACCAGGAATATCTACCCAAGCTCCAACAATTAATCCAATAATAAAGACAATAATGGAAAGAAGAAAACACCATAAAACGATTACTAAAAATTTGGAAAGGACAATGGTATTTCTTGATATTGGCAGGGCAAGTAAATCCTTGATTGTTCGATCGGAATATTCTCTTCCAAACATCCAGCTTGTGATAAATCCAAAAACTAATAATCCTCCTATGGATATAGCTTGTGCAAGGAGGCCAAAATAGGATGGCCAATCAGCTGTTCCTGCAATCTGGGCCTTCGCAGAAATAATCCCAACTTTTTGTGCAAAAACAGGATCCTTCAAAATAAACATAAATAACCCACCGATAAATGGCACGAGTAATAATGCACAGGCAGTGATGAATGGAATTTTTGAACGAAAGAATTTTTTTCTTTCGACAGAAAAAGATACGATTAGTTTGTTCATTTTACTCCACCGCCATTGTTTATGATTCGGAGGAAGTATGTCTCTAAATCTTCTTTTTCAATTTTTAATAATGTTGGTGGGTGTCCAGCCTCTACAAGTAATGTAGCAATTTTGTCAGGATGTTGTATAGCATCCATATTCCTTATTTCTAGAACATCCTCATTTTCTTCAGAAAAGGTAGTCACTTGATAGCCAGATTGAGTCAAAATAGAAATCATTTCAGTTTTTCTTTTTCCATCTAACAGCAATGTTTTCCGTAATTGGTTTTCAAGCTGAGAACTATTGATTTCTTTAACTAATTTTCCATTATTTATAATACCGATATTCGTTGCTACCTTCGAGATTTCATCTAACTGGTGACTTGAAATTAGTATAGTGACCGCTTCATTTCTAGCTAAATCCTGTAATAATTTTCGAATTTCGATAATTCCAGCTGGATCTAAACCATTGGTAGGTTCGTCAAGAATCAATATTTTCGGTTGATGAATCATAGCTTTGGCTATTCCTAATCTTTGTGCGTTTCCTAATGATAGATGTTTTGCTTTCTTATGCGTATATATTTCAAGCTTCAACATCTTTATAATTCTAGAAACAGCAGAACGATCTTTCATCCCTCTTAGTTTTCGGACAATCTCTAAATTCTCTTCGACTGTTAACTCTGGATAAGAGTGAGGGGCTTCAACCATATATCCAACTTCATTCCAAATAGCAGTATTTCCTGCAGATACTTTTTTTCCGTCAAGAAAACTCGACCCTTTTGTAGGTGATATCATCCCCAAGAGCATACGGATCGTTGTCGTTTTACCTGCTCCATTTAATCCTAAAAAACCGTAGATTTCTCCTTTTTTGATCGATAGATTGACATGGTCTACTGCATAATGTTTTCCAAACACTTTCGTTAATTCTTCGGTTCTAATAATTTCCTTCATGACCATCTTCCTCGATTAATTGATGTATTGCACTGTGAATAAGCAGTTTTAACACTTCATCAAATTCTTTTTCTCCGATTTCTTTTACGTGAAGGAGGCTCATAAATATTGCTCTTAACGAAGCTGCTGCAACTTCAATACTGAATTCCTTTTTTAGCTTTACATAGGAGAAAACAGTTTGTGCTAATACGTTATCAAATGAATGATGATTCATGATCATGTCTTGAGGAAGCTTTCTTACTAAGTTTTCAAACTCTTGATTTTTAATGATGGTCATAAGAAAAGAATGTCTGACCTCTTGAAAAAGTTCAACAAGCAATGCTGCAAATATCCCCTTGCGTATCTCAGTCATTTTTTTTAGCTTTTCCGCAAATTCAGCCATCAACTGTTCTTGATAATCCTCCAGTACAGTAAAAAACAGGATTTCTTTTGACGGATAAAACATGTAAAAAGCACCCTTCGAAATACCTGTTAATTGAACAAGCTGATCAACGGTTGTTTTTTTTACACCATACTGACTAAGATATTGTCTTGCTACATGTTTAAGTTTGTCTCTGATTAATTCTTTTTCGCTTTCTGTAAATGCGGTTGCCATTGCAGTCTCCTAACTATATGACTAAATTTGAATTTATAGTCATAAAATATCATGGATGTTTGAAGACGTCAAATATTGCAAATAATTTTCTCTCAATTCAAATAGTTAAAAGGGAGTTTAGAGACCGTTCACAAGCAAGTTACTAAAAGAATCATTTCTAGTTAATAAGAAAGTTATGGTTAGTTTTCAAAAGACCCTCAATTATCCCCTTCTATTGGAAATCATAAATAGAAGGGGTGAAGATGATGAAGAAATTTTTTATAGGCTTATTCATAATGGTTATAGTTTTTCAAACCGAAAAGGCATATGCGATCCAGAGAGTTGTAACATCACATATTATTTCTGATGTGTGGTACGAAAATGTCTTTCTTATAGCAGATAAGGTAGATAGCATGGCAACAAAAAACTTTACTGTTCAAGTTGGCGGTGGGGTGGACAGTGTTGGTGGAGAATTATTATACAACTTTCCAAATTGGTATAATGTTAAGTTTGGCCCTAAATTATTTTATAAGGATATTAATAGCGATGGACGAAAGGATGTTATAGTTGCGCTGATTTCTGGAGCAGGTGTGTCATTATCAACAAAAGAAATTCATGTTTTAAATCAAGTAAATGACCCTAATAGGAAATATGAAGAGGTACCAGTTGAATCCATTAATGATGCCGTTAAGCGACTTGTAAAAATAGAACGAAAAGGGAATAAAATCACTGTGTTAATTGGCAAAGAGAAATATGTAGTGGACTATTCAAAATTTGGGTACTACACTCCTGTTGATACTCCAGGAGTAGGGGCAATAGAAACTTATGAGCCTAAAGAGGGGATTCTATACGGATTAACAAATGTTTATGTAACTATTCCTGAGGCATACATAGGCAGTATAAAATTTAAATATGGTTGGGATGGAAAGATGTATAAAGCGGAATCTGCTACTTTTAATGTTTATAAGCCTTAAAGTTAACTGCATTAAGAATATAAAAATTAGCTTTTATTTTATCTCCAAAATATCATTCAAAATAAATATCCCCATAGTACTTGCGTTGATTCAGGAAGGATTAACGCTATTTTTGTTGAACTTATTAAGCTAATAAGGCAGGGTAAGATACTAATTCACTTTGCTGGAAATTTCCCTTTTGTTTTATTGGATGATATCAGGACTCCATGGCGGAGGTTCGATTGATTTATCCTTTAAATTTTGTCTAACTAATCCAATCTTGTCCGCATAAAAATTCAGCATCTTAAAAACAGTAAATCGATGATAGTTACCGTTAAATTGTGGCTCATTTCTTGTAGTAGGATCTACTTCCCATAAAGGAAGGAATACGCTTGCTCTCTTATCCCCGAATTTATTAATAGGGACACTGAAATTTATATATTCGTTATAGCCATTAGCGATTGCAATAACAGTTACTTCGCCCATATTTTTCATAGGAAATCGAAGGTCTTTTGGAACTGTTACCTTAATATTGGCAATACCCTCCGAGCTTGTAAGCATATGTCCAATTATTTCTCCTAATGAATTAATTACAATTACTCTAGCACCTTTAATCGGTTTCCTTGTATGACCCGAAGGTTGTACAGTTGTTGATACTGTCATAGTAAGGGTGGCTGTTACTTTATCTTCTGAAGCGAGTATGGCACCACCCCCACTTGAAAATAGGGAAAAAATAATGATACAAGTTAATAAAAATTTTTTACACAAGGAGACCACAGCTTTCTGTTGTTTTCCTTTATTTTCTGCCTTACACGTTGAAAGCATGCATTCTGAAGGAAGGCTTTTATTTGCTAGGCTGTGTTAAAGCAAATTGTTGATTTTTACACCCTAAGGAAAGCGAGTGACTGGAGCGAAAATCAACAGGCTAGTTAAATAGAGCCTTTTGTAAAATGCTGTTTCTTTAGAAGAAAGGATTATACTGCCCTTCGATAGAATAGTATATTAAGTAAACTATTCTAGGAGTGATTTATGCAATGGCCTATATTTACACCTTGTTTATTATTGCTGTCATTGTTTATGCTTGCTACAGGGTTTTTAAGAAGAAATCTGCACCTTCCAATAGATACACGCCTTATGATGAAATTACTATGAGTAATAAAATCGATGTTAATCAGGGTTTGCCTATTCAAGACACAAAACATAACAGTGAATATGAAGAAAGAACTGATAATAACAAGACCGTATAATTGGCGTTCATTTATAGTTTGTGTTCCTAATTAGAGATATTAATAATCATTAGAAAGGAAACTGAAAAATGACTGAGAAATTATTAAGGATAGGAACTACGTATATACCAATATCCAATGTTGAGCAATCTTCTGATTGGTATATAAATAAATTGGGAGCAGAGTTAAGTTATAAAGATGAGGATAAAGCTATTTTAAACTTTGCTAATCAGAGCATTTTTCTTGTGAGGTCTAATGAAAATCAAAGCTCCAACTTTATTGATATTTACGGTAATGAGCGTTTTTCATTAACATTCGAAGTGAATGGATTGAATGCACTAGAGGCGATACATAGGGATTTTATAGAAAAGGAAATAAGAGTAGATGAGATTGAAGATAGGGGACACTCAGGAAGAAATTTTGTTTTTTATGATTTAGATGGTAATAAATTTGATGTATGGAGTGAACTAAGCCCAAGTTTTAAAGAAAAATATCTTATTTATAATGAAACTTAAAAGCGTGAATCCATATGTGAATTCACGCTAAAAACTCATTGTAATATACCTTTTCCCCCACATGGAGTAATTTGCAAACCACTTCGTTAATCCTTTTTCTCTGGTATCTTCCATAAGAAAGCAATAACAATAACGGTTGCAGCTAACAACAAAATCGTTTTTAAGGAAAAGCCTTCATAAATAATCTCTGCAAGGCTTGCTAATAACACAATTACAAAAACGAGGGCTAATACTACACGGTTAATCAAGTTTTTCCCACCTCAAAGTATTCTAACTTTATTTTAGCGAAAGAATGCAAGCGTTGTCCAATAAAAAGACGGTTGGAAATAATTCCCCATAGAAAATATATGAGTGGACAGACAAAAACAACTCCCAAGCTACATAGGAATTATGTATAGGCAAAAGTCCTTGAAAGCGGGGGTGGAAAAATGTCTGGGATTTTAACTGCACTTGGCTATTTAGTTAAGGAGATTGTCTTTCTTGTTTCTTATGTAAAGAATAATGCATTTCCTCAACCGCTATCTGCTGCTGACGAAAAAAAGTATTTGCAGCTGATGGCTGCTGGCGATTCACATGCCCGAAACATGCTGATTGAACATAACTTAAGGCTTGTCGCCCATATTGTCAAGACAATATGAATATGAAGCAATGTCAAAACCACATTAATATATCCTATGTTATTAATGCATCCTTTGAACTGATTAGAAAGGGTAAATCTAAGTTTCTTGTTGTAAAGGACAAGCCTGTATTGTCATTAATATAATTTTTGTTTATGTAGAAGAGTTGTCTAAATTATCATCTAATAACCTTCAATAAAAATCATCCTATATTGTATATGTTTTCCAATCAGGGGTCATATTATATATATGATGACATTACGGTCAAGAAAGGAGAAAAATACATGGAAGAATTAGTTAAAGAAGATAGGTTTGGTCTGACCCCTAAATTACCAAAAACATTAGAAGAAATTGAAGATGGCTGTATTTTAACTCCTGAAGATTTGGCAAATTATATGGGCTTATCTGTAAGGCAAGTAAGAAGGTATTGTGAGCAAGGAAAAATTAGATCTCTTTGTTTCGGAAGGAAATATGTAGTATACGGTTCTGACTTCAAAGAATTTTTGAGAAAATCATTAATACGACCTTCTTCAATCAGGGAGTTGGCAAATTGAGAAAGAACAGTCTCAAATTAATAGTGCTTTCTTTTTTCAAAGAAAATGAGATTGATTATGTTTTTCATAAACATGATTTGATTTTTAGTTGTTTTCAGTGTAATAAAGAAGCCAACATGGATGTTGCTACATCCTATTGGCATTGCATCAATTGTCATTCAAAGGGAAACTTAAAGGAATTAATCGAGAACAAAGAACTTTTCAAACGGGGTATAAACTTATACAACCCTAAAAAAGAAAAAAACGAATTACTAGGAAAATTAAAACAGCTTATTAGTAAACAGGATGATGACAAGTTAAAAAAACAACTTGAATCTGTATATGAAAAAACATATACTTTAACAAATTATTTGCTAAACGAAAAAGAGTCAATCTAAATAATAACTGATTAGGTTGGAAAGAGGATAATGGAAAAGTTAAAACAAAAATCAAACAAAAAGGGCAGCTATTCCCGCAATTGTTCAAATACCGAAATTCTTTTCCCTTAACAAGCAAAAATATTTTTTTTATACCAGGTGATGTAAATAAGGATTCATGGCAAGAGGCAACGCTTCTGTAGCTTTATAAAAAAGATTGATTATTTATAATAAAGTTTGATTATAATCATCTCATCTCTATAAATTTCTAGAGGTGAGATGATTTTTTGTTGGATATTAATGTTACTTTCATTGTAAAGATTGTGAAGAAATATACTTAAACTAATGGCGCAGGTTAGTGGAAGAAGGATTTTCACTTTTGATAGAAAATTTATAAAAAAAGAGTGGCTATTGCTATGCAGCTAAAGGAGCAGAATAGTTGAAGAAGGAAAATTTGCTATGTATAACAATTTAAAGAATTTAACATTGGATTCATTTTCTAAAGAAGAATCCATTTTGAAAAACAATTATTCAAAATGGATTCTTTGACTCTTTTATATATTTTTTCTTGAGTGTTTATATATATTCATAGTAACCAGCCAGCTAATGACGATGATTCCCGCAAAAAGAAGTAGCATATTACTGTACAAATGAGTGGATGGATCAGCGTTTATAAGTAGTAATTTTCGATCTAGCAAACGTATCGATAATAACCCACCTACAATTGCAATACCCATTCCTTCTGATAAAAAGCTTGTGAAATTAAGCAAACTCATTCCAGCACCAGCTTCCTTTTGTTCCAAACTACTTGAAACAATTGTGGATATAACTGTTTTCGTAAAAGAAAGCCCCCCAAAAACAAAAATTAATATAATTGTCATGAGCCATGGTGTTGTCTCTATAAAAAGGGCAGCTACTAAAAAGCTGATAGAAAGAAATGCAACTCCAATTGTTAACACAAATAAAGAACCTTTCTTATCAACAAGCAATCCACCAATATAACCGAAAATAATAACACTCATTGCCCCAGGAAAAATAATCCCATTTCCAATTGCGACAGTACTTAATTGATACACATCTTTCATCATATAAGGGACCATAGAAATAAATCCTGCTACAGTTCCAAATATAAGTCCTCCACAAATGATTCCAATCATAAATGAGACATTTCTTCCTAGCGCAGGATCAACAAAAGGATTAGATACTTTCCTAATATGTTTAACAAACATCATAAAAAATATTATGCTAACGATTAGGAAGAAAATTATATAAGATGTCGTAAACATCATAAAAAATACAATACCTACAGACATGAATATTATTCCTACAGTATCAAAAGAGCCTTTTATTACATCTTCCTGTTTTAATAATTTTGCAAGGAATGGAACAGTGATAATCGTCACAACTGGCAAAAGCAATAAATAAGACCAATGGATATATTCGGCAATCACTCCGCCAATAGATGGTCCCACACCTTCTCCCATTGCTACAATGGACCCAATAAGGCCAAATGCTTTACCCCTATTTTCTTTTGGAATATAGCGCGCGACAACAACCATTACAAGTGCTGGAAATGCAGCTGCACCCGCACCCTGAATAAACCGAGCCAAAATAAGTACGGGAAAGAAAGAATGTCCAACAAACCCGATAACTGATCCGATGCAGTTCACTATAATCCCAAATAGGAGTAGCTTTTTGATGCCTAGCTGGTCCGATAGCTTACCATATACAGCTGTTCCTATGGAAAAAGTTAATATGAACGCTGTGTTTATCCAATTTATACTTGCTGGTTCCTTATCAAAATAACTGGCGATATCAGGTAATGAAACATTCAAAACCATTTCATTTAAAACGCTGAAAAAAGAAAGAACACAGAGCCATAATAAAATTTGATTATGGCGCAAATTTGACTGTGAATGAGATATATTCACATTTTACCCTCCAATAATGAGGGTCTACGTAGTTTATAGGGTTATTGATACGTTCTCCCTCTTTAAATGTACCCAATTATATTTATTGCACTTCATAAATAACTCCTCCTAAAATATGATTCATATATTTTATCACATATAGCATAGGATACAAAACTATTCCTCGTTCTTTGAGAAGCTGTGATTACAGCTTCTTTTTAATGATTGTAATGAAGCAACATTCCTGTTATGAAAAGAGATTTAGAAATATCATTTTTTATTACAAGCCATTAAGTTTGTGAAGAAATACACTTAAAGTAAAGGGTGCTTTTATCCCAGAAGGATTAAGGCACTTTTTTGTTGAAGTTATTAAACTAAAGGAGCAGGTTAGTTCAATAACAAAACTTGATTTTTCTATGTATAACAGTGAAAATATTGTAAGAAATCACGAGTAACAAAGAGGACTGATTTAACTTGAAAAGTAGATTCTCAATCGCAAAAGCAGAATGGTCGGATGAAAGAGAAAACCAATATAAAAAGGACTGTTTTAACATTGTTTTTAATTTTGGAGATAAGATAAAAGCTAACGATAATACCGTGTATCTAATAAAAAATGGAGAGGAAATAGAAATAGAAAAACCATTAAAACAAAAAACATTTTGGTATGAAACATGGTTGAAATTGAAGGATTTTTACCAGATGGATTGAACGCATCTTTTTCACTAACAGGTGCGTTAGTTTAATAGCGATATTCAATAATCGGGAGCTATTCTTCAATAAGGAGAATAGCTCTTTCTTATTGAAGTAAAGGTGCAGGACAGTTCAATAGAGGGGTGGATTTTTATAGTAAAATCTTAGAAGGAGGGGGGAGAGAAAATTGAGCAAAAAGAAAAAAGTGCTGTTTTGTATTTCAATAGGTTTAAACATATTATTTATCGCAATTGTAGCTTGGGGAATTATTAAGATGAATTTTGTTAAAGAACAAGTTCTTGTCACAGAGGTTCAGCATAATTTAGTGGAATTGGAAGGTTTGATTGCACATCAGATTAATAATAATTGGTCAGAACCGAATTTGGTGACAGCTGAATTAGGAGATGTATTAAATGGGATTTGGCTCGGCATGACTACTGGGGAACAATTAGGAACACTTTCTAAAAGGGATAAAAAAACTTTGGAGCATTTGTATTATAAATTAAGCCAATATCCAAATGATGAATTATATAGCTTTGTTGATTTGACAGAAGAGGATAAAAAGAATTTTGAAGACCTACGGGAAACACTTCGTAAGGTAGGATTAGGATTAAATATCACTATAAGTGCTTATAAAAACATTCACTAAATCCCCTCATTTCATTATTTATTTTTCCAAATCTCTAAGAAAAAATTCGTGGTAAAAGATGGATGTTTTTTTGTTATGTATAGATATAACAAGACATTTATATAAACGGACATATCGGACATAAAACATACTTTTATGTTGATATTTCGAAATTTATATCGACAAAAAAGTATGAATAATGTCCCTTGTGTCTGAACATACTATATATAGAGGTGATAAGTATGGAAATTGATAAAGTTGGATTTAATCACAGATTAGTCTCAATGCTAAACGATCTCGGATTTCATACTGTCGAAGAATTGGTTGAATTGTTCAATAAGATGGGATATGAAGGAATAAACAAAGACCTTCCACTTCCTTCGACAGATGACCCCGATTATATGCACATCAAAAACAGAAGGAGAGACCGTTTAGCTAGCTTTAAAAAGCGGGTTGTCCCAAGGTTAATTGAATTAGGCTATATTGAGGATTTACCAAGCCCCGAGCAAATTGAACAAGAAACAGGCAGAAAATTACTTGGAATCGTTGATGCGGCAAAAATCATAAAATGCGATCCAGGTACCCTTGAACAAAATTACTTGGGGACTATTATTAAAGAAACTTCATATATTGTCGCTTATGAAGATTTTTTACCCCACAAGGTTCAGCAAAAATACCTCTTCTTTGAAGATGATTTAAAAGAAATTTCTTCAAGGTACGCATTTAATCTTACAGAAATCGCTAGTGAATTAAACATTAATTCTAAGAACCTGGCCCAAACATTAAAAAGAAAATTATCCGATGAAGAAATGAAATTTGCTCAGCTTAACATGAGACATTGGAACAAAGAATGGATTGTGAATAATATTGAGGAAATTATATCCAGGAAAAATAAGTCATATTTAGAAGGTGTAGATTATACGATTTACTTTAGTAATCAATTGAACAGTTTAATCGATTCTTATTTCAAGGATCGTTTAAAAGGCGTTGAAATTGAATTTGATGGAAAGACATATTTTCCTGAACCAATAAAAAAAGAGACAGCTGCTAAACGATATAGAGGTGCACTTGAGAGATACTTTTATAAAGTTCTTTGCGGAAGAGCAGGAATTGAAAATTATTGGGGAATGGTAACAAAAAATTCATTTAGGGAATTAATGCCAGAAGAAGAGGCTCGGATTCGTGAATTGAATTTTGACCTTTCACAATTTGAATCGAATGACCTCCTTTCAATTTATAAAGGGTTAAAATCGGATGGTTCTAAAAAGGCTTGTACCAATGTATTAAAGCCATTTCTCTATTATTATCTTATGAAAAGGGAAGAAGAATATTATGAAAAACTAGAAAGAAGTTATAATGAAAGCTTCGTATTTGACAGTAAAATGGAGCGTGACAAACTATTCTTAATGAAAAGGCGCTTTGATAAAGCCCTTAAAAACGAAACACCAACAAAAGCTTCTAAGCCACTTAATCCAAGAGTAAAGTTTTACGGTACTAGAAAAGACATAGTTGAATGTTTTAAGACTTTGCTTCGGAACGAAGTTGGTGCGATTAATGGAGGTTTACGGTTTCCGATTAAGAGTGCTGCTGTAATGTTAACTGGATTTTTAACAGGTATTCGTCCACTTGAAATGATTGAAATTGATATTGACAAGCATTTAGATATTGAAAAAGATCCAAATCACCCAGACTTTGGATTTCTAAAAAAGTATCTCTTTTCTGAAACTGAAAATGATTTTGTGCGAACAAACATTAATGACCCTGAAGGTTGGTCTAGACTTTGGATTGATGAGGAAATAAGTAAAGGGACATATTCTCCATCCCCTGAATATGGGACTATAATTGTTCCAAGACTTGCTGATTTCTTAAATTACTATCTACGTTGGTTGTATGGAAGACAATTAAGCAAATTCGATAAAGGAAAAGGTTACCTCTTCCGTTCCGATGAACGTATTCCAAGTATGCAGTACCGTAATCCGAATTCACTAACTACGTTCATTAGAAGATGGAGGCACGAATTTCCTTTTCTTGATCCAGAAGAGGTATCAAATTTTGCTTATTATGAAACACGTCATACAGTCAACAATTTAATTATCAACAAGACCTTGATTCGCGATCCCCAGATTAACGAATGGAAGGTAAGGGTAGCCGAGATTCATTGTCGTCACAGTATAGGAAATGATCAAGGATTTACTCACAGCCTAAGTTCAATAAACAAAGAGCACTATCAAGAAGCTGTCCCATTGAAAATTTATTATAGTGTTCTTAAAAATGCACTGGACTTTCCTTTCGAACATTCTAAATTAATAAAATGGGAAAAAGTGAATAATCCATTGGGTGTTGCCGAATATAAGGGGAAAGATTTATCAGATGGCGAGGTTATGAATGAGGTTCAAATCGAAACGGAAGAACCAATTCAAACTATAAATGAAGTTGATTTTGAAGCATTTGAAGCACTGAACTTAGAATTACAAAAGAACAAAGAAATGCTTCAAACACTTGGAATTCCGCGTCTCGCTAAGAAAGAATATGGTTTAGAGAAAAAAGATCGATTAAGCAAGATTGAGGAAGTTAAGAAGATTATCGCCAATTTAGAGAATGACATGGATAAATTAAAGGAGCGGTCATTAACATGATGAGTTACACCGATTTTATGGATTATTGTCAGAGGATGGGGTTAGACCCATTCTCTTACTTAATGCCAACCAATGTTTTTAAAAAAGTAGACGATAATGCTCAATATGAAACAAGTGACATTGCAGAGTATATGGAATTAAGCGATCGCCAAGTAAGACGCATTTTGTTAAAGGGTAAAGCTAAACTGATTCGCATGAAGCCTTTTACATGTACAGGGCTTGAGGTTAAACAGGCAGTTTTTCAAAATTATTATAAATACATAATGAATAATTTTCCGTTAAAAAAATGAAATTGATTAAAAAAACCACCAGACAGTATAGGTGGTCTACGAATTTGATAAATTCTCTCTATATGGTTTATATTCTATTGAAATGTGTGAATGTCATGAATGAGGAAATTTCGTTCAATTGAGCAGTTTGGCGTGTATAAAAATTCAAATGAAGAGAAGTTATTTTTGAATATTTTTCCTTTGGAAAAAGCCAACAAGCTTTTCTTTTTGATTGTCAATTTGGCATGCTCTTTCTCTTTGCCAAATAATTCAAGGCGAAACCATTTGATAGAAGGAGAATAAAAAATCGGTTTGGGATTTCCAATTCCAAAAGGTTCTAAAGCAGCTAAATCATCAAAAAGTGTGTCAGGAAATTGTTTAATATCCATTTGATCTGCGTAGTGAATGATTGATTCAATCTTTGCCCCATTTCCCGTTGTAAGCTGTATGTCTCTTCTAAATGCGTCTATTTTCTCTAAATCAATCGTTAGACCAGCTGCCCCTTGATGGCCTCCGTACCTTTTTAAGTGTACTGAGCAGTCATTAATCGGCTTTATAATAGAAAAATTTGAACCCTGTAAGGTTCTTGCGGAACCAATGCCTGATTCTGAAATCACAATTGCGGGTTTTTTGAAATTCTCCGTTATTCTTGCCGCGATAATCCCAATAATCCCATTGTGAAAATCTCCATCTATCACAATAATCCTATCTTGGTTCCATCCTTTCCTGATAATTTCTTGTTCCGCTTGCTTGTATTGCTCGCTCGTTAACGCTTGTCGCAAACGATTAATGGCGATTAAACTTTTCAGCTCTTGTTGGCTTGCAAAAGGATTCGTTAATAACTGAACAGCGATATTTGGATCATCAATACGACCAACAGCGTTAAAAATGGGGGCGATTTGAAATCCTATTTTGCTGCTGTCAATATGAGAAATATGCAACAAATCAAATAAATTTTCTAAAATTGGATTGGGATTATTATTCATCTTTTGAATCCCAAGCCAACAGATGGCTCTGTTTTCTCCATTAAGAGGCATTAAATCAGCAATGGTTCCAAGTGTTGCCCATTCAATGTAATCCCAACAATATTTTTCCCAAGAGAAATTGGATGTTGCTTGAAAGAGTGCTTGTACTAATTTGAAAGCAACTCCTGCTCCAGAAAGATTAGGGTAGGGGTATTTATTATCAAAGCGCTTTGGATTAATAAAGGCATAAGAGTTGGGAAACTCGCCTAGAATTTCATGGTGATCAGTGACAATCACGTCAATTCCTTTTTCTTTCGCCACTTTCATAGCGTCATACGCACTCGAACCATTATCAACGGTAATGATTAGCGAAACGCCCCGATGAGATATTTCCTCGATTGCTTTTGGAGAAATTCCATATCCCTCATGTCTAATCGGTAAACGAAAGGATACATTTGCTCCAAAGAATTTGAGACCTTTATAGAGTAATGTTGACGAACTAATGCCATCCACATCGTAATCTCCAAAAATCATGATGGGTTCCTTTTGCTTCAGAGCTTGTATAATTCGTATGACTGCTTTTTTCATATCATTTAATAAAAAAGGGTCATGTAAATCACGAATGGAGGGATATAAGAATTTCCAAATTTGGTCTTCGGTTTGGATTCCGTTCTTAACTAGCCCAAACATTAAGATTGGATTGATTGATGTTTGTCTTGCTAAATAATGAATCAAATCTTTTTTTGAATGAGTATCTAGCGATGGGATAAAGGGTTGCCAGATAGTATGATTACTAATCGTCACATGAACAACTCCAAAAATAATTGTTATCACAATTATTTCCAAAATTAGTCAACTTTATACCTTCAGTTTTGATTTTGGAAAAATATGAAATTTAATAAGATTCTTGCTATAATTATATTATACAAAGAATGGAAAGTAGGTTAACGATATTGGGGGATATTGCAACTAAAAAAACACTTACACTAGAAAATTTAGAAGTGGCATGTGACAAGTTTGATCCATACATAAAATCTATTAGAGAGTCTATACCAAAAGTTGGTGAGGACGATGTACATTTTGAACATGATTTGAATAAGAAAAAGTGGAAGAAGGCTTATGTCATTGCTAAAGAAGTGTTCAGCTGGAGATCACTCATTATCTTTCCTGTTACTGGTTTAATCTGGTGGTTTTTCAGCATAGATATTTTGTTTGGATTTATTATATTATCGTTTGTACTTACAGTTATTGTGCTTTTTTTAATAAATTATGTATTAAAAATAAAAACATTGTTTGATATGACTGATGAAAGTAAAAAGGATTTCTTCCATTTTCGTGCCTATGCAAATCACCGAAGAGAATATGATGTGTTTGCACATTTTTTAATTAATGGCAATGTATTTCGGTTCAAACAAGCGCTTGAGTTATTTAAAGATTGGGATAAAGAAATTGAAAAGAAAGACGAAATGATATTAAAATTTGAAAAAGATTTGAAAAAGATGGCGAATGATTCTGTAAGATTACCTGCTGAAGCAGAGCAAGAAATAGAATTTGTAAATTCCTTGTCTGAAAAATTATTAGAAAAGATTCGTCGAAAAACAGAAGGCGTATTGTCTTTTAGTACGATGGAATTAGTGGGGAAATATGCTATCTATCGATTAGAACAAGAGCAACTTATCATTGAGTATGCCTCTGTTGTAAGTAAAAGCATCCCTAAAACAGTGGATTTGGATGATAAAGAAATGAAAAATCGTTCATTCATTAAGATTTTAGAGTCAATCTATGATTGGGAAACGGACAATCATTCAACCATTTCGTTTGTTGTTGAATTGAATGGTGTAATTTATGTCTATACTGTAATTATTAATGAACGGAATAAGCATGCATTGAATCCTCAATCATCTTCAGGTAAAATGAATATAGATAGACTTGCGGATGTAGTTTCAACAGCCTTTAAGTTGTACGAGTATAACACTAGTAAAAAGAAAAGGGGCTGATTCGTATGGGTAATGTAATTGTTAAGGTTAGTGGACGCAAAAAACGATCAAGCAACGCTGGAAAAAATATCAGTGCTTTCGAAAGAATCAGACGGGAAAGACAAGAGGAAAATAAAAAATTACTAGAACAATACGATAAAGAAATCAGAAGAGTCGTAAATACTCGATAAATATAGCAAAGAAAAAGACGAAGGATTATGTTCTCCTTGCGTCTTTTTTTGTGTACTTATTATCGATGTATTCTATATGATTTTTTAATGCTTCCAAGTCTTTAAATAGGTTAGAAAACTCTTCATTAAGTTTAGCCATTTCTTGTTGTAGATATGAAGGTTCGTTATAATTGCCTCTTTTTTTTCTTAAGTGTAATGGGTAGACTTTCATCTTAAAACTCCCCTTCGATATTTCCATTTATATTTATATTTACCCTACTACCTAACATAATATGTTAGTTTTTGAAAATATCCTTCGCTTTCTGATTTAAAATCAATCCCCAAAAAACATTAAAATAGGGGGGCTGACACTATGGTAGTTAAATCATTTAAAATGAAGAAAAAATGAGATTGAAATTTTAGGGGGAGACGAGAGTGTTCACCGACTCATTATCGATATTTTTTGAAAGTAGTGGACTAGGAAGTTATTTGGAAAAATAGGAATTACCTTTCGGAGGTTTGAAATGGCACTGCTTCATTATGTTTTTTTTATTGACGTATAAAATTAATGAATTTGTGTTGATATAAGGAACCGATAAAAATCCAATCAGGACAATAGGAGTTATGAAAAGGAGCGCAAGCTCCTTTTTTTTAAAACTTCTAATCATAAAAACTTGCATTTTTGATTACAATTTAACAATTAAGGCAGCTTAAATTAAAGAATTCAGGCAATTCCCTATTATTAGCCGATATGTCATAATAGTAAAATAGACATAGGAATAATATGGCATTCTTTTATCGAGAAGAAAGGAGAATTTTTCCGTGAATGATGTGAAATTGGACAAGAAAATTGAAATGTGGAAATCACGACTTTTAGATTTCTCTAAAAGAAATCGATTAATAAATTTTAAAACTACTAAATCAACGATAAGAGTTGATGCTAAAACTTGCGAGGTATTTGATCTTTTAAATAATGAAAAAGAATTAATGGTGAATGCTCACATTGATTTAGAGAGAGAGGCAAGGAAACAAATCCAAGTCGCTAATAAAAAGGAACTCAGCAAAGAAGAAACAGACGAAATGGTTTATAAAAATATCATCAAATTAAAACAGAAACTTGAAAAACAATTAAATGAGATTCGATTAAAAGGAAAGTCATCAATTGATGAAAAAGGGGTCAACACGCTTTATTTGGCGTGCGGTTTTTTAAATTGGACAGAGGCTGAGCAAAGCAATATTATTCTAAAATCTCCCCTGTTCCTAGTTCCATTATCTTTATATCGAGATACGGCAAGAGAACCTTACTATATGTATAAAGCAGATGAAGTGATTTTTAATCCAGTTTTGGAACAAAAACTAAAAATCGATTTCGGAGTGAAGATAAGTTCCCTTGAAGATTTAGAATACGAATCATTTGATGATTTGTTAAAAATATATTCAGAGCAAGTAAAAATTGAAGATAATTGGATGGTTACATCGGAGAGCTATATCGGGTTATTTTCTTTCAATAAGTTAGTCATGTTTAAGGATTTTGAGCAATATGAAGATTATGTAAAGGGAAACACTTTTATACAGACCTTGGCTGGCATTAAGCAAGAAAAAGACATATGTGACCGCGAAAATATTGAGGATATCAAAATAGCTGACCATAAGGGAACATCGGAGCAATCATTTCAAATATTAGACGCAGATTCGAGTCAGCAGGAAGCTATTTTAGCGGCGAAAAACGGTGTTAGTTTTGTGATTCAAGGACCTCCAGGAACTGGAAAGAGCCAGACCATTACAAACATTATCGCTGAATCGTTAGCACAAGGAAAAAAAGTATTATTTGTCAGTGAGAAAAAAGCTGCATTAGAAGTGGTGAAAAAAAGAATCGATGAAAAAGGTCTTTCGGATTACTGTTTAGACTTGCACAGCCATAATGCCAACAAAAAAGCGGTTTTAGAGGAATTAAGAAAATCAATCGATCAAAAACAATCGCCTGATTATAAGTCTCCATCTTTCTCAGAATTTGACGAGATTAAGCATAAACTAAATCTATATGTGCGAGCACTGCATCAAACGGTCGATCCATTGAACGAAACAGTGCAAAAAATACATGGAAAATTATCAGCGTTGCATGATACACCTGTGGTGCTTTTTGATATTCCCGAAGTTCAAAAAATTAATAATGAACGATTAACGGAAATGAAAAAGACCTTAATCAGACTTGAAAAAATGAAAAGTTTAATCGGTAAAGAGGATGAACATTTATGGAAAGGAGCAATTCCAAAAGACTCAACATTTGATTTGGAATCCAATATTAAAGCAAATTTTATTATTTTAGCAAAAAATATCAGAGATTTATATGATGAGTTTAAAAAAACCGCGAATATGGTGTCTTTTGAAGGGGAACTCTCTCTAGGTGGTATTGACCATATCCTTGACTTAAATACAATGATTATCAATAAACCTGACGCACCGAGCAATTGGTTCGGTTCAAATGGAAGAGAATTATTAGAAAAAGCTAAGGATCAATTTGAACACTTTGAATCCTTATTTTCATCTATAAAGATTATAAAAGAAGAACTTTTTTTGAAATATAAAAATGATATTTTGAATATCGATCATCATAAAATTCACGATACTATTACTTCAAAATACAAAAAAGAAATTCTGAATTATACAGATGACTATGAAAATTTCATCGATAAATCATTTAAAAACGAGCAGAAAATCAAAAGTTCAATCGAAAAAATAATTCAGTTCTATTATGAAATAGACAAAATAAATAAGAAATTTCAAACTTTAACCAGGGTACATACGAAAAATATAAATGAGAAAGACATCTTTTTTTTGGAGAAACTTTATGATTTTATCAGAGATAATCCTCAGCCGACAAAAGAATGGTTTGAAATGGAGAAAAAAGATGAAATCAGAAAGATAATTAAAGAAAATATTCAATTATTCCAATCATTCCATGCAGAAAAGCAAAAGCTCGAAACAGATTTTGATTTAAAAATTTTAGAAGAGGATTTAGAAGGGATTTTAAATCGATATATCCAAGAATACTCTTCTTTTCTTCGCCATTTTAATAAGAATTTCAAAAGAGATAAAACATTAATTAAATCGTATTTGCTTGATAAAAAGAAACTGCAACATGAAAAAATAATTAAAGAACTTCGTTCATTAAACTCGTTAAAAGAAATGAAGAATCAAATTGCTGAGCAAAACAGCTACTTATCGGAGCTTTTCGGAAGAGGATTTAATAGCGAAAAAACAGATTGGGAAATGATTTCATCACATGTTGAAAAGATATTTTCGTTGAATACATTCTTAATGAACGAAGACAAAAAAGACATTTACTTATCATTTGTTCTGCAATTAGAAAATCAGACAATCATAGATTTTAAAGAAATTATCGATCAATTAAGGTCTCTATATCAAAGTTTTCATGAAGAAGTCCAAAACTTGCGAATAGAATTTATGCCAAAGCTATGGGAACTAGATGAAAATACAAATTTCTTAAACTTTGAAAGTGAGTTTCATGAAATAATTGTTTTTATCAATGAAATCATTAACGCTAAAAATGAAGTGGAGGCTTTGTTATTAAACAGTTCCGATATCCATTTGAAAAAAATTGAGGAATTGTTTTCTACGGTAAATGACATAAACCACATGGAAGGGGAAATAGAAAATCAGTCAGACACCCTTTCATTGCTCTACGGAAAGATGTTCAAAGGCTATGAAACAGATTGGTATTCGGTCAAAGAAGCGATCAATTGGACTGTGAACGCTGAAAAGAATTATCAGGGATGGTTTCCAATAGCTTTCGTTGAAGTAATTAATGACCCTGATAAATTTGCTTACTTCTCATCAAATTGTTCTCAGCTAGAAAGAAAGAGAGAATCATTGGAAAAGCAAATCAATTTTTATCAAAAAATATTTCCTTTCGATGAAAAGAAATTCAATGGACAGGCATTTTTTAATGCACAATTATCTCAGATGGCTTTTATTCTAGATTTGCTAGCGGAAAATGCAAATAAACTTCAAGAATGGATTACCTATCAGGAAGCTCGTAGCAATGTATATGAATTAGGGCTTAAAGATTTTATTAATAAAATGATCGAAGAAGATCAGTTAAATGCTTCATTTGAAAAGGTCTTTTTAAAACGGTTTTATCAATTATGGCTAGATAATGTGTATAGTGTATTGCCAGCGTTAAAACATTTTCGAATCGACCAGCATGAAAGATTGCTTAAGGAGTTCAAGGAATTTGATGTGTTGCAAATTGACATTAATAGTGCTAGGGTACATGAAATATTAACAGATCGAAAAGAAAATTACGTAGAAACTACTGCTCACCTAAGTTCCGAGTTCGCTATTTTAAAACGTGAAATTCAAAAGCAAAAAAGACATAAATCGATTCGGAACCTTTTTTCAACCATGCCAGACTTAATTATGGCACTTAAACCTTGTATGATGATGAGTCCGCTTTCTGTCTGTCAATTTATCGATCCATCAATATTGAACTTTGATGTGGTCATCTTTGATGAAGCCTCCCAAATCAGACCAGAGGACGCCATCGGAACAATCATGAGAGGAAAACAATTAATTGTTGCTGGGGACGATAAACAGCTTCCTCCGACATCCTTTTTTGCAAGCCAAATTGAAATGGATGATGAATTTATCGAAGAAGAAGACGAAGAGATTTATGAAAGTTTTGAGAGTATTTTGGATGAATGCTTGTTATTTATGCCTCAAATTTCATTGAAGTGGCATTACAGAAGCAAGCAGGAGTCATTAATAGCTTTTTCCAATAAAGAAATTTATAACAACGAATTGTACACTTTTCCAAATTCTATTCAAAGTGAACATGATGGCATATCAAATATTTATGTAGAGGATGGCGTTTATGACCGAGGAAAGTCAAAAAAGAATTTGAAAGAAGCAGAGAAAGTTGCGGAGCTTGTTTTTGAACATATTAAAAGATCAAAAGATCGTTCACTTGGAATTATCACATTTAGTGAACCCCAACAAATTGCTATACGGGACAAGATTGATGAATTTAGAAAGCAGCATCCTGAACATGAAGATTTCTTTAGCGAAAATCATCTTGAATCGTTTTTTGTCAAAAACATTGAAAATGTTCAAGGAGACGAAAGAGATACAATCATCATAAGTGTAGGATACGCAAAAGACGTTCATGGTCAAATGTATTATAACTTTGGACCGCTTAATCATGATGGGGGAGAAAGAAGGTTAAACGTAGCTGTCTCTCGGGCAAAAAAGGAAATCAAAGTTGTTTCAAGTATTCTTGATATCGACTTAGATGATGCTAAATTAAACAAACGGGGAACAAAGTTATTGAAGAGTTATTTAGCATATGCGAAAAGCAATGGGGAATTCAGCTATAATGCTGGAATCGAAGATGATGCTGATTTTGATAGTCCTTTTGAAGAAGATGTTTATCGAACACTACAAAGAAAAGGTTTAGAACTAAGAAAACAAGTCGGATGTTCTGGTTATCGCATTGATTTGGCGGTCGTTGATCCACAATTTCCAGGTCAATATATTTTAGGCATTGAATGCGATGGTGCAACCTACCACTCTTCAAAAACTGCCAGAGACCGTGATAGATTAAGACAATCCGTTTTAGAGTCTTTGGGTTGGAAAATCGAAAGAATTTGGTCACAAGATTGGGTGAAAAGGAAACAAGAGATAGCAGATTCGATTGCAAATAAAGTGAGAGATATAAACAGTGTAACTACTTAATTAGAAACACAAATTTATAAAGCAACCCAAAAAGAGATCACCATGAGATTCGATGAAAAACTTGGGATATATCGCCAAACTCTTTTTGTACTAAGACAAGTTGGTCACCTCATAGATTGTCTTAGAGGTGATTGGAGCTTGGGAAAACAACTTGAATTTGTCTATCACCCCAACCCAAGGAAAGTTGATGAGGAAATTGTCAGAGAGGTTCATTATATGCTAGCGCAGTTCCTCGTCAAAAAAGCCTTGAAGAAAGCCACTTAACCTTGTGTTAGGTGGCTTTTTTATATTAATTTACGGGTGAAGATTTGTGAAAGAAAGGATACTTTTGAAGTATATCCATGGTTTTACCAGAATCTTTTTTAAATGATATTGCGTTTGAGTAGCATGATGTGTGAGTGAGCGTATTTGCCTCATCTAATACCACCTCATCTGCGTAATCGAAATAAATACCACACTCAGGACAACGAATATCCAATTCTTTTTCCCTCCCTGAAATATTTCATACTTGCTTCGATAACTGTCATGTCGAATCCTGCCTTTCCAAACAATTGTCAAAAAGGTGTTGAAAACTGAAGTGGTAAGTTATTCCCTTGTCTTGTTTCGATTGCAAAAAACACCCTATACTTTTAATGAAAGAAGAATCTTTGAATATACATAGGTATATGTAAGGGATTTAACAGAAGAAGGTTTATGAAAAGGCACAGAACGATAAGAATAATGATATCAAGGTAAATGCGAGGAGATATATCAATGATAGGAATTTACTCTCGTGTAAGCACACAAAATCAAGCTGAGGAAGGTTATAGCTTAGAGACACAAGAAGAACTTTGTATGAAACGAGCCAAAGAACTGGGCTATTCAAAGTCTCAAATAAAAGTTTATCGAGAAGAAGGTCGAAGTGGGGAAGACATTGATCGTCCTAAGATGAATGAACTCAGAGAAGATACTGCGAATGGTATCATCCATAAAGTTATTATTACCGATCCAGACAGACTGACAAGAGATTTAACGGATAAATTGATTGTTTGCAAAGAATGGGACAGACAAGATGTAGAAATTATTTTTATCGATACGGAATACCAAAATACCCCAGAAGGACAAATGTTCTTTAATATGCGTTCTGTTTTTGCTCAATATGAATTGGCTCAAATTAGAAAGCGTACTATTCGTGGACGACTTCGTGCGGTTGAAAAAGATAAAAAGATTATGCCCATGCGTACACCTCCATACGGATACGATTATAAAGATGGAGAGCTTTATATTAATGAAAAGGAAGCTGTATTTGTAAACAGGATATACAAGTGGTATTTAGAGGGATTAACGCTTCGTGAAATAGGGGAGAAGTTGTTTAAAGAGGGTGCGGTACCAAAACGAGCTCAAAGTAACAATTTTGGTGCTACATCTATCCGAAGGATTTTAACTTCCGAAATCTATATCGGTAAATATATTTACAACAGACGTGAAACGAAAAAAGTCTGGGGAGAAAGAACAGCATCAGGAAAACAGAAAAAAACATATAAAATCCGTGATGAATCCGAATGGATTACGGTAGATGTTCCACCCATAATTGATAAAAAAATATATAATCTAGCTCAAAAACAAAAAGAAAAGAATATAAAAAAGCGTGGAAATGTGAGATTTAATTATTTATTTAAAGGGATGATACGCTGCAAGCACTGCGGACGCATGTGGGAATGTACTACCTATAATGGGCGCGTGGATAAAAAAACTGGTGAAAAGAAAAAATACGCCGTTTATAGATGCCCGAATCTAAATCCAAAGCGGTACGGTGATGGAATAGAAAAATGTGAATCCCAAACGATTAGAGTTGATTTGCTTGACAAATATATTATGAACTTGATTTATGATACGTTAGGCAATCGTGAAATGTTTGAAGAAGCTGCGAAAGACCTTTTGATAAAAAAAGATGACGGATTAGATAATGAGTTGATGGAATTAGAGAAACAGCTGAAGCAAAAAGCAGATGAAAGAGACCGTGTGAAACGCATGTATGTGGTGGCTCAAGTGATTACAGAAGATGAGATGCTAAAGGATATGAAGAAAATCAATCAAGAGATAACGAAAATTACTAATGAGATTGATGTATTAAATAGGAAGAAAGAAAGCCAAGAAAGCTGTGTAATGACGAATGAACAAGTAGATATGATACTTAATACAATAGAGAACATGTTTGAGAAAGATGAAATGACATTCGAGGATAAGCGTGAATTAATGGAATTGCTAATTGAAGAAATAACGATTGATGCCAAGAGTGAAAAGGTTGGAATCGCAGTTAAAGGGCTCTTAGATGACATTGCTTCATGGTCACATCGTCAAAAAATTTGAAAATACGGGTGAAGATGCGGAAGATCTCATCTCCATCGGTACGATAGGGTTGATCAAGGCAATTGAGAGCTATTCAGAAGGAAAGGGGACGAAGCTTGCGACTTATGCGGCTCGTTGTATTGAAAACGAAATCCTCATGCATTTAAGAGCCTTGAAAAAGACCAAGAAGGATGTTTCACTTCATGATCCAATTGGCCAGGACAAAGAAGGGAATGAAATTTCCTTGATCGATGTCCTTAAATCGGATTCAGAGGATGTCATCAATACAATCCAATTAAATATGGAGCTTGAAAAAGTAAAGGAATATATCGGTGTTCTGGATGAGAGGGAAAAAGAAGTCATTGTAGGCAGATTTGGCCTTGATTTGAAGAAGGAAAAAACGCAAAGGGAAATTGCCAAAGAGTTGGGTATATCTCGAAGCTATGTATCGCGGATTGAAAAGCGGGCGTTGATGAAGATGTTCCATGAATTTTACCGGGCAGAGAAGGAGAAGCGGAAAAATAATTGAGAACTTGATAAAAACATATTAGTTGACATTGAAAATCATTATCAATTACTATATGAGTATCACTAGTGATTGGAGATGTTTTCATGTTTGTCCAAATGAAAAAAATTGTTGTAACTGAAGGAAATGCAGAGCAAGTCGTTAACCGTTTTGGCAGCCAAGGAATTATCGAGAAACAAGATGGGTTTATTGATTCAACGGTAATGGTGAAAAAAAGCCGCCGTGGGGATGAAGAGGTAATTGTGATGATTCGCTGGGAGTCAGAAGAGTACTGGAAACAGTGGGAGAAAAGTGAAGAACATATCGCTGGACATAAAGCAAATCTAGGAAAACCAAAGCCGGAATATATTGTTAGCTCTGAAGGCGGATTATATGAAGTAAAGGCAGTCAAAAAAGCAGCAGTACAGCAGAAATAATAAAGAAGGGGTATCGCCTAAGTTGTTTTTTGACTGGAAGATGCCCCTTTTCAATTATAATTATGCATCAATGATTTAGGCACTGTTAAGAAACTGAAGTTACTAAATGTGGTGGTGATGAGAGTAAAATAACGGTGATTAAAATATATGGGGTAGGTAATAATTAAACTTTATTTTACTGATTTGTGACTCGCTCTACAGCAGATTCGACTTTAAATAAACGTTTATTTAGTATATCAATGGCAGAATCATTATTATCTTGTTTTTTATTCATTCTTTTTAAGAGTGCAGTAATATCATTTGGTTCATTTTCTTCAATTCGATGAACTCCTGCTTTTATATCAGTAAGGTCATCTTTGAAATCTTTCAATTTTACGTCCATATTGGCTATTCTCATGTCTATTGTATCAAAACGACTGTTCATTTGGGAATTAACATCTTGAAGCTCGTGTTTAATAGTATCTAGTTCATTAAGCTTTCGAAGTATTAAATCCAGCTTTTTTTCCATGGGAATCATCCTCTCATTTGATAAATTGCTCCATTGAATCATCAGGTTCTAATAGAGTAATATCATTTTAACATGTTTTAATTAAAGAAGGTAGTTAAGAAATCCTGTCCTAATCCATGTATAGTAATAAAGAACCTCAGGCAAAGTTACTTGCCTGAGGTTCTTTATTAAGCTACTCAATCTTCCCATTCTTCAATAACAAATTCCAATTTTCTCCGCCATCTGTTGACTCATAAACATCATTTAAGTAGGTTGCAAAGGACAGGGTTTGCTCCTCTCTATGATTAACAGAAATAAACGTAACCGGATTATCGTAATTTAGATAAGGGATATTAAGTGGGATAGACTCTTTTGTTTTCAAATCCATTCGATAGAAAAGAACTTTATTATCCTTTGCAGCAGAATAATAAAGGGCATCTTCTGAAAAGGCTAAGGCTGTTGCCATGACAGGCTCTGTCACCATTTTCATATGTTCCCCTTTATCCTCAGACATAAATATTCCGCTTCTTGTGGACATGGCCATTAGGCTGCTGTTTGTTGGATGAGCGGCAATCATACCGAGTGTATCAGCATCAAAACCATTTAATCCAACTGGCTTCCATGAACGTCCCTCATCCTCTGAATAAAATACGCCAGGTTCAAGTGCAGAATTTTTCTCTTGGTTGATGATATAAATGATGTCACTCTGATAGCCCGATGACAAAAATGGGAAATTACTTTCACCGTAAAAAGCAAGTTTTTCAAGTGATGCGCCTTTATCAGAGCTTTTCACTAGTCCAAGCGGTGCCTTCGTATCTGAATCCTCTTCTTCTGGAAAACCGCTTGCATAGAATCCCTCTTCACTTGCTTGAAACCCCATGTACTCATGTTTTTCCGATGTTCCCTCGAGCCAGCCTTCAGCAGAGAATATTTTTATTCCCTCATGTGAAGCAATATAAAGTCCTTCATCATTTCCAGGGTATCCCAACCCATTTATGCGTTCGATCCGCTGGGGAACGGCTTGTTTGATTTCAAAATTGCTTTCCTGAACAGATTCACTTTTTTTCTTAGCCTGCTTGTCTTTATCTTGTCCATCGTTTGAACAGCCCGCCATTACTAAGGCAAAGCCAATCATACATGATAGAAAATACTTTTTTGACTTGTTCATGCTTTTCACTCCAACTGATGATTATTCATACTATCTTTCCTTACCCTTCCCATAGTAACGGATATAGCAAGGCAGAAGCAAAAGATTCATCCCTAAACAGGATATAAAATACACATGCGCCTATGCCATCCCGTTTTTTGAAGCATATTTTACTATAAAGAGAAGGGAGGTAGAATGTTTGTGCCATATGGATACCCATACACCTATTGTTGTCCTCCACCTCCGCCCCCGTGTCCTGCCGCTTATAATGGAGGAGGATTCTGGTTAGCTTTGGCAGTAGTGCTGCTCATTTTATTACTCGTTTTCGGTGGGTGGTTTTATTATAATAATGACTGCTAGTAAAGAGCTTATGCTTCTAAGCATAGGCTTTTCCTTTTTAAAAGAAACCCTATTGATAGAAATTTCCGAAAAGTTACCTTATAATATAGCTATGCCAAATGAAAAATGAATGTAGATAGAAGGAGGAAGATTCATGACAGCAACAACCTATTCACCAGTATGGGACTTGGACGTCTTTTTTAAAGGAGGAAGTTCCTCCGAAGCATTTATAAAGCACTTAAAGGCCACTGCAGAAAAAATAAAAGAGTTTGAGCAAGCTGTACATAATTGGGAACCAACTAATTCGATAGCAGATCAGAAGGAATTAGTAGAATTAATTGAGTTATTTCAAGCAGGGACAAAAAAGCTGAGGGAAGCAGGTGCGTTTGTCAGCTGCCTTCAAGCCCAAGATACAACAGATAAGAAAGCAGCTGAACATCGAGCTGCGATTACACAGTTAAGTGCTGTATTCCAGACGGTCTTAACTGTTTTCGATGAAAAGCTGACAAGCTATGATTCCGACGTTTGGAGGGAATTGCTCGCAACAGATGGGCTGAAGGAATTAACCTTTGTTCTAACTGAAAGAAGGAAGACTGCTTCAGAAAAGCTGTCCAAAGAGGAAGAAAGTTTGATTAATGCACTTGGAGTCGATGGCTACCATAGCTGGAGTCAGCTGTATGACACCATAGTTGGGAAGATAAAGATCCCATTCACTGAAAATGGGGAAGAACAGAAATTGTCTGTTGGTCAAGCAGCAAATAAATTTTCGAACCCTGATCGCAGTATTCGAAAAGAAGTATTCGAAAAGTGGGAAGAAGCATGGCAGGATCAATCAGATTATTTATCGAAGGCTTTGAATCACTTGGCTGGATTTAGGTTAAATGTGTATAAGCAGCGTGGGTGGGAAGACGTGCTAAAGGAACCACTTGATATCAATCGGATGACAAAAGAAACGCTTGATACGATGTGGGATGTCATTTCGAAGAGTAAAGAACCGCTCGTTCGATTTCTAAATAGAAAAGCAGAGCTTCTTGGGCTGGAAAAATTGAGCTGGTATGATCTTGATGCACCGATTGAACAAACGGAATCCAAAGTCTCCTATCAGGAAGGTGCAGAGTTCATTCTCGAGCAATTCTCTAAATTCGGTGATGAGATGACTTCATTTGCTAAAATGGCCTTTGAGGAAAAGTGGATTGAAGCGGAGGATCGGCCAGGAAAATCTCCAGGCGGCTTTCACACATATTTCCCTGAGAGCAGGCAGTCAAGGATATTTATGACTTATTCAGGCACACCATCAAATATTTCAACTTTGGCACATGAGCTTGGACATGGGTTCCATACGTATGCGATGAGAGATCTCCACTTATTAAATCGCAATTATGCCATGAATGTAGCGGAAACAGCATCAACGCTAGCGGAAATGATTGTAGCGGATGCATCGGTAAAAAATGCACAAACAGAGCAGGAAAAAATCACGCTTCTTGAAGATAAAATTCAACGAACAGTCGCATTGTTAATGAATATCCATGCCCGATTCTTGTTTGAAACACGTTTTTATGAAGAGCGTAAAAATGGAACAGTAAGTACTGAAAGATTAAATGTACTAATGGAAGAAGCGCAAAAAGAAGCTTATGGCGATGCCTTGGCTGAGTACCATCCATCCTTTTGGGGTTCAAAGCTACATTTCTATATTACAGGTGTTCCATTTTATAATTTCCCATATACATTTGGTTACCTCTTCTCACTTGGCATTTATGCAAAAGCGCTAGAGGAAGGAAAGGGATACGAAGAAAAGTACATTGCATTATTGAAGGATACCGCTTCAATGACGGTAGAAGAGTTGGCAGAAAAACATCTCAATATTGATTTAACAAAGCCGGATTTCTGGGAAAAAGCTGTCCAACTATGTATGGATGACGTTGAGGAATTCCTCGCTTTAACAGAAAAGAAATAATAAAAAGGCCGCACACTTTAAATGAAAAGGTGCGGCCTCTTTTGTCTGTCTAGCGTTTTTCTAATTAAATCTTCTTTAATTTAAAAGGGCTGACCATTAGGAATGATACTAAAAACATAATAAATAAGAAGAAGGGGGCAGGAAAGAAGGGAATCGCCAAAAAAGTGAGAGTGGCTAAGCATCCAGCTGCAGTAATAGGAAGACCTGTAAAATAGCCGTTATTTTCACTAATATTAAAACGAGCAAGGCGAAAAGCACCGCAGCCTATGTAGAAAATCGTAAAGAACGATCCCGGAACACCGTATTCAAATAAAATTCCTTGATATATTAATAGTGCAGGGGCTACTCCAAATGATATAATATCACTCATGGAATCTAACTGCTTGCCTAACTCAGATTCAATCTGAAGCCTTCGTGCAACCATGCCGTCCAATCGATCAACCAATGCGGCGATAAAAATAAGGAGTAAGCTTAAATTGAGCTCACCCTTTAAGATGAAAAGAATGGAGAATCCACCTAAGAATAAATTGGCCAAAGTTAAAACATTTGCTGTCTGTGATTTAAATTTTTTAATCGTTTGATCAAGTACATTGGATAAAAACATTTCCGTTACACCTCATTCATTTAGAAGCAAAAGCTTCTACTTTACTTATATAATAATATTTTATTTTAATTCTTTTATGACTATTGATAAGGATGAAATTTACATCATTTGGAGGTGAGATTTTGATTCAGCCGTTATATCGCTTTATGATTGAACTTACGAATGGGAGATGGACTTCTGGAATACTTAAGAAGTTTGCACGCTCAAAGGTGAGTCGTTATTTTGTTCCTTCTTTTGCAAGAGTTTATCAAATCAATGAAAGTGAAATGGAGAAAAGCCTTGCTCAGTACTCTACCTTACATGACTTTTTTACCCGTAAGCTTAAAGAGGGTGCGCGAAATTCTGATCAGAATCCCGAATCGATAATAAGTCCTGTGGACGCAGTAATTGAAGATCTCGGGTTGATTGAGCCTGGACACGTCATTACTGTGAAAGGGAAGGAATATTCGATAAGGGAAATGTTAGGCAATGAGAAGAAACTAGAAAAGTATTCAGGCGGGCATTATATGATTTTTTACCTTAGTCCAAGCCATTATCACCGTATACATAGTCCAGTTTCAGGAACAGTTGTCGATCAGTGGACATTGGGAAAGAAATCATATCCAGTGAATAAATATGGATTGAAATATGGGAAGAATGCATTATCGGGAAATTACCGAACAATTACAGAGGTAAAGCATAGCGGTGGAGGGTTCGTGTCGATCGTGAAGGTGGGAGCGATGTTTGTTAATTCAATTGAAGTGATCCATGAAGGAGAGGAATTAGTAAAGGGAAATGAAATGGCTTATTTTTCCTTTGGCTCCACTGTTGTGCTCCTTTTTGAAAAAGATAGCTTCCAGCCTCTATCTACGATAAGAGTTCCTTTTGATGTAAAGGTTGGGGAGAAAATTGGCACTATGCTGTAAAAAGGTACCTTCCTTCTAAAAAGAAAAAAAGCCCGAAATGGGCTTGTCCGATATTTTTATGAAGAAACTTTTATTCTATTTGATAAAGACCGTCTGTGAATTTCTGTTTCAATAAGGCGGATGAAATCGGGACTCAGTTTCAGCTCTCTAGCCTTGTGGTAAGATTCGATTAATAACTCGTCTGATAGCTTGCGCATGTCCTTTCACCTCCAATAAAAATTAAAAGGTCTATTTCATTAGGTTCTTACATATAATGTAGTTTTTATGTTATACCCTTACTCTAGCAAAAATAACCGGTTAGAACAACCGTTCTGTTATCCACAGTAATTAGTGGATAACCTGTGACTAAGTTGTTTATAAAATGAGAAATGGTATATAAATGGGTGTGCTTAATGTGTATAAAGTTATCCACAGCTCGAGAGAAAAAGAAAAATGTCGAAAAACTTTTTCGTTTAAAAAGGATATAATAGGATTGAAAGGCACTTCCGCTTTTCGTGATGTCCAGCTCCAGCGCCTAGGAGCTCGAGTCATAAGCCAATCCGACAAGAAGGTTAAAGAACAACCTTCCTGCCGACTTGTCTTATGCTTGTCGCCCCTGAACAAGGCGCTTTCGCTTTTCTTGTTTGATAGAACGGTTTAAATTGGTTATGATGAAGTACGAAATATTTGGTTGGTTATTTAGTTTTTATTACGAATTTAACTGAGGTGTAAATATAGTGTTAAAGCATTTTTTGCCAGATCAGCATGCAAAAAGCATTTTTGAAATTACTCCTGAAAGCTTGAAGGAAAATGGAATTAAAGGGATTATTACTGATTTAGATAATACTTTGGTTGAGTGGGATCGGCCAAATGCTACCCCTAGATTAATTAAATGGTTTGAAGAAATGAAACATAGCAATGTGAAGATTACGATTGTTTCAAATAATAATGAGGACCGTGTAAGGTCTTTTTCAGACCCTCTAAATATCCCGTTTATCCCTGCAGCAAGGAAGCCTTTAGGACGAGCATTTAATCGAGCGCTTCAAGAAATGGACCTTGCCAAGGAAGAAACGGTTGTTATTGGTGATCAATTATTAACAGATGTACTCGGTGGCAATCGCAGTGGGCTCCGGACAATCCTTGTCGTTCCGGTTGCACAAACAGATGGGTTTGTGACTCGGTTTAATCGGAAGGTCGAAAGAAAAATATTAAATTGGTTCCGAAAAAAAGGAATGATCCAATGGGAGGATTAAAAAGTGAGTGAACAATATTCGTGTATAGGCTGCGGTGTGAAGATCCAAACTGAAGATCGTGAAGCAATTGGTTACGCACCGCAATCAGCTTTACTAAAGGAAGATATTATTTGTCAGCGATGCTTTCGTTTAAAGCATTATAATGAAGTGCAAGATGTAAATCTAACAGATGACGATTTTCTAAAAATCCTAAATGAAATCGGTCAAAGTGATGCATTAATCGTTAAAATTGTTGATATTTTTGACTTTAACGGCAGCTGGCTTCCAGGTTTGCATCGATTTGTAGGGAAAAATAAAATTCTTCTTGTCGGGAATAAAGTTGATTTGCTTCCGAAATCGGTGAAACCGAATAAATTAATCAATTGGATGAAGCAGGAAGCGAAAGAACTTGGTTTAAAGCCTGAAGAAGTCTTTCTAGTAAGTGCTGCTAAAGGTCAGTTTATTCAAGAAGTAGCTGCAGCTATTGATGAATATCGTGAAGGAAAAGATGTTTATGTTGTCGGCTGTACAAATGTAGGAAAATCAACGTTTATTAACCGAATTTTAAAAGAAGTGACTGGAGAAGGTGATGTAATTACTACTTCACATTTCCCTGGAACAACCCTTGATATTATTGAAATTCCGCTCTCTGACGGAAAAGCACTTGTCGATACACCAGGGATTATTAACCATCATCAAATGGCACATTATGTAGATAAAGGTGATCTGAAAATCATTACCCCGAAAAAGGAGATCAAACCAAAAGTCTATCAGCTAAATGAGGGACAAACCCTATTCTTCGGCGGTCTTGCACGGTTTGATTATATCACTGGTGGACGCCGATCATTTACCTGTCATTTTTCAAATGAAATCAATATCCATCGAACAAAATTAGAAAAAGCAGATGAATTATATAAAAATCATGTCGGTGAATTATTAACTCCGCCGCGAATGGATGACAAGGAGAATTTCCCTGAATTAGTGAAGCATGAATTCACAATTAAGGAAGGGAAAATGGATATTGTTTTTTCAGGCCTAGGCTGGATCACAATCAATGACCCAGGTGCCAAAATTGCTGCCTATGTACCAAAAGGTGTCCATGCGCTCATTAGAAAATCATTAATCTAGGCTTTTTTTAAAAGATTGTTGTTTTTGAATAAGGCTGGTTGATTGGAGCGGAAGGTTGCGAGACTCCTGCGGGAGGAGTGGGACAGGTGAGACCCCGCAGGCGCTTATGCGCTGAGGAGGCTCACCGCCCACCCCGCGGAAAGCGAGCGACCTGGAGCGGAAATCAACCTCTACTAACTACGTTCAATTCTAAAGAATGCCGTGTTTAAATAATAGATCATAGATATAGGGAGATGTAGAGTATGAAGAAGCTTTATGCTGTACTGGGAGATCCGATTGCTCATTCAATGTCTCCCGCTATGCATAATGATTTATTTCAATTATATGGAATCGATGCCCATTATCAGCCCTTTCATGTGAAAAGAGACAATCTAGAAGATGCGATTAAAGGATTGAAAGCATTGGGAGTGGCGGGATTTAATATTACCGTTCCACATAAAGAATCCATTCTTCCGTTATTGGATAAACTAGACCCGCTTGCAGAAGCCATTGGGGCAGTTAATACAGTTGTGAATGAAAACGGAACATTTGTCGGCTATAATACAGATGGCGCCGGTTATTTAAGAGGGCTGCTAACTGAATTGCCTTCCATTAATGATAAAAATGTTTTGATTATTGGTGCTGGTGGGGCTGCTAAGGCACTTTATTATACATTGGCTCATTCAGGCGTTCATAAATTGGACATATATAATAGAACTGCACAAAAAGCACAGACTATTATCAATGAATGCCCTTATCCTATCTCCTCGACTGTTATAGGACTAGAGGAGGCAGAACAGAATCTTGCAGATTATCAATTACTTATTCAGACCACTCCGATTGGAATGTCTCCTGATATAAATAAACTTCCGCTTTCATTACATAATTTGAACGCAGATACATTTGTAAGTGATATAATATATAATCCGCTTGAGACGAAAATTTTGCGGGAAGCTAAAAGAAATGGTGCGAAAATACAAAATGGATTGGAAATGTTTGTGTTTCAAGGAGCGCTAGCTTTTGAGAAGTGGACAGGCATTTTTCCAAATACGGAACGTATGAAAACGAATGTACTTGCACAACTGGGAGGATAAATAAAATGTTAACAGGAAAACAAAAGCGTTTTTTACGCTCAAAGGCTCACAGCCTGAACCCAATTTTTCAAGTTGGTAAAGGTGGAGTGAATGAAAATATGATTAAGCAAGTTCGTGATGCGCTTGAGGCTCGTGAATTAATGAAAATCAGCATCCTGCAAAACTGTGATGAGGATAAACACACAGTTGCAGACCAATTGGCAAAAGGAACGAGAGCACAGCTTGTACAAATAATCGGCAATATCATTGTTCTCTATAAGGAATCAAGAGAAAACAAACAAATTATCTTGCCAAAAAGCTAGCCATAAAGATCAGGAGGAGAGCAATTGAAGAAAGTCGGCATTTTAGGAGGCACTTTTGATCCCCCGCATCTTGGTCATTTAATTATTGCGAATGAAGTGTTGAACGCGCATGACTTAGATGAAATTTGGTTTATGCCGAACCAAGAGCCTCCACATAAAAAAAAGACAAATGCGGTTACAGATGAAGATCGAGTGAATATGCTAAAGCTGGCAATCAAAGGACATTCCCAATTTAAAACGGAATTGATCGAACTAGAAAGAAAAGGTCCTTCATATACTTACGAGACAATGAAGATTCTTACAGAAAAGCATCAAGACAAACAGTTCTATTTTATCATTGGTGCTGATATGATTGAGTATTTGCCCAAGTGGCAAAATATCAATCAACTTGTTGAAATCATTCAGTTTATTGGTGTGAAGAGGCCTTCCTATAGCCATGAAAGCACTTATCCTATTCTTTATGCGGAAGTCCCGGAAATGGGAATATCCTCAAGCCTTATTCGAAGCCGTTTAAAGGAAGATCAAACCATCCGCTATCTTGTTCCAGATCCGGTAAGGGTTTATATTAAGGAGAAAAATTTATATGGATCGTAATCTTGCCTTATTAAAAGTGAAGGATCAATTGACAGAGCATCGCTATAATCATACGCTTGGTGTTATGGAGTCAGCGATTGCCCTTGCTAAAAGGTACGGAGCAGATGAAAAGAAGGCTGAGCTAGCTGCCATTTTTCATGATTATGCAAAATTCCGTCCGAAAGAGGAAATGAAACAACACATTATTGACCAAGGAATGCCGGTCGAGCTTCTTCGATACAATAGTGAACTTTGGCATGCTCCAGTTGGGGCTTTTCTTGTTCATAAGGAAGCCGGGATCGAGGATGAAGAAATACTTGATGCCATTAGATACCATACTTCTGGCAGGGTTGGCATGACCTTGTTGGAAAAAGTCATCTATTTGGCCGATTATATTGAACCTGGAAGACATTTTCCTGGAGTAGAAGAAGTGCGGGAAATCGCGAAAACAAGCTTGGATCATGCTTTAATTAAATCGATCCAAAATACTATCTTTTTTTTAATGAAAAAGGATCAGCCAATATTCCCTGCTACATTTAACACATACAATGACCTAATTATGAACCTGGAGGACTGATTGAATGAGTGAAAGAAATTTACTATTAACTGCAGTTAAAGCAGCTGATGATAAGAGAGCAGAACAAATCGTTGCATTAAATATGAAGGGTGTCTCTTTGATTGCCGATTATTTTCTTATTTGCCACGGAAATTCTGATAAGCAAGTTCAGGCAATTGCGAAGGAAATGAAGGAAAAAGCCGAAGAACTTGGATTTTCAGTAAAGAGAATGGAAGGCTTTGATGAAGCTCGTTGGATCCTTGTTGATCTTGGAGATGTAGTTGCTCATATCTTCCATCGTGATGAAAGAAGCTATTATAATTTAGAACGCTTATGGGGCGATGCAGCGATTGAAGATATTCAAAGTGAGCTTAATCAATGACCTATGGGAAGTTTGCATATGTCTATGATGAGTTGATGAAAGATGTTCCCTATGATAAATGGGTAGACCTTGTTATGAAAAATACCCAGAAATATAATATTCAAGGGAAGAGACTTTTGGACATTGCTTGTGGAACGGGTGAGCTTTCTATTAAATTTGCCAAGAAGGGCTATCATGTAACAGGTGTTGATCTTTCAGAAGATATGCTGATGGTTGCTCATTCAAAAGCGGCTGATAACGGAATGGATATCCAATTCTATCAGCAGAATATGGCTGAGCTTGAAGGGCTAGGACAATTTGATATTATCGGCATTTTTTGTGATTCTTTAAATTATTTGCAGTCAGAGCAAGAAGTTTTAGATACCTTCATGCATGTTTATGAGCATTTGGATGATAAAGGCCTTTTCATTTTTGATGTCCATTCTATTCATAAGATCTTGCAGATATTTATGAATCAAACCTTTACCTTAAATGATGAAGAAATTAGTTATATTTGGAATAGCTATCAAGGAGAGTTCCCGAATAGTGTGGAACATGATTTAAGTTTCTTCGTTCTTGATCATAAATCTGGGATGTATGATCGATATGATGAACTTCATTTCCAGCGGACCTATCCAATAGAAATCTATGAGACTTGGCTAAGAGAGGCTGGTTTTGAGGTTGTGGAAGTAGCGGCAGATTTTGAGTCTGTCTCACCACAAACACAGTCTGAACGGATCATCTTTATTTGTCGGAAAAAATAAACAAGCAGAGCCGGATTTAATTCTGGCTCTGCATTTTTTGTTATAAAAAATAAAAACAAGAAGGATTCGTTCGATTCTTGTCGAATAGTTAAGATTGAATGGTGTAGTGACTTTTTACTTGTTCTCGATCCTCTGCAAATTTTGAATGGGTTGCTTGAAAGATATGTTCAAATACATTTCCTAATTCATTTTCCAGCACCTTGATGCCTTCACCGGTAATACCTCCTTTTACACATACCTTTTCCTGTAATGTCGGCAATGTATAAAAGCCCTTTTTCATGAGTTCTCCCATGCCAATCAGCATTTCTTCAGCAAGAGTTGTAGCGGTCTCTTGATCGATATCTGTCTCCTTTACCGCAGCAAGAATAAAACGCTGGGTTAAGTAGCTAAAAAAGGCAGGACCACAGCTTACAATGTCAGAGGCAACCCGTGTAATATTTTCCTCAATCTCAACTGGCTTTGACACTTTCTCAAATAGACTTTGTATCTCCTTTTTCCACACTGTCTCACATCTGGCACCAAATGATACTAATGAAACACCTGTAAGTGCCCTGTTAGTTATACTGGGAATAACCCTTGCAGCTGAACAAGGTGTAATGGATTCTAATTGTTCAACGCTGATTGGACTGGTAATAGAAACAATACATTTCTCTTTCGTTAAGACTGGATAAATATCTTTAATGACTTTATGAACATCATGTGGCTTTACGCATACAAAGATAAGCTCGGATCGCTCTGCCACATCTCTTCCACTTTCACTGACATGTATGTCCTCGTAATTTTTCTTGATTTCCAATGCTTTTGATAACGTTCGATTGGTAATCGTCATGGAAGAAGGGGAAACGGCTTTTCCATCAAGTAATGCCTCTGCCAGAATTCTCCCCATATTACCTGTACCAATGATTCCTATTTTCATTGTTCCATCCCTCCTTCGGACCCAAAGCTTCCTCCTATACGATATGAACTTCTATAATTGAATATGCTAAAAAAAGAAAGGAAGATTTCAATGATTGATTGGCTAAAAGCAAATAAATTATATGTAGCAGGGGGTATTATCATTGGGATTGTATTCATTTATTTCTTAATTGATCCACTAGAAGATCAAAGCAATATGTTTGAAGATGAAGAAGAATGGCTAGATGATGAGGAAAATGTTTTGAAGGGAAATGTGGAAGACGAAGCAGAAGTGGTGATGAAGGTCATTGTCGATGTAAAGGGAGCTGTTAGAAAACCAGGTGTGTATGAGGCTGAATCAGATGAACGGGTAATTGACATGATCAATAAAGCGGGAGGCCTAACAGAAACTGCGGATGAAGCAAAGATAAATTTTGCTATAAGAGTAGAGGATGAAATGGTTATTTATGTTCCAGAAGTTGGTGAAGAAATGGAACAAGTAGAAGGAACAGTTACCGCTGCCGGCAGTACAGAACAAGCGGATGGCAAGATTAATATAAACACAGCTGATGAATCACAATTGCAAACTTTACCAGGAATTGGACCTGCTAAAGCTGCGGCCATCATCGAGTTTCGTGACAAAAGCGGCCCTTTTAAAGCCATTGAAGATTTAAAAATGATTAGCGGCATTGGGGAAAAGAGCTTTGAAAAATTACAGGATAGTATAAAGGTAAAGTGAAAGAACCATTGACCCATTATTGATAGGGGCTTAAACTAATTTTTAAGGTGACTTTTTAAAGAATTGTCGGATAAAAGAAAAGGGGAGTAATGAATGGAAAGAATATCTTGGAATCAGTACTTCATTGCGCAAAGTCATTTGCTTGCTTTAAGGAGTACTTGTACTAGACTATCTGTAGGAGCAACGATTGTAAGAGATAAGAGAATTATTGCTGGTGGATATAATGGCTCCATTACCGGTGGGGAGCATTGTATAGACGATGGCTGCTATGTGATTGATAATCATTGCGTTCGGACGATCCATGCTGAAATGAACGCTATTCTACAATGTGCAAAATTTGGTGTGCCAACAAGCGATGCTGAAATATATGTAACTCACTTCCCTTGCCTGCAGTGCTCTAAAGCAATTATCCAGGCAGGAATTAAAACCGTTTACTATTCAAAGGATTACAAAAATCACCCCTATGCCATCGAACTCTTTAAAATGGCAGGCGTAAAGGTAGAACAAGTGGAAGGTAATGATATATCTATTGAATTCCATTCGCAAAAAGATAATACCTTGATTTAAATCAGTCTAATAATAATAAGGGAGAATCGTTGCTACATGATTACTCGCTTTATTTATATAGGTTGTGAAAATTTATACTGTTGACAAAAAAGATTGTTGATTGTAGCGGAAGGCGCGAGACTCCTGCGGGAAGTGTGGGACAGCTGAGACCCCACAGACGCTTTAGCGTCGAGGAGGCTCAGCGCCCACCCCGCGGAAAGCGAGCGACCTGCAGCGGAAATCAACTTTTACCGATTGATGTTAAAAGCAACAATGTTAGCGAAAACAGCCAAAAATAAAAAGGAGAATAATTGAAGGTGCAAGGAAGATGGATTTATTTCACTGTTGCAGCACTTCTTGGTATACTAGCTATTTTTGTTCATCTCTTTTTCTTTTCAGCTTTATTCATATTGCTATTCACTTTTCTGTATAAAATGAAAGCCTTCCCCTCCAAACAACTATTCATTTTATGCTTGATCTTCATCCTATTTCTCGCTCGAAGTGAAATAGCTGAAAAAGCAAATAAGACGAAGTTTCTAGCGGAAGAAACTAATTTCTATGTCCAAATACAAGAGGATGTAAAAATAGATGGAGAGTTATTTTCAGCAAAAGGAAAAGAGCTCAACCGCAAAGAAAAACTTGTCCTATCCTATAAAATAAAAACAGTACAAGAAAAAGAATGGCTTTCAAGACATTTAAAAACAGGCATGGCTTGTAAGGTAACAGGCAGTCTTATTGAACCCAATCCATCCACAAATGAGAATGCTTTTAACTATAAGGATTATTTAAATAGAAATCAAATGTATTGGCTGCTTAAAGTGGAGCAGCTGGACCTCTCGCAATGCAGTCCTCAGACCAATTCTCTGTTCACTTTCTTTCGTATTTTAAGAGTAAAAGGAATAACCTATGTACAAGAAAATTTCCCGATAGAAACAGCTCCGTTAGCAGCAGCTTTACTTTTTGGTGAACGTGATTTCATTGATCCTGATGTATTGCGGTCATACGAAAAACTTGGCATTGTCCATCTGCTTGCCATTTCAGGGCTCCATGTTGGCATGCTTGCAGGGATGATTTACTTTCTTGGCATTCGTGCTGGGATCAGAAGAGAAAGGATGACCACAGCCTTATTGCTGTTCTTGCCTTGTTATGCCTTACTGACGGGTGCAGCTCCTTCAGTGATTCGTGCTGTATTTATGATGATTCTCTTTTTAGCACTGAGGAAATGGGGTTTATTTTCATTAAATACAATCGATATTATTAGTATTGTCTTTATTATCTATACTTTTTTCACACCATATGTGATTTATGATGTAGGGTTTCAGCTATCCTTTGGTGTAAGCTTTTCCCTCATTCTTTCCGCACCCATTCTCTTACCGAGATTTTCTAATCCTATTTCCCTCCTGTCAGCAACTTCGTTTATATGTCAATTAGCGGCTACACCTATTATGTTTTATTATTTTTATGAAGTATCTCTCATCTCAATATTAGCAAATGCTATCTTTATTCCGATATTTTCACTAATTGTACTACCTGCACTTTTCTTCCTGTTCCTTTTACATTTATTATTTGGGACAATAATTAATTTATTGATTCATCCATTGAATCTAATCATTATGTGGATGGATTATGGAGCATTAAAGCTTTCACTTCTTCCATTTTCGATGCTTACCCTTGGGCGGCCCCCCATGCTTATCATGTTTATGTATTTATTAAGTACACCACTGTTTTTTTCATTATGGGAGCATATAAAAGGAATCAAGAGGTTTGTTCAAATCTTATGCGTTCCGTTTAGTATTATGCTTATCCACGCAATCAGCCATATGTTCTCTCCGTACGGAGAATTGACCATTATTGATGTAGGGCAAGGGGACAGCATCTTTATTAAACTGCCTTATGGAAAGGGGAATTATTTAATCGATACAGGTGGGAATATTCGATTTAATACGGAGGAATGGAGAGAAAGGAAGGAACCTTTTGAGGTTGGAAAAGATGTTATTGTCCCATTTTTGAAAAGCAAGGGAGTGACGAGGATTGATAAGCTTGTTTTGACACATGGAGATGCAGATCATATAGGCGGGGCTGCAGAGGTGATCAATGAGATAAAGGTGAAAGAGATTATTTTGCCGAAAAGCCAAGAGCTCTCGGAGCTGGAAAAGAAGGTATTAGTGACAGCCAAAAAGAAAGGGATCCCTTGGCAATTTGTATCTGCTGGGGATAGCTGGGAATCACAAAATATTATATTTCATGTCTTATCACCACAGGAGGGAGTGCAATTAGAGAGAAATGATCAATCAATCGTTCTCTTTGCTGCAATTGGAGGATTGAAATGGCTTTTTACAGGTGATTTGGAGGAAAAGGGGGAAGAGCAATTAGTAGAGCACTATAATAATTTAAAAATTGATGTACTAAAAGCTGGGCACCATGGCAGCAAAACGTCCACAACACCCCTTTTTCTTGATCAGGTGCAGCCGAAGCTTGCTGTTATTTCAGCTGGCAAAAACAATCGCTATGGACATCCGCATCAAGAGGTATTAGAAAACTTAAAGGAAAGAAGGATTAGGATATTACGAACGGATATTCATGGGGCAATTACCTATATTTTTTCAGGTGATCATGGAACCTTTTCGGCGCAGCATCCATAATATATAGTAATTAAAATGAAAAAGAAGCTGCACAAAGCAGCCTCTAAGTAGCACCATATTGTCTAGCTTCAGGTGCCATCGGCTCGAGGTCATGAGCCAATCCGTCAAAAAGGTTAAAGAACAACCTTTCTGCCGGCTCGTCTTATGCTTGTCGCCTAAACCTAAGCACCTTCCGCTTTTCTATGTAGTCATTAAGAACCTATGATTTTAATGACTGTCCCAATGATGAATACAGTTGCGAAGAAACCGAAAGATACGATGAATCCAATTCCAGAGTCAATGGCATCATTCTGCTTATATTGGACGTCTTTTTCAAATTCGTTCACAGTCTACCCCTCCTATTTCCTATATAGTATAAGGCATTAGATTGAAAAAATCTAGCGTTCCTCGCCGCTTTTCTCTTATTGACAAGAGTTGTCACAAATAAGTAAAAAACAAGTGGAAAGAATAGTATTACAATGGTGCACCCGTCAAAACATGAGTATCCTAGGCCTTATGTTTTGACGTTCTATATAGATGGAGGAATTGGCACTTTATATAATGTGTCAATTCCTTTTATGCTGCAAAAAATAAGTAGTCATGAATCAAATAAATTTCCTTTTTGTTTACCTTGTCAAACTGTCCAAGCTTCTTTAGGATTAAGGATAGGTAAACTTTTGTGATCGGAGCGAAGGAAAGTGATTTTTGATATTTGGAAACAAATTAAAGCAAAGCAATTTAGCTCTTTATATTTATTATATGGTCCTGAGGCATTTCTTATTAATGAGACAAAGCAGCTATTAATAAATCATGTATTAAACGAGGATGGCATCGATTTTAACCTGTCTTCTTATGATTTAGAGGAAACAACAATTGATGCGGCACTCGAAGATGCAGAAACATTTCCTTTTATGGGTGAAAGAAGATTAATTTTTTTGCAAAATCCCGTATTTTTAACAGCTGCGAAAACGAAAGAAAAAGTGGAACATAATCTGGCAAAGCTTGAAGCCTATCTGAAAGAGCCCTCACCCTATTCCATTGTTGTATTCAGCGCTCCATACGAAAAGCTTGATGAACGAAAAAAGATAACTAAGGAGTTAAAAAGAAAAGCAGCAATTTTAGAAGCAAAACAGCTTAATGAGGGAGAGCTGAAGGCATGGATAAAGGAACGTTCTGCCTATAATGGAGTAGAAATTGATGCGCCTGCAATGGATTTACTGCTCAGCTTAGCTGGAACGAATTTATTTACGCTAACAAGCGAGGTAGACAAGCTTGCTTTATACTCAGGAGCGGAGAAAAAAATTGATGAAGAGTCAGTAGAAAAGCTTGTTTCTCGTTCACTAGAACAGAATATTTTTGCACTTATAGATAAAATTGTTCATCGTTCAATTGAGGATGCTTTAAGAATTTATTATGATCTGTTAAAGCAAAACGAGGAACCAATAAAAATCCTTTCGATTATTACTGGCCAATTTAGACTGATTTATCAGGTGAAGGAGCTTGCAAGAAGAGGCTATGGTCAACAACAAATTGCCAGTCATCTAAAGATTCATCCTTTTCGTATAAAGCTGGCAGCTGGACAGGCAAAGCTATTTAAGGATGAAGAACTAGCAAATATTATGAAGTTACTGGCAGATGCAGATTATCAGATGAAAACAGGTGGGATGAGCAAAGGTTTGCTGATTGAGATGTTTTTATTTCGTTTAAACGATCATGTATAAGTAAAAAGGCTGACCGAGTTTATCCGGTCAGCCTTTTTCGAGCAAATAAATATCGGTCAGCCTCAGGTCACTGCACCCGATAGTACTGCTTGTTCAGTACCGGGTCGACCATATATTTTGGATACAAAAAAAGGCTATCCACAAAAGATAGCCGTTATCTTTAAACTTAAGCGTTTAAAGAGTTCATTTTTTTCATTAAACGAGATTTTTTACGAGCAGCAGCATTTTTGTGGATAAGACCCTTTGCAGCAGCTTTATCTAATTTACTAGCAGCATCAGCGAAAGTTGTTTTTGCAGCAGCAGCATCGTTACTAACGATTGCAGCATCAACTTTCTTAACAGCTGTACGCATAGCAGATTTAACAGTAACGTTTTGAGCATTTTTAGCTTCATTCGTTTTTACACGCTTAATAGCAGATTTAATGTTTGGCATTCCATTCACCTCCTACAAAAAAAGCATCGAGATTATATTAACTCGACATTCACATTCATTAACAATTATTAAGAACAAGTGATATTTTATCAAATACTCGAGGCTTTTGCAATACTCTCCTTCTAAATAGATAGAGTGACTTTCATGAATAGGATAAACAGTATGTAATAATCACTTGCCTTCATATGAATGTTTTACCAATTAAACGGAAAAGATAGGAGGAGGTCTTGTAATTATTCAATAGTAATTAGTGAAGAATGCGAGGGGGATCATCTTGGAAGAACTAGATTTAAGCAAATATGCAATCAGAACTGATCTGGCAATTGAGGCGCGTGAAATGGCAATAGCTGATCGGCAAAAGCAAGTTCAAGAGCAAGCTAACCTTTCACAAATAGAAGGCGTGATTATAAAAGAAAAAGAAGAGGACGAGATTAAAGTTTCCTTTGTGGAGGTAACAAAGGAAGGGGCTGCCGCGCTAGGAAAGAAAGAAGGAAGATATTTAACTTTGGAGGCTGTGGGAATTCGCCAGCAAGATACAGAAATGCAGAAAAAGGTAGCAAAAGTATTTGCTGAAGAGCTTTCTCAATTTTTAATACAGCTTGGAATAAAAGAAGATTCGTCTTGCTTAGTGGTCGGTCTTGGGAACTGGAATGTGACACCAGATGCATTAGGTCCTCAAGTATGTGAGAATTTGCTCGTTACAAGGCATCTTTATCAATTGCAGCCAGAAAGTGTTGAGGAAGGCTATCGTCCAGTTAGTGCTATTGCACCAGGAGTAATGGGTTTAACTGGAATCGAAACAAGTGATATTATCTTTGGTATTGTTGAAAAAACAAAACCAGATTTTGTTATTGCGATTGATGCGTTAGCTTCACGGTCAATTGAGCGGGTTAATTCAACCATCCAAATTTCTGATACGGGAATCCATCCTGGTTCCGGGGTTGGAAACAAACGAAAGGAAATCAGCAAAGAAACTTTAGGTATACCTGTTGTTGCGATAGGTGTTCCAACAGTGGTAGATGCTGTTTCGATAACAAGTGATACGATTGATTTTATCTTAAAGCATTTCGGGAAAGAGCTTAAAGAAGGGGACAGACCATCAAGAGCACTGGCTCCAGCTGGAATGACCTTTGGCAAAAGAAAGAAATTAACGGAAGAAGATCTGCCTGAAGAGCAGCATCGCAAAACATTCTTAGGCATGATCGGCACATTACCAGAAGAAGAGAAACGGAAGCTAATTTATGAAGTCTTATCACCAATTGGCCATAATCTCATGGTCACACCAAAAGAAGTCGACGTATTTATCGAAGACATGGCCAATCTCATTGCCAATGGACTAAATGCAGCCTTACACAACAACGTAAAACAGGAAAATGCAGGTTTCTATACGAGATAACGGGACAGGTCCCTTGTCCTAAGTGGCAGTAAGGTGTTAATGCACCAGTCAATATCCTCATACTGGTATAGGAAATGATAACCAAGTTAATTGTTTAAGGTTCTATCTTCTCTAGCAAAGTCATATGAATTACTAGACTTGCTTAAAGAGAGGTGGAACGATGAAACCTTTAAAACCAAATGGATTGATTGTTTTTGTACAAGGGACGAGCTTACTGAAAATCTGTGGAGGCTTTATTTTATTTCTGTTCTTAATCTTTGCAATTAGTGGCGTGTTAACATCCTTAAAGCCTGAATTTAGAATTAGTTCTGCATCTGTAAACACAGCGACGAATAAAGTGACAGGAGAAATGCTGTATCACTTGCTTGGGTGGGAAAATCACCATTTATTGAAAGGGTTAGGGGAAGAAAAAGACAAGCCAACATTAATGAACTTTATTTTTAAACTTTCAACAAATATTAATTTAGACGATCCTCGAAGTTTATTAGGAAGAGAGCTGCCATCTTTTTCTTTATACGATAGTGAGATTGTTGTAGCGAGTGAAGGAACTGACTATACAAATATGCCAATGGAGTCTACCCCTCCTCTAGAGGTGTTGAGGGCAGAGCAAGAAGCAACCTTGCAGAATACGGAAAATATCGATCAGCCACCGAGTGAAGGAAACCAAGTTCCTAATACTGGGTTAACTACTGGAGAAAGAAAAGTCGTTCATCTTTATTTTACTCATAACCGTGAATCCTATTTGCCGTATTTAAAAGGAGAAACTGATCCAGATCGAGCGTATCACTCTCAATTAAATGTGACAAAAATTGGAGATAAGTTGAAAGAAGAGCTTGAAAGCCGCGGTGTGGGCACATCCATTGATAAGACAGATATCAATGCAATTTTAAATCAGAAGGAACTTGGGTATGGTGCATCATATCGTGAATCTAGGCCTGTTGTTCAGGCAGCGATGGCTGGAAACAAAGATTTACAATATATTATTGATATTCATCGAGACTCAAAAAGAAAAGAAGATACAACTCTTTCAATCAATGGGAAGAATTATGCCAAATTAGCATTTGTCGTAGGAAAGAAGCATGCGAATTTTGAAAAAAACCTGCAGCTTGCAGAGAAATTGCATAAGCTGATTAATGAAAAATATCCGGGGTTAAGCAGGGCTGTAATTGTGAAGTCCGAGGGGAATGCCAAATATAATCAGGATTTATCCGAAAATGCAATGCTTATCGAATTTGGCGGTGTTGATAATACTTTTGAAGAGCTTTATCTATCAGCTGGAGCTCTCGCTGACGTCTTTAGTGACTTTTACTGGCAGGCAGAAAAGGTGAATCAGCCTGTACAAGATCAAGCGGATAAAAAATAAGGCTCTTCTCTAAAAGATTGTTGTTTTTGCATAGGTTGTGTAAGTGAATAATGTTGACAAAAAAAGTTGTTGATTGGAGCGGAAGGTGCGAGACTCCTGCGGGAAGTGTGGGATAGCTGAGACCCCACAGGAGCGTAAGCGACGAGGAGGCTCAGCGCCCACCCCGCGGAAAGGGAGCATCCTGGAGCGGAAATCAACTTCTACCTAATGTTTCATTACAACAATGTTTGTGAAAACTACCAAAAATAAAATTGATAGGTGATATATTATGAAATGGTTTATGGTGAAAGCCTTTTTCCTTCTCTCATTTATGTTTATTGCGGTGCTATTCGGTATGCAGCTCGCAAATGAAGGCATTAACAATATGAAAGGCTATGATGATGCGAATTTCAAAGATGCCTTTACCGTAAATGAAAATGAAGGTGGAGAGCTTCAAGCATCCATTCTTGGCAATAATATATCAAGCCATGATCTTCAGCAAAAAAAGGAAAAGCTTGAAGAAATGAAAGCATATAATTTCTTCTCCTCTCTTGGTAAATCCCTTTCAGAAGGCATATCAGGTGCAACGGAAAAAGGCATTGATCATCTAACCAATTTAATAAATGGGGAATAAGCGGCTGTATGAATGCAGCCGTTTTTTTTTGATTGCTCTTTCTATTCTCAATAACGAGCATTGAATCTTCATAAACGTACTGCTATAATCAAAAAATAGTGCGTGTTCGATGAAATAGAAAGAATAGCTTATAAAGTTAGATGGAAGTTTAGCTCTAGGCACTAAAATGATGGTGCCTGATGCTTTTCTAGTAGGAGTGAAACAATGAATAGAGAAGAAAGATTAAAGAGACAATCAAAAATACGGAATTTTTCCATCATTGCTCATATTGATCATGGAAAATCAACATTAGCTGACCGCATTCTTGAAAAAACGAATGCATTGACCTCACGTGAAATGAAGGCACAGCTTCTTGATTCCATGGATTTAGAGCGTGAACGTGGAATTACAATTAAACTTAATTCCGTTCAATTGAAATATAAAGCAAAAGATGGCGAAACATATATTTTCCATTTGATTGATACACCGGGACATGTCGACTTTACATATGAGGTTTCGCGCAGCTTGGCTGCCTGCGAAGGAGCAATCTTAGTAGTTGACGCAGCACAAGGGATCGAAGCGCAGACGCTTGCCAATGTTTATTTGGCTCTTGATAATGATTTGGAAATTCTGCCAATCATTAATAAAATTGATCTTCCGAGTGCAGACCCAGAGCGAGTAAGAAATGAAATTGAAGAAGTAATCGGACTTGATGCTTCTGAAGCTGTTCTTACTTCTGCAAAGGCTGGAATAGGGATTGAAGAAATATTAGAACAAGTGGTTGAAAAGGTGCCTGCTCCAACAGGTGACCCTGATGCACCATTAAAGGCGCTCATATTCGATTCCCTCTTTGATGCCTATCGAGGAGTAGTTGCCTATATTCGAGTTGTTGAAGGAACAGTTAAGGCCGGAGACAAAATAAAAATGATGGCAACAGGGAAGGAATTTGAAGTCGTTGAAGTAGGTGTGTTTTCACCAAAAGCGCTAGTACAGGATGAACTGACTGTTGGAGATGTAGGCTTCTTAACAGCAGCCATCAAAAATGTCGGTGATACACGTGTAGGGGATACGATTACAAGTGCAAAGAATGGTGCAGCAGAAGCCTTGCCTGGTTACCGTAAATTAAACCCAATGGTATATTGTGGACTTTATCCAATTGACAGCGCTAAGTTCAATGATTTGCGTGATGCACTCGAAAAGTTAGAATTAAATGACTCAGCCTTGCAGTTCGAGCCAGAAACTTCTCAAGCTTTAGGCTTTGGCTTTCGCTGTGGATTCCTTGGATTGCTTCATATGGAAATTATTCAAGAGCGGATCGAACGTGAATTCAAAATCGATTTAATTACTACAGCTCCAAGTGTTATTTATGATGTTATTATGACTGATGGATCTAGAGTGAAGGTCGATAATCCTTCGAACATGCCTGAACCGCAAAAAATTGACCGGGTAGAAGAGCCATATGTAAAAGCAACAATGATGGCTCCAAATGACTATGTTGGTGCAATTATGGAACTTTGTCAGGCAAAACGAGGAATCTTTATCGATATGCAATATATGGATGAATCCCGTGTAAATATTATCTATGAAATTCCATTATCTGAAATTGTCTATGATTTCTTTGATCAGCTGAAATCAAATACAAAAGGGTATGCATCTTTTGATTATGAGTTAATTGGCTATAAGCCATCCAAGCTTGTAAAGATGGATATTCTATTAAATGCTGAAAAAGTAGACGCGTTAAGCTTTATTGTGCATAAGGACTTCGCCTATGAGCGTGGAAAAATTATTGTTGAAAAATTAAAAGGGCTTATACCTCGTCAGCAATTTGAGGTTCCGATTCAAGCAGCAATCGGCCAAAAAATTGTTGCACGTTCAACCATCAAATCGATGGGCAAAAACGTACTTGCTAAATGTTATGGCGGTGACATTTCCCGGAAAAGAAAGCTTTTAGAAAAGCAAAAAGAAGGGAAAAAGCGGATGAAGCAAGTTGGATCTGTTGAGGTTCCCCAAGAGGCATTCATGGCAGTCTTGAAAATGGACGACAACGGTACGAAAAAGTAAATATCATTGCTTTGTACAGGGAGGTTGGATATGCTTTTGTCATAAAGCAGATACAACCTCTTTTCATATGGAAAATAAATGGTCGGACTGATTCAAGGAATAAGCTTTTATGTACGGAGTAATAACCAGCGCATTGAGTTGAAGCAGTCCGACATTTACAATCTACATTAGGGTGTGTCCCTTGGTTTAACAAGATTTATTAAATAAAGGTAGTGAAAAAATGATTCAAGCAGCATATATACATATTCCCTTTTGTGAGCATATTTGCCACTATTGTGATTTTAATAAAGTATTTCTAAAAGGACAGCCAGTCGATGAGTATCTCGATTCCCTTGCAAAAGAAATGGAACTTACGCTTTCTACATCACCAACTGTACATTTAGATACGATTTTTATTGGCGGAGGCACGCCGACTGCATTAAATGAACAGCAGTTAGAAAAGCTTTGCCACATAATTAAGGAACACCTTCCTTACAATCAAGAAACCGAGTTCACATTTGAGGCAAATCCGGGTGATCTTTCAGAAGAAAAGCTCCAAATCCTTTATAATGCTGGAGTTAATCGAATTAGTTTTGGTGTTCAGACTTTTAATGAAGAGCTGTTAAAAAGAATCGGACGAGTACATCGGGCAAAAGATGTATTTCAATCCATTGAATCCGCGAAGAAGACAGGTTTTAAAAATATTAGCATCGATTTGATCTATAGCTTGCCTGGGCAGACACTCGCTGATTTTAAAGAAACACTTACGACCTCCTTTAGCTTAGATATCATGCATTATTCTGGTTATTCCTTAATTATCGAACCAAAGACTGTCTTTTATAATTTAATGAGAAAAGGAAAGCTTCCATCACCAGGTGAAGATGTCGAGGCAGAAATGTATCGAATATTAATGGAAGAAATGGACAAGCATGGATATAAGCAGTATGAAATCAGTAATTTTTCGAAACCAGGCTTTGAAAGCAGGCATAATTTAACGTATTGGAATAATGAGTCCTATTACGGGTTTGGGGCTGGAGCCCATGGATATGTAGACGGCTTCCGAATCTCCAACCATGGTCCGTTAAAGAAATATATGGAATCAATTAATAATGGTAAAATGCCGATTTTGGAAAAGCATAAGGTGACTATTGAAGAACAAATGGAAGAAGAAATGTTTCTTGGACTAAGAAAAACAGCAGGTGTTTCGATTGTGAGATTTGAAGAAAAGTTTGGACAGAACCCTACTGCCTTATATAAAAAGGAAATAAACGAGCTGATTTCCCGAGAGCTACTAAATGTAACTGAGCATCAGATCCAATTAACCAAAAAGGGGCGTTTTCTTGGAAATGAGGTTTTTCAATCATTTCTTAGATAGTTGATGCAGCCTTTTCTGACAATAAATCTATACCGGAAATTTTAATTTATATGTAAAAATCTAGTCAAATGAATTGACACTGCCCCTGTCATTTGATAATTTATTATTAGAATTAGCACTCGCTATTCAAGAGTGCTAACAGAGGTGATAACCGTGTTGACTGATAGGCAATTATTGATACTTCAGGTTATTATTGATGATTTTATTCATTCTGCACAGCCAGTAGGCTCTAGAAGTTTGTCGAAAAAAGAAGAGATTTCTTTTAGCTCAGCAACGATTCGAAATGAAATGTCTGACTTAGAAGAGCTCGGCTTTATTGAAAAGACACATACATCTTCTGGAAGGATTCCATCTGACAAAGGCTATCGATACTATGTGGATCATTTGCTTTCACCGCAAAAATTAAATCAGCAAGATGTTTATAAAGTAAAATCGATATTTGCAGAGAGAATTTATGAGTTAGAGAAGATCGTTCAAAATTCAGCAAGAATTCTTTCTGAATTAACGAATTATACTGCAATTGCATTGGGCCCGGCAGTCAGGGAAAATAAGTTAAAAAAAATTCAAATTATCCCTTTAAATAAGCAAACGGCTGTGGCGATCATTGTAACTGATTCAGGTTATGTTCAAAATCGGATGTTCCAATTACCAGAAACAATGGATTTAAGTGAACTTGAGAAGCTAGCGAATATTTTAAATGATCGTTTATCCGGTGTATCCATTGATAGCCTAAATGATAAAATTTATAAAGAAGTTGCGATTCTTTTAAGGCAGCATATAAGTAATTATGATTTCATTCTTCAGTCAGTAGCGGATACGCTTCTTATCCCAGCTCATGAAAAGTTATTCTTTGGCGGTAAAGCAAATATGTTAAGCCAGCCAGAATTTAATGATCTCGACAAGATTAGAAATCTAATGATGATGATTGAACAAGAGGACAGTATATACGAACTTATTCGTAAAAGTCAGTCGGGGATCAATATAAAAATTGGCCGAGAAAATAATAATTCGGCTATGGAGAATTGTAGCTTGATCACAGCGACATATTCAATTGGTACAGAACAGCTTGGCTCGATTTCCATTTTAGGACCGACTAGAATGGAGTATTCTAGAGTAATTAGTTTGCTGGACTATATCAGTCGTGATCTAACGGCTGTTTTGACAAAGCTGTACGATAGCAAGTAACCGAGTAATTCTGATGAAGGATTGCTTGCCATTCGAATTGCATTTTAAGGGAGGTGAATAAGTTGACAGAGGAAAAAAACACGTTAAATGAAGAAGTGAATGAAACGATCGAAACGGACGAAAATACAGTTCCTACAGATACTGAAACAGAAGATTCTTCAACCGAAGTCAATGAAGAAATTTCAATTGAGGATCAATTGAAATCCACTCAGGAGAAAGCGGAAGAATTGGAAGCAAAACTAGCAGAAGCTGAAAATCGCTATTATCGTCTTCAGGCGGATTTTGAAAATAGCAGACGTCGTGCAAGATTAGATCTTGAAGCGTCTGAAAAATATAGAGCACAAAGTTTAATTTCAAATCTATTACCAGCAATGGATAACTTCGAAAGAGCCCTTCAAATGGAGGCTGACACTGAACAGGCTAAATCGATTCTGCAAGGAATGGAAATGGTTTATCGCGGCCTGCTAGAAGCGTTGAAAAATGAAGGTGCCGAGCAAATTGAAGCTGTTGGGAAAGAATTCGATCCCCATATCCACCAGGCAATAATGCAAGTGGAAGTAGAAGGCTTTGATTCAAATCATGTTGTAGAAGAGTTCCAAAAGGGATATATCCTGAAGGACAGAGTGATTCGTCCATCAATGGTAAAAGTTAATCAATAATTACATATTCTTAGGAGGTAAATAATATGAGCAAAATCATTGGAATTGATTTAGGTACAACAAACTCATGTGTCTCTGTCTTAGAAGGCGGAGAAGCAAAAGTAATTCCAAATCCGGAGGGTAATCGTACAACACCTTCTGTTGTGTCATTCAAAAATGGTGAGCGTCAAGTAGGAGAAGTAGCCAAGCGTCAATCAATTACAAATCCAAATACGATTATGTCAGTAAAGCGTCATATGGGTACTGATTTCAAAGTTGAAGCAGAAGGAAAAGAGTATTCACCTCAAGAAATCTCTGCTATCATTCTTCAATATTTAAAATCATATGCGGAAGAATATCTTGGTGACAAAGTAACTAAAGCCGTTATTACAGTTCCAGCTTATTTCAACGATGCTGAGCGTCAAGCAACAAAAGACGCAGGGAAAATTGCAGGTCTTGAAGTAGAACGTATTATCAATGAGCCAACTGCTGCTGCATTAGCATATGGTATGGATAAAACAGATGAGGACCAAACAATCCTTGTATACGACCTTGGTGGTGGTACATTTGACGTATCCATTCTTGAATTAGGGGATGGCGTGTTTGAAGTAAAATCAACTGCTGGTGATAATCGCCTTGGTGGAGATGACTTTGACCAAGTAATTATTGATTATTTAGTAGAACAATTTAAGAAGGAAAACGGCATTGATCTTTCTAAAGATAAAATGGCTGTACAGCGATTGAAAGATGCAGCTGAGAAAGCTAAGAAGGACCTTTCTGGTGTTACTTCTACTCAAATTTCTTTACCGTTCATTACAGCAGGAGAAGCAGGACCACTTCATCTTGAAGTGACTTTATCAAGAGCGAAATTTGATGAGCTCTCTTCTAGTTTAGTAGAACGCACAATGGGACCAACTCGACAAGCGTTAAACGATGCTGGCCTATCTGCTTCTGAAATTGACAGAGTTATTCTTGTTGGAGGATCTACTCGTATCCCAGCTGTACAAGAAGCAATTAAGAAAGCGACAGGGAAAGAGCCTCATAAAGGAGTTAATCCTGATGAAGTAGTTGCAATGGGTGCAGCTATTCAAGGTGGAGTAATCACTGGAGATGTTAAAGATGTTGTTCTTCTAGATGTTACACCATTATCACTTGGTATCGAAACAATGGGTGGCGTATTCACGAAGCTAATCGATCGTAATACAACGATTCCAACATCAAAATCACAAGTGTTCTCAACTGCTGCTGATAACCAATCAGCTGTAGATATTCATGTTCTTCAAGGTGAACGTCCAATGTCTGCAGATAATAAGACATTAGGCCGCTTCCAATTAGGAGATATTCCTCCTGCACCAAGAGGAATTCCGCAAATTGAAGTATCTTTTGATATCGATAAAAACGGAATCGTAAACGTACGTGCAAAAGATCTTGGAACAAATAAAGAGCAAGCTATCACAATCAAATCTTCAACTGGATTATCAGACGAAGAGATCGATAAAATGGTAAGAGAAGCTGAAGAAAATGCTGAAGCAGATAAGAAGCGTAAAGAAGAAGTAGAGCTTCGCAATGAAGCAGATCAGCTTGTCTTCACAACAGAAAAAACATTGAAGGATCTTGAAGGCAAAGTAGATGAAGCTGAGGTTGCAAAAGCAAACGAAGCGAAGGATGCTTTAAAAGCAGCAATCGAGAAGAACGATTTAGAAGAAATTAAAGCAAAGAAAGACGCTTTACAAGAAATCGTTCAAGCTTTAACAATGAAGCTTTATGAAGATGCTGCTAAGCAAGCTCAAGCTGCCGGGGGAGCAGAGGGCCAACCTGGAAAAAGCAGTGATGACAATGTAGTTGACGCAGAATTCGAAGAGGTTAATGACGATAAATAAGTTAAGACCTTTGTTCTATAAAAGTCAAAGTCAGGAATATCTTGGCTTTGACTTTTATATTTTTCTTTTGTTGCACAAGCAAGAGAGACAATGATAAAATAATCTTTATGTGAAATGATTCGGGGAGTGGTAATCAGTATGAGTAAAAGGGATTACTATGAAGTCCTTGGTGTTAGCAAGAGCGCATCCAAGGATGAAATAAAAAAGGCTTATCGAAAGCTATCCAAAACATATCATCCGGATATTAATAAAGAGCCGGATGCAGATGAGAAATTTAAAGAAGTGAAAGAAGCTTATGAAGTATTAAGTGATGACCAGAAAAAGGCTCATTACGATCAATTTGGCCATACCGATCCGAATCAAGGCTTTGGCGGTGGTGGTTTTGAAGGCTTCGGTGGATTCGAAGATATTTTCAGTTCGTTCTTTGGCGGCGGCGGTTCAAGACGCAGAGATCCGAATGCACCAAGACAAGGCGCTGATTTACAATATACAATGACCCTTTCTTTTGAGGATGCCGTTTTTGGCAAGGAAACTGAGATTGAAATCCCTCGTGAAGAAACATGTGAAACATGTCACGGATCAGGTGCTAAGTCAGGTACAAAGCCTGAAACATGTGGACAGTGTCATGGATCAGGTCAGCTGAATGTGGAGCAGAATACACCTTTTGGCAAAATTGTTAATCGTCGTGTATGCCATCATTGCAGTGGAACAGGTAAACAAATTAAACATAAATGCTCTACATGCGGTGGCGCAGGTAAAGTGAAGAAACGCAAAAAAATTCAAGTGAAAATTCCGGCTGGCATTGACGATGGTCAACAGCTTCGTGTGACTGGTCAAGGCGAACCAGGTGTAAATGGCGGACCTTCTGGTGATTTATATGTCGTATTCCACGTTCGTTCACATGAGTTCTTCGAGCGAGACGGGGATGACGTCTATTGTGAGATGCCAATCACATTTGTGCAAGCTGCTTTAGGGGATGAAGTAGAAGTACCTACTCTTTATGGCAAGGTGAAATTAAAAGTACCTGCAGGCACACAAACAGGTACAAAGTTCCGATTAAAGGATAAAGGAATTCCAAATGTAAGAGGCTATGGAAAAGGCGATCAGCATGTGATTGTCCGATTGATTACGCCAACAAAGCTAACGGAAAAACAAAAACAATTGCTTCATGAATTTGCAGAGGTAAGCGGTCAGGTACCACAAGGAGAGCATGAAGAAAGCTTTTTTGCTAAGGTGAAACGAGCATTTAAAGGTGAATAAAGGGAATGGAGTTGGTAGAAAGTGAAATGGTCAGAAATCAGTATTCATACAACAAATGAGGCAGTGGAGCCGATTTCGAATATTTTACATGAGGCCGGAGCAAGTGGAGTTGTTATCGAGGATCCATTTGAGCTTATAAGGGAAAGAAGAGATCAGTTCGGCGAAATCTACCAGCTCAATCCGAATGACTATCCTGAGGAAGGGGTAATCATTAAGGCTTATTTGCCTGAAAATAGCTTCCTTGCAGAGACTGTTGAAGAAATGAAAGAAGCGATCAATAATCTAGTTTTATATAATATTGATATTGGGAAAAATGATGTTAGCATTAGTGAAGTAAATGAAGAAGAATGGGCAACAGCTTGGAAGAAATATTACCATCCTGTTAAGATTTCTGAACGTTTTACAATTGTTCCAACTTGGGAAGAATATACGCCAGTATCAAGTGATGAACTCATCATTGAACTTGATCCGGGTATGGCGTTTGGAACAGGGACTCACCCCACTACAGTTATGTGCATCCAAGCTTTAGAACGTACAGTAAATACTGGGGATAGAGTAATTGATGTCGGCACAGGGTCTGGGGTTTTAAGTATTTCTGCTGCCATGCTTGGAGCAGAGAAAGTTATCGCTTTAGATCTTGATGAAGTGGCAGTAAATTCTGCGAGACTTAATATCGAACTAAATAAAGTACATCAGATCGTTGATGTCTCACAGAATAATTTGCTTGATGGCGTGGAGCCTGGTGCTGATATTGTCGTTGCAAATATATTGGCCGAAGTGATCCTTCGATTTACTAACGATGTAGCATCTGTCGTTAAACAGGGCGGCTACTTCATTGCTTCGGGAATTATTCAGCCGAAAAAGCAAGAAGTGAAAGAAGCAATCATTGATGTTGGGTTTGAAATTGTTGAGACTCTTCAGATGGAAGACTGGGTTGCAATTATTGGAAAACGAAAGTAGTTTTTCATTAAAGTAGGGGGACTTTTATTGTCCTCCTTTTTATGCGTTAGAAAGAAGGTGCGAAAAATGCAGCGATATTTTGTTAGTCAGCCTGCTGTTAATAACCGTTTCTGCATTATTGGTGAGGATGTTCACCATATTGTTCGGGTGATGCGCATGAAGGAAAACGATCAAATCATATGTGTTGATCCATTGAAAAAAGCAGCGATTTGTACAATTGCAGAAATTACCGATGAACAAGTGGTGGCAGAAGTTGTACAATGGATTGAGAAATCATCCGAGCTGCCAATCGATATAACAATTGTGAGCGGATTGCCTAAAGGGGATAAGCTTGAATGGATTATCCAAAAGGGAACAGAACTTGGCGCATATAAGTTTCTCCCTTTTATTTCAGCGCGCTCAGTAGTAAAATGGGATGAGAAAAAGGCTGCAAAGAAAATAGATCGATGGCAGAAAATTGCAAAAGAGGCTGCTGAACAATCCCATCGGACGAGTCTTCCTGAAGTAATGAGTCCACTGCAAATCAAGTCCTTGCTCAAAATAAGTGAGGGATATAACCATAAATTAATCGCATTTGAGGAAGAAGCCAAACAAGGTGAAGCTTCCGTCCTTTCAAAAACCTTGGCGAAGATAGAAAAAGGGCAATCATTGATGATTGTCTTCGGACCTGAAGGTGGTTTAACAGAGCAAGAGGTTGCATTGCTAAAAGAAAATGGGTTTGAGTCTTGCGGATTAGGCCCAAGAATTTTAAGGACAGAAACGGCCCCGCTTTATGCGCTTTCAGCTGTTTCCTATCATTTTGAATTAATGGAGTGAAAAAATATGCCTACAGTTGCATTTCATACACTTGGTTGTAAAGTTAACCATTACGAAACAGAAGCCATCTGGCAATTATTTAAAGAAGAGGGATATGAACGGGTTGACTTTGAATCCATGTCAGATGTTTATATTATCAATACATGTACAGTGACGAATACAGGGGACAAAAAAAGTCGCCAGGTGATTCGGAGAGCAGTAAGAAAAAATCCTGATGCTGTTATTTGTGTAACAGGCTGCTATGCTCAAACATCACCTGCAGAAATCATGGCCATTCCTGGGGTAGATATTGTTGTTGGGACACAGGATCGGGTAAAAATGCTTGGTTATATTAAGCAATACAAAGAAGAGCGTCAGCCGATTAATGGTGTAGGTAATATCATGAAAAGCCGTGTATATGAAGAGCTTGATGTACCTGCGTTTACTGACCGTACCCGTGCTTCTTTGAAAATTCAAGAAGGCTGTAATAATTTCTGTACTTTCTGTATCATCCCATGGGCACGCGGATTAATGCGTTCAAGAGATCCACAGGAAGTCATTCGCCAAGCACAGCAATTAGTTGATGCTGGATACAAAGAAATCGTTTTAACTGGGATTCATACAGGTGGCTATGGCGAGGATATGAAAGATTACAACCTTGCGATGCTGCTTCGCGATATGGAAGCACAGGTAAAGGGACTGAAGCGAATTCGAATCTCTTCAATTGAGGCAAGCCAAATTACGGATGAAGTAATTGAAGTAATTAAAGCATCTAATATGATAGTTAGACATCTTCATATCCCAATCCAATCAGGCTCCAATACAGTTTTAAAGAGGATGCGCCGAAAATACACGATGGAGTTTTTCGGAGAGCGTTTAGAGCGCTTAAAGGAAGTACTCCCTGGTTTAGCTGTAACTTCAGATGTCATTGTTGGTTTCCCGGGAGAAACGGAAGAAGAATTTATGGAAACATACAATTTTATAAAAGAGCATAAGTTCTCTGAATTACATGTATTCCCATATTCTAAACGTACAGGTACACCAGCTGCAAGAATGGAAGAGCAAGTAGATGAAGAAGTGAAAAATGAGCGTGTACACCGTTTGATATCCCTATCTGACCAACTTGCGAAGGAATATGCTTCCCAGTTTGAGGGAGAAGTGCTTGAAGTCATTCCTGAAGAAGAATATAAGGATGAGCCAAATAGCGGCCTTTATGTTGGGTATACAGATAACTATCTAAAAGTTGTTTTCCCAGCGACAGAAGAAATGGTTGGCCAAATCGTTAAAGTGAAAATAACAAAAGCCGGATATCCTTATAATAAAGGGGAATTTGTGCGGATTCTTGATCTGCTGGAAGTGCAAGACGAGGCTTGTGTATAAGTGCTAAGAAGGAATTACCTTATAGGTAGTTCCTTTTTTATTGGAAACTAATGAATTTGGAAAAGCTAACATTGTGTTCGAACTCGATATTTTTGCTTTGACATGGTATGATGTGAGAGGTACGGACAACTCTATATTTGAAAAGGAGTAATAAAAATGACAACAAATGTAGCGAGAATGATCGATCATACATTATTAAAAGCAGATGCAACGAAAGAGCAAATTGAAAAAATATGTGTAGAAGCAAAGGAATATAATTTCGCATCTGTCTGTGTAAACCCTGCTTGGGTAAAGGTTTCTGCAGAAATTTTGCAAGGCACTGAAGTAAAGGTTTGCACAGTAATCGGATTTCCTTTAGGAGCATCAACACCTGAAACAAAAGCATTTGAAACAAAAAATGCAATCGAAAATGGTGCAACAGAAGTTGACATGGTTATTAATATTGGTGCCCTAAAGGGTGGCGATTTAGAATTAGTTGAAAGAGATATCCGTGCTGTAGTTGATGCAGCAAAAGGTAAGGCTCTTACAAAAGTTATTATTGAAACTTGCCTGCTTACAGAAGAAGAGAAAGTTACAGCATGTGAACTATCTGTTAAAGCTGGTGCTGACTTTGTGAAAACATCTACTGGTTTCAGTACTGGAGGAGCAACAGCAGAGGATATCGCACTAATGAGAAAAACTGTGGGTCCTGATATCGGTGTCAAAGCTTCAGGCGGAGTCAGAAGCGCAGAAGATGCAGAAATGATGATCAATGCAGGAGCAACAAGAATCGGAGCAAGCTCTGGAGCAGCTATTGTCAAAGGTTTAACAAGCGACTCTGACTACTAAAAAAAAGAAATGCCGAATTCCGGCATTTCTTTTTTTTAGGCTCTCTTCCAATAAATTGTTTTTTTGAAAAAAGTCTAAGGATGAAAATTATTGACAAAAATGGTTGGTTGATTGGAGCGGAAGGTGCGAGACTCCTGCGGGACGCGTGGGACAGCTGAGACCCCGCAGGCGTTCACGCCGAGGAGGCTCAGCGCCCACCCCGCGGAAAGCGAGTACCTGGAGCGGAAATCAACTTCTACCAACTACATCTCCATTAGCAACAATGCATACGATAACAACTCTATTTTTATCGATCATGAATCTTCATAATAAATTTCCCAAATGGTGTAGCAAACGGAAGGACAAGCAATGATGTGACTACATTAAATATCACACTTATATGTGCGAGTTGGACATCCACTTCTGCTGCTAGCTGAAGCCCGATAGAAGTGAGCATACCAATAAATGGATAGAATACAATCACCCCAATGATGTTTAGCCAGATATGTGCATAGGCAGAAAGCTTTGCTTCCTTCCCAGATCCAATTGAAGCTAAATAGGCATCTACACATGTCCCAATATTAGAACCGAGCATAATAGCAATTCCCGTATCTAAATCCATCGACCCAGCTGTTAGAAAGCCCATAATAATTCCTGTTGTTGCAGTACTTGATTGAATAATTGCTGTAATTAGAATGCCGGCTGCTACACCATACAGAAGATTTTCATCTAAAGTAAGAAGCAAACGATTAACAATCTCAATATTTTTTAATGTACCTGCAAAATACTCAAATCCTCTCATAGCTGCAAATACACAGGAGATTCCCAATAAGATAAATCCAGTGCTCCGAAGATTCTTCTTTTTAGTTAACGCAAGGATAGCTCCAATTACGGCTAAAGGAATGATATAGGATTCAATATTGAAGGTAATTAATTCTGTTGTAAAAGTAGTTCCAATATTTGTGCCTAAAATAATTCCAATTGATTGGGGAAAACTAAGCATTCTAGCCGAAATTAACCCAATGGTAATAATCATTACTGCGGAACTGCTTTGCAAGACAGCCGTAATCAAAGTACCGATTATTACACCTTTCCAGGGAGCATTTGTTAATTTAACAAGCCATTTTTTTAGTGAGTTTGCAGATAGGTTCATTAATCCAGATCTTAAAAGTGTCATTCCATAAATAAAAAGACCGATTAAAAGAATAAAAAAAATTAGCTGGGCCAAGCTCCCACCCCCTACATTATATGTATGGCTAGAGGATGAGGGACATGCTATAAGAGTGAAATTTATTATGCTTGTTCCTAATAAATAGGATTCTCAATATTTTCATGGTAAAAACACGTCCATTACAGGCGAAATACAGTTGACCTTAGGTATGCTGTTATATTATAATTGCAAAGTACATGGAAAACATGTTGTGTTAGTGTGTTGTGCTCGGAGGGAGGGAAAGAGAATGTCTAAAACCGTCGTTCGTAAAAACGAATCGCTTGAAGATGCTCTTCGTCGCTTCAAACGTACAGTTTCTAAAACTGGTACTTTGCAAGAAGCTAGAAAGCGCGAATTCTACGAAAAACCTAGTATTAAACGTAAGAAAAAGTCTGAGGCTGCAAGAAAACGTAAGTTCTAAGAGAGGGTGTTTGTCATGAGTCTTCTCGAGCGTTTAAATGAGGATATGAAACAAGCGATGAGGAATAAAGAAAAAGATAAGCTTACTGTTATTCGGATGATTAAAGCTTCTTTGCAAAATGATGCAATTAAGTTTGGGACTGATTTATCCGATGAGCAAGAGCTTAGTGTCCTTTCTCGTGAAGTTAAGCAACGCAAGGATTCCCTCCATGAATTTGAAAAAGCAGGTCGTGAAGATCTTGTTGAAAAAATTCGTACTGAGCTTCAGTACGTCGAATTATATATGCCTAAACAGCTCTCTGAAGATGAGGTTTCAAAAATCGTACAAGAAACGGTTACTGAAACAGGTGCAAAATCAAAAGCTGATATGGGTAAAGTAATGGCTGCCATTATGCCGAAAGTTAAAGGAAAAGCAGATGGAGCACTTGTAAATAAACTTGTACAACAACATCTTTCATAAAAACCTAACTAAGTACAAAAGACCGAAAGCACTTGCCTTTCGGTCTTTTTATTGTGCGCCCGGCATGGGTGTAATCTCTAGGGTGAAAGTCCCGAGCCGTGAAGGCAGAAGTAGCGGTTAGCTTAGCGCAAGGGTGTCCGCGGTGACGCGGAATCTGAAGGAAGCGGGCGGCAA